>PLEX01000096.1 GCA_003136575.1 Bryobacterales bacterium | reverse complement strand
GGGGTTCGCTTTGCAAAAAACGATGCAGAAATCTCCGCCGGCCCCGGCGGCCGCATCGCCCGAACAAACGGAACAGTTCGTTTTGCAAAAACGCCCATCCGCTCCACCGAAACCGGAGTTCGCTTTGCAAAAAAGCGCGGCCAGTCCATCCGGAACCCCCCGCAACGCCAAATGCACTTGCGGATCGAATCAAAAATTCAAGCGCTGCTGTGGAAAGGACGCTCCGCCAAGGTTGCAGACTGTGTAACAAGAAGAACGCAGGCGAAAACGTCCGGGAACGATTCGCGCCCAGACCGTGGTGCGGACACTCGTGTCTGCCGCGTCGAGACTCACCTCGACGCCCCGCCCGACACAACGCGACTTGTGGGCGGCACCGACCCGGAACGCCGCCTTGCCCCTTTTCCGGCTCATACATTGGACAAGACCGTTCAGCCAGCCGACGAAATCCTGTGCTATTGTTAAATCTCCCTGAGGTGCTCGTCGTTTGGGCGAGTGAAAAGGGAAGCGGGTGAAAATCCCGCACGGTCCCGCCACTGTAAGCAGCGAGCGGCCAGCTTTGTATGCCACTGTTCAGCGGAATGGGAAGGCAGGCTGGTTCGGCTATGACCTGCGAGTCAGGAGACCTGCCTCGGGTAAGGCCGTATGTTTATGCTTCGGACGAAAGCAGATCGCGCAGATTACCCCGTTTCGCGGGGCGCTTTATCTTCCTTTTCCCCGATGGCATTCGCGCTAAGGCGTACGCGGCTTTTTGAATCAAGGCCCGGACTCCTTAACGATGCTCACACTCATTCTCGGCGGCGCTAGAAGCGGCAAATCCCGGCTGGCCCAAAAGCTCGCGGCGGCGGTCGAACGCGTGGTTTACATAGCCACGGCCGACCCCGGCGACGACGCCGAGATGGCGTCTCGCATCGCGCACCACCGTGCGGAACGCCCGGCTTCGTGGCACACAATCGAGGAAACTCTGGCGCTGGCCGATGCGGTGAATCGCGCGGCGCAACAGACCGATGTGGTCCTGGTCGATTGCCTGACGGTATGGCTAGGCAATCTCTTTTGGAAACATCGGGATGCCGCGCAGGCCGATATCGAAGCCGCCGCGCGGGGCGAACTCAGGGGCATTGCCGCAGCCTCGGGCCGATGCCACATCATTCTCGTTTCCAATGAACTCGGGTCCGGAACCGTTCCCGAACACGCCGTCACGCGCGCTTTCCGCGATGTTCATGGACTCCTGAACCAGTGGGCCGCCGAAGCAGCCGACGAGGTGATCCTCACTGTCGCGGGGCTACCTCTGTATCTGAAAACGGCAAACAGGACACGAAATGACTAAGCCCACTCTGTGTTTTTTTCTGACGCTCTCCCTCTGGGCCGCCATCGGGCGCGGGGAGTCCGGAGCTTCGCTTGCGGGAATCGTGAATGATCCGCAAGGTCTGCCCGTTTCGGGAACGACTCTCACGCTCTCTTCCCACTCCGGAGCAGTGGGCGCGACCACGAGCGACACCTCCGGCGCGTATCGATTCGAAGGCCTGCCGGAGGGAGATTATATCCTCGCCGCCGAAAGCCGGGGTTTCGCGCCGTTCCTTGCCGAGCACATTCATCTCGGCCCGGGCGCTGCGGAGAAGCGCGATGTTGCGCTTAGCCTCGCCGGCCTGCATGACCAAATCGCCGTCACCGCATCAGGCACTCCCCAGACGCCGGAGCAGTTATCGAAAGCGGTAACCGTGATCGACCAGAGCGACGCGGACTCGCGAGACGCCTCCGCTCTTTCCGATATCGTCAACCTCGCCCCCGGCGTGCGTGTGCAACAACTCGGAGGCACAGGAGCGTTCGCGACGATTCAGATCCGAGGCCTGCGCGATCAGGACACAGCCGTGCTCGTCGATGGCATTCGTCTGCGCGACGCTTCCGCAACGCAGGCGGATGCTTCGGGGCTGATTGAGGATCTGCTCTCGGCCGATGCGAGCCGCGTGGAGGTCATGAACGGACCCGGGTCTGCGCTTTACGGCACGAACGCGGTCGGCGGCGTCATCAACATCATCACGGACGAGGGCGGTGGGAAGACGCGCGGAAGCGTGCTCGTCGAAGGCGGATCGCTCGGAACTTTTCGCGGACGGGCTCAGCTTTCGGGTGGATTCCGGCGCGACCGCATCGAATACAGCCTTGGACTATCGGATACCGACGTCACTTCGGGCGTTGGCGGCGACTCTCCGTTTCGCGATGTGAGTACGCAGGGCCGCATCACGTTTCATCTGTCTCCCTCGATCCGGCTGACGGCGAGGCTCTTCGGCGCNNTCGGAATCGTCAACGCCGTGGCGCTTTCCCCGGCGCTCACCGCGGCTTACCAGGACGGCGTACCGCTGCCGCAGAACACGGGCAACGCAACGTTCATCCCCGCGCCGGACGATCCCGATTCCACGCGCGCCGCGAGGTTCATTACGGCGGCGCTGATTCTGAATGGACAGGCCACGCCGGCGCTCGACTATTCGTTGAGCTATCAGCTGGTTTCGAACAGCCGGCGTTACGGCAACGGGCCGGCGGGCGTGGACTACCAGCCGGTTGGCAATACCCGCTCGCTCTACGACGGGCGCATTCAGACCGTCGATTCGCAGTTCCACTATCGCCTCGGCTTCAATCTGCTGAGCGGCGGCTATGAGTTCGAGCGGGAAAACTACGCCAACGACAACACGGATTTGAGCAATGCCGCGGCGGCTTCGGGCGCGAACGTGACGCAGCGCAGCCAGGCTGTTTTCGTGCAGGATCAGGCGCAGTTTTTCGGCGGACGCCTGCAGCTTTCGGGCGCCTTCCGCGCCCAGTTCTTCTCGCTCGAAGCTCCTGCGTTCGACCCGGTGGCGGCGGCTCCGTATGCGGGGATCCCGTTCCAGTCGCCCACGCCGGCTTACACAGGCGACGGTTCGGCGGCGTATTATGCGCGCCGCACGGGAACAAAACTGCGCGCGCATGTCGGCCGCGGTTATCGCGCGCCGTCTCTGTACGAGCGTTTTGGCGCGGGTTACGATCCGATTTTCGGGTACACGGTTTACGGCGATCCTCGTCTGAAGCCCGAACGTTCCACCGGTCTTGACGCGGGCTTCGACCAGACTTTATTTCATGGTCGGCTGAAGGCTTCCGCGAGTTATTTTTACACCTGGCTCAACGATGTGATTAATTTCGACACCTCCGGCCTGATCAATCCCGAGACGGACCCTTTTGGCCGCTTCATTGGCTATCTGAATGCGGCCGGCGGCATTTCGCGGGGTGTCGAAACGAGCGCTTCAGCGTCGCTCACGACCAAACTGAAGTTGACCGCGGCATATACCTTTGTGAACGCGATTGAGCGAACGCCGATCGTCGGCGATGTCCTGCAAACTTTCGTGGTTCCGCGAAACCAGTTTTCGATTCTGGCCGCCGACCAGGTGAGTCCGCGGCTGCTTCTGACCGTGGATACCGTCGATTCGAGCAGCTATCTCGCGCCGATCTTCGGCGCAACCGTGACGCAAACTTATCGCTTCGGCGGACTTCATAAAGTGAACCTGGGGGCCGGTTATCGCATCCCTGTGAAGGAATTCCATTCGGTTCGTTTATTTGTTCGCGCCAATAACGTCTTCAATCAGACATACTTTGAGAATGGCTTTCCCACCGCCGGACGCACGGCTATGGGCGGCCTGCAGTACGAGTTCTGACATGAGACGAGCTTCGTTGGTTGCTCTGATCTACGCGTTTTGCGCCGCCGGCGCGGGCCGGCCGCAGCGGATCGTTTCGCTATCCCCCGACCTGACCGAAATCGTTTACGGCGTGGGCGCTTTCGATCGTGTAGTCGCCGTATCCGACTACGACACATATCCGCCCGAGACCGCGAAGCTTCCGCATCTGGGCCAGTTGCACAGCCCGAGCTTTGAAAAGCTTGTGGGCCTGCGGCCAGACCTGGTAATCGTCACCAAGGCACAAGCTCCGTTCTTCGAAGGAACGCTTAAAGACCTCGGGCTTACCGTCCTGAAGACGTCGAACAATTCCATTCAGGAAGTCTATGAAGCAATTCTGACCATTGGCCGCGCAACCGGCAACGAGAGCGAAGCCGCGAAACTGGTTGCCTCGACGCGCGAGGGTCTGAATCGCGTCGCCCGCAGAACGGCGGGGCTGCCGAAGACTCCCACCGTGCTGATCGTAGATCGTCTTCCCGGAACCCTGCGCGATCTTTACACGGCGACCGATGGCAGTTTTCTGGCCGAGTTAGTGGGAATCGCGGGCGGACGCATTGCCGTGCCTCCGGTAGAGCACGGTTACAAGAAGCTCGTGAAGGAAGATCTGCTGGCGGTAAATCCTGAGATCATTCTCGACTTCATACAAGGGCCGAAGAGCCGGTTCGCGGGCGATTCTTTGGACGCGTGGGGCGAGATGCCGGAGTTGAAAGCGGTGCGGACACGGCGTGTTTTCGAAGTAAACGAAGATTTCGTTCCTCATGCCTCGCAGCGCATGGTGCAAACCGCCGAGTTGTTCGCAAAGTTAATTCATCCCGAGGCAAAGTGAGCGGTCCGTTGACATTTGAAGCGCGCAATCTCTCGTACGCTTACGGCGGCGGGCCGCTTGTCGTGAACGGTGTGAGCCTTACCGCCGCGCCTGGAACCATGACGGCGGTGATCGGGTCCAACGGCTCGGGAAAATCGACGCTGATCCGAATGCTGGCGGGGTTGCTGAAGCCCCGCTCCGGTTCGATCTTGCTGGGAGGCGTCGCGCTCGACGCGTGGGAACCGAGGCTGCGGGCGCGGGAGATCGCTTACGTTCCGCAATCGACGGCGACCGTTTTTCCGTTTCCGGCGATCGATCTGGTGTTGAGCGGACGGGCGCCTCACGCCGTTCGCTTTCGTTTTGAGGGCGGCCACGATACCGAGAAGGCCATGGAAGCGCTGGAACTGGCCGATGCGGCGCACCTGGCGTCGAGGCCGTTCACCAGCCTTTCGGGAGGCGAGCGGCAAATGGTGATACTCGCGCGCGCTTTGGCTCAGGAACCGCGCTTGTTGTTGCTCGACGAGCCATCCTCCTCGCTCGACCTGAAGCACCGCGCGGCATTGATCCGCACACTGATGGAGTTGCGGCGAACGCGGAATTTGAGCGCGATCATGGTGACGCACGATATCCAGATGGCCGGAGCCTTCGACCGGATTGTGGCCCTTCGCTGCGGGGAGGTCGCGGCCTCCGGCACGCCTGATGAGGTGCTCAGCGAGCCGCGGCTGCGCGATGTTTACGACGATCCGAACGTGCGCTCGCGGCGCATCGGAAATCAGACGCTGGTGTGGGCGGATTTGTGAAACAATCAATCGGCGCGCGCGTCGCGAAAGCCATGGCGATCCTGACCCTCATCCTGCTGGCGTCAATAGCGGTGGGCGTGGCCGTCGGCAGTCAACGAATCGATCTGACCGGCATCTTCTCCGACCCTTTTTCTCGCACGCTGTTCTTTCGGCTGCGGCTGCCGCGCGTTCTGCTCGGGCTGGTGATTGGCGCGTCGCTCGCGGTGACGGGAGGCGCGCTGCAGGCTCTCTTCCGCAATCCTCTGGCCGACCCTTACACGCTGGGCGTTTCCGGTGGCGGAGCGCTCGGCGCGAGCGTCGCGATCGCCCTGGGTTGGAGTGCCCGCGTAGGCGGCGTTCCGCTGATCTTCGCGGCTTCCTTCGCCGGAGCCATGGTCGCGGTCACGCTGGTCCGCACCATCGCGCGCTCGGGAGCGGTGGTGCTCCCGGGGGCGCTGCTGTTATCGGGAATCGCGGTGAATCTGATTGCCGCGGCGGGAGTGCTGACGATCGAATATCTCACCGACCCGAGCAGCGCGCTGCGAATCCTGCGCTGGCTGATCGGCAGCCTGGATGTCGTCGGGCTTGCGCCAGTTGGGCGGATGATGCTGGTGCTGGCGCCAGCGTGGCTCTTGCTGCTGGCCTATTCGCGCAAGCTGAATCTGATCGCGATCGACGAGGACACGGCCGCCACGCTGGGCGTGAACGTGCGGCGGTGCGAGAGCGTCGTCCATGCGCTGTGCGCTCTGATCGTCGGCGTGACGGTATCGGCCGGAGGCGCGATCGGCTTCGTTGGGTTGATCGTGCCACACGCCGTGCGCATGATGTTTGGGGAGGATCTGCGCATCGTGCTGCCCGGTTCTCTGCTTCTTGGCGCGGCTTTTCTGATTCTGACGGACGCGCTGGCCCGCACCGTTCTGTCTTCCGGTGAATTGCCGGTAGGCGCCGTGACCGGACTGCTGGGCGGTCCGGTGTTTCTCTGGCTGCTGCGCCGGCGGCAGCAATTCGCGGCGATGTGAGATGGGCAAAATGGCAAACGACGCTTATTTGATCGTTCTGGTTGGCCCGCCGGGATCGGGCAAGACCACATGGGCTCGCCGCAACGGCCATGGCGCGGTTCATGTCTCGCAGGACGATCTGATCGACGCCATCACGCCATTCGGATTCGATCACATTTATCGCCCGGTGTACCGTGACGCCGAAGACGCGATAGCGAGGGCGGCGCTGCGGGACGGACATACTGTGATCGTGGATCGCACGAACCGCACGCGGGCGCACCGCGAGCGCTGGCTGCGCATTGCGCGGGAGGCACAATGCCCCGCGGTGGCAGTCGTCATGTCGACTTCCGCGGCCGTGTGCCATGAACGCAACGCCGCCCGCAGCGGTCCGCGTCGGCTGAGTCCGGAACGCATGGAGCGGATGATCGCCGCGTTCGAAGCGGTGGGCGACGACGAGGGCTTCGCCGCCGTTCACGTCGAAGACGGTGAAGGAACGGGCGTGACGCTCGAAGAGATTCTTTCGGTTTCTATAAAGGAGCAAATGTCGCATGAGTATTGCCACGAAGCGCGGTGACGGAGGCCAGACCGGCCTTGCGGGCGGGATCAGGGTTTCAAAGACCCACCCCAGGGTAGAGTGCTACGGCACAATCGACGAGTTGGTTTCGCAAATGGGTTTCGCACGCTCCATCTGCCAGGATGCCGACGTCGCGTCGCGCATCGAAAGAATCCAGCGCGAACTCTACAAGGTGGGCTCGGCGATTGCCACGCCGCCCGAGTCGAAGAAAGGAGTGCCCGAGATTACGCCAGCCATGGTGGACGCTCTGGAAGCGGAGGTCCACCAAATTGAAGCGGAACCCGGCGTTCTCGGGGATTGGTCGCTACCCGGCGCTTCGCCCGATTCGGCGGCGCTCGACGTCGCGCGCACGGTTTGCCGGCGCGCCGAGCGCCTCGCAACCGGCCTGATGGAGACCGGCGTGATTGAGAATCCCTCGATTCTCGCATATATCAACCGGCTTTCCGATCTGCTTTGGCTTTACGGACGGCTGGTCGAAGCGCGAAGGGGCATCGATTCCTCGCTGCGCACGGCGGAGAAGACCGGCCCGCGCTGGTCGCGCGCATGGTGAGAAATAGGTCATGACCGGATTCACAGACGACGAGCGCCGCGCCGTTTACCGCGCGATCTATGAACGCCGCGATGTGCGCTCGCATTTCCTGCCCGATCCGGTGCCGGACGAAGTGCTCTCGCGGATTCTCGACGCGGCGCATCATGCGCCGTCCGTGGGTTTTATGCAGCCCTGGGATTTCATCGTGGTCCGCGACGCTTCCGTGCGGCGGTCGATCCACGCCAATTTCGAGTGCGCCGGCAAGCGCGCGGCAGAAGTCTACCAGGGCGAGCAGCGCAAGCTGTATGACGGGTTGAAGCTGGCGGGCATTCTCGACGCGCCCGTCAACATTTGCATCACCTGCGATCCGGATCGTGCAAAAGGCAGCGGACTCGGCCGCCAGACGGATCCTTCGGTAGCGCTTTACTCCACCGTTTGCGCGGTGCAGAATCTCTGGCTGGCCGCGCGGGCGGAGTCGCTGGGAGTCGGCTGGGTGAGCATCCTCGATTTCGACCAACTACGGCAGACGCTGGGCATCCCACAGGCGCTCACGCTGGTGGCATATCTTTGCGTCGGATATGTGTCGGAATTCCGGCCGCGGCCCGATCTTGAAGAGAAGGGGTGGGAGACGCGCGGCGATCTGGCGAGTGTGACTCACTTCGATAAATTCGGCGTTCATGAAAGGACGCAACCGGGTTGAAACGAGAGTTGAGCACAACCACGTCACGCGCCCGCCCCCTCATGATTCTGGGCACGGCATCGCACGTGGGCAAGTCGCTGCTTACCGCCGGGCTGGGGCGGATTTTTTCCGATGACGGGATTTGCGTCGCCCCCTTCAAAGCGCAGAACATGTCGCTGAATTCAGCCGCGACGCCGGACGGCCGCGAGATCGGCCGCGCCCAGGCCCTGCAGGCCGAGGCCTGCCGCGTGGTTCCGTGCGCCGAGATGAATCCAATCCTCATCAAGCCTATGTCCGACACGGCATCGCAGGTCGTTTTACTGGGGCGCGTATGGGGTCAGGTGACGGCGTCCGATTATCATTTGCGGCGTGTGGAAGACCTGTTTCCGGTAGTAGTCGAAAGCTATCGGAAGCTGGCCTCGCGGCATGAACTCATGCTGCTCGAAGGCGCGGGGTCGCCCGCCGAAATCAATCTTCGGAAACACGATATCGTGAACATGCGCATGGCGCACGCCGCGGACGCGCAATGCCTGCTGGTGGGCGATATCGATCGCGGAGGCGTTTTCGCTTCGCTTGTCGGAACGCTGGAACTGCTTGAACCGGAGGATCGCGCGCGGATTCGCGGTTTCGCGATAAACAAGTTTCGCGGCGACGTGGGACTCCTGTGGCCCGGCGTCGAAACGATCGAAAAGCGCCTTGGGATTCCCTGCGTCGGCGTGGTGCCGTATCTTCGCGACCTCGGACTTGAAGAGGAAGACGGCGTGGCTTTGGAGGACCGACGGCGCGCGTGGCCGGACCGGTCATTGTCTCTTGAGCGGCCGCTGCGCATCGGCGTGGTGGCCCTGCCGCATATGGCAAATTTCACCGACTTTGATGCGCTGGCGGCCGAACCAGCCGCATCGGTTGCGTTCCTCGAAGATCCCGCCGACGTGGCGCTCGCCGACTTTCTTATTCTGCCTGGTACGAAGCAAACGCTGGACGATCTGGCGTGGCTGCGCGAACGCGGATTCGCCCGCGCGACAGAGGAATATGCGGGGCCGATCATAGGGATCTGCGGCGGGTTTCAGATGCTGGGCCTTTCGATAGACGACCCCGCGGGCGTGGAAAGTGACGGACTTCCGCGCAGGATGGAGGGCCTGTGCAAGCTGCCGGTGCGGACGACTATGCGCGGAGAGAAGACGGTGCGCCGCGCAACCGGCACAACCACGATGTGGGACGCGCCACCATTCACCGGCTATGAGATTCATATGGGCGAAACGACCGGCGAACAGTGCGTGGCCGATGTCCGTGGCCGCGTGTGGGGCACGTACATCCACGGCCTCTTCGACGACGACGCATTTCGCCACAGCTTCCTCCGCTTCGCGCGCGCCAGTTGCGGGCTCGAACCCGCACGAAGCTTCGCAAGTGTCACGGCGGCACGCGAAGCACGGATCGACCGCTGGGCTGGCCATCTGAGGCAATCGCTCGATATGAAATTGATTCGGGCTTGGGTCGGGCTATGACCGCGTCTCGCCTCGCCGCCGCCTGCGCGTTGGATCTTCTCCTGGGTGATCCCGAGTGGTTCCCTCACCCGGTCCGCGGATTCGGGTATCTCACGTCAGCAGGCGAACGCTCCCTGCGGCGGTTCACCCGCGGCCCCGGGAGCGAGTTCCTCGCCGGCGCCGGTCTCACCGTCGCCGTCGCATCGGCGGGTTGGGTCATGGGGCGTCCGAAGAGCGTTGTGTGGCAGGTGCTGCTCGCGTGGACGGCGCTGGCAATACGTTCTCTTTTAACCGAAGCCCACGCCGTGATCCGAGCGCTCGAAGCGGACGATCTCGATCTCGCCCGCCTCCGGCTCGCGCGCATCGTAGGCCGCGACACGGCCCATCTGGACGAATCCGAAATCTCGCGTGCCGTCATCGAAACGCTGGCGGAGAGCGCCTGCGATGGCATAGTGGCTCCGCTGTTCTGGCTTGTGGCCGGAGGCGTTCCGTGCGCCATGGCGTACAAGGCGATCAACACGCTCGATTCCATGATCGGGCATCCCGAGCCGCCTTATCGTTACTTCGGGCGTTTTGCGGCGCGCGCGGACGATGCCGCCAATTTCATTCCGGCTCGTCTTACGGCAGCCGGAATAGTAGTGGCGGCGAAGCTCCGCGGAGGTAAAATCTGGCTGCGCGATGGCAATAAGCACGCCAGCCCGAACGCGGGTCAGAGTGAGGCTGCGATGGGGGGAGCGCTCGGGGTGCGGCTCGGCGGCGCGAACACCTATGACGGCGTTCGCCACGATTCGCCATTGCTGAACCCCGAGGGGCATCCGGCATCCGCGCGCGACACACGCCGCGCGCTGACGTTAGTTGCTGTGGTATCGGGCATCGCGTGCGGGATTGCGATCCTGTTTCTTGCAGGGAGGCGCCGACGTTGAGCGTACTGCCCGAAGGCGCGCGGAAGGCCGGAGTTTCTGAAGCCGCAGGAGGATTTCGTGGCTCCATGGGTGATAGCCCGACCCCGGCAAGGCAATCGCTTGAGCCTGCGCCACAGTGTTTCCCGGAAGCGGAGGCGGTCGTACACGGCGGCGATGTGTGGCAAATTGCCGAAAGACTGGGCATACCCGCGTCCGACCTGCTCGACTTCAGCGCTAACATCAATCCCCGCGGCTTGCCCCATCGCGCACGCCAAGTGCTGGCACGCGATGCAGGCGACCCGCAGTTGCCAGGCCGCTATCCCGACCCCAATGCGTCGCGCCTTCGCGATGGGTTGAGCAAGCAACTCGGCGTCAGCCGCGACGCGATCGTGGTTGGCCCGGGAGCGGAGGCTCTGCTCACGCCCATCATGCGGTGCGTGGGGGCGAACCGCGCACTGGTTCCCATTCCGTCATTCAGCGAGTACCGGCGAGTCTGCAGTCGCGAGCGGATCGAGTTCATTCCGTTTCCTCTCGATCGCGGCGAGTCGTTTCAGGTTTCAGTCGACCGTTTCTGTGCGCGGATCGAAGCCGTGACGCCAGGCCTTGTCCTGCTGAACAATCCCCATAACCCTTCGGGCGCGTTGCTCCAGGCGAAAGAGGTGCGGCGCATTGCCGAAACGGCGATCTCCGTCGGCGCTACTCTCGTGCTCGACGAGGCCTTCATCGACTACGCCCCCGAGGCGACCCTCATCCGCGAGGCTGCGGAGAAGCTATCGTTGATCGTGATTCGCTCGCTGACGAAGTTCTATGGCTGCCCGGCGCTCCGAGTGGGTTATGCCGTCGCGCACCCTGACGCTATCCGGTCCATCCGCTCTTATCTGCCGACTTGGCCGGTGACGCAGTTCGCGCTGGACGCACTCTCCGAAGCCGTTACCGACGTTGAATTCGCCGAAACGTCGCTGCGCGAAAACGCCACCGAACGCGAGAGGCTCGCCTCCGCGCTTGCGGCACTGGGACTGGTGGTTTTCTCGTCGGCGGCGAATTATCTGCTTCTTGAATTGCGGGACAATATGCCCAGTGCGTCGGAATTGCGCGAGAGGCTGATCGCAGCACATCGGATTGCGATCCGCAACTGCGATTCTTACGAAGGCCTAGCGCACGGGCGTTTTGTGCGCGTCGCCGTTCGTTCCGCAGCCGATAACGACAGGCTCATCGGAGCGCTCCAACGGGAACTGACATGACACTTTTTGAAAGCACGCTAAAGGAAATCCGCCCCATCGATTCTCAGTGGATCGAAGCCGCGCTGCGGCGTCAGCTGGAACTTACCAAACCTCCAGGCAGTCTGGGCCGGATCGAAGAAATCGCCAACCGATGCGCCGCGATTCGCGAGAGCTTCTCGGTGACGGCCGGTCGCCCGCGCATCGTCCTGTTCGCGGCGGATCACGGTGTTTGCGAGGAAGGCGTCAGCGCCTATCCGCGCGAAGTCACGGCGCAGATGGTGCTCAACTTCCTGAGCGGCGGCGCGGCGATTAACGCGTTCGCGCGCGCAGGCGGCATCGAATTACGCGTGGTCGACGTGGGAGTTGCGAACCCGCTGCCAACTGTCGGCGATCTGATTTCGCGCCGCGTCGCCGCCGGTACGCGCAACTTCTGTACAGGCCCCGCGATGACGGAAGAAGAAACGGTGGCCGCGCTTGGAATCGGCATCGAACTCGCCGCCGCTGCCGTAACCGACGGTTGCGATCTGCTCGGCTTTGGCGAGATGGGCATCGGAAATACCACGTCAGCCAGCGCCATCGCAGCGGCGTTGACCGGGCAATCGCCCGACGCGGTGGTCGGCATCGGAGCCGCCGCCGACGAAGCCTGCATGGTTCGAAAGCGCTCCGCGATCCGGCGAGCTCTGGCTCTCCACGCCGAAAGCCTGGGAGATCCACTCGGGATTCTCCGATGTGTCGGCGGCTTTGAAATTGCGGCCATGTGCGGATTCTGTCTCGGCGCCGCGGCCCGCCGGGTTCCCGTGGTTACGGACGGATTCATCGCAACCGCCTCCGCGGCTCTCGCCGTGCGTATCTGTCCTGACTCGGCGGGATACGTGTTTACATCGCATCGTTCGGCCGAACCCGGACACGCGTGTCTGCTCGGAGTGATCGGCGAGGAACCGCTGCTCGATTTGGGGATGCGTCTAGGAGAAGGAACCGGCGCGGCGCTCGCCATCGGTCTGATCCGCGCGTCGGTTTCGGCATTCACGGGAATGGCGACGTTCGCCTCCGCCGGAGTGTCGAATAAGTGAAATCTTTCGTCGCGGCAGTCGCGTTCCTGACCAGGCTACCTGTCGGCCGGTTGGTTTCCTGCGATGCGGCTGATGTGGCGCGCTCGGCCGGCTGGTTTCCGATGATCGGCATTTTTTTGGGTTCGTTTTACTGGCTGTCGGCCAGTCTGCTCCATGGCCACTTGCCGCTGGCCGTGATCGGGGTCATACTCGTCGCTCTCGACGCCGCCGCCACCGGCGCACTGCACTTCGATGGGCTCGCCGATACCGCCGACGGGTTCGGTGGCGGCAAGACCAGGGAGGATGTTCTCCGCATCATGCGCGACCACGCCATCGGAACCTATGGCGGTCTGGCCCTTGCAATCGTCGTCGCTTGCAAGACCGCGGCGTATGCCACTTTGCTCAATCGGAACGGCGTGGTTCCGGCCCTGATTCTCACGCCCGCTCTGGGCCGTTGGGCGATGCTGCTCCTGACCGCAACGCTTCCGTACGCGAGGGCATCGGCATCGGTGATTGGCGGCATGGGGAAGCGATCGCTCGTTGTGGGTACGTTGACTGTGCTGGCTGCGAATGTCGCAGCCAGATCTCCGAACGCCTGGATAGCGACGGGGATCGTTGTTGTCACTGCCTCGGCGTTCGGCTTCTTCTGCCGCCGCCGCATCGGAGGCATCACGGGCGATACGCTCGGCGCAAACCTTCAGTTGTGCGAGTGCGCGGCCTTGCTCGCGTTTCTGTGGACCGGCCACCCTAAATGACGCGCTTCTGGCTGATACGGCACGGCGAGCCGGTCGCGGAAGCGCGCGGGCGATGTTATGGCTTGCGGGATTTCGCACTCTCCGATCACGGGCGCCGGCAGATGGAACAGGTGGCGGAATATCTAAGAAACGAACCCATTACGGCGGTTTTTTCGAGTCCGTTGTCCAGGTCGCTCGAAGGTGCGCGGATCATTTCCAGCCGTCTCTCACGTCCCGTGAAAGTGCGGGAAGATTTGACGGAGATGAACTTCGGCGACTTCGAAGGTCTTCCTTATGACGAAATCGCCGCGCGTTACCCCGACACTTATCGGCAATGGATGGAAACCCCCTCGGAGGTTCAGTTTCCAAATGGCGAGAGCCTTTCCGATATGCGCGTCCGCGTGCTCGGTGCGTTCGCAGAAATCCGGCGTGAGTGCAAGGGGGAAACGGTGGCGATCGTTAGCCATGGTGGCGTGAACCGCATCCTCATCGCATGGGCGCTGCAAATGCCCGATAGCGGTTTGTTCCGCCTTGGCCAGGATTACGCAGGCATCAATTTGCTGGAGACTGCGGACGAACAAATCAGCCTGCGATTAATGAACCACGTGCCCGCCGAAGTCTGAACCAGCCTACCCCAGCAAATCGCGAAGCGCCCCGCGCAACTCCGGGTGACGGAACCGGAATCCGGCGTTGTTCAGATTCTCCGGAATCACCCGGGCGCTGTCGAGCATGTGCTGCGCAAACTCGCCGAACGCCAGTTTCAACGCGAAGGAAGGCACCGGGAACAGCGCCGGACGTCCGACCACGCTCGCAAGCTCCTTCGTGAACTCCGAGTTGCGGACCGGGTTGGGAGCCGTCGCATTCCAGACCCCCGATATTTCGTTCTCGACCGCGTGCGCGAAGATCTCGGCGACGTCGTCCACGTGAACCCATGGCATCCACTGCTTACCCGAACCGAGCCTGCCGCCGGCAAATGCCCTGAATGCAGGAACCATTTTTTGCAGCGCGCCGCCGTCCTTGCCGAGAACGAATCCAATGCGGATTTTGACCACCCTCATCCCGAAGCGCCGCGCACGGTCAGCTTCCGCCTCCCATGCGCGGCAGGTATCGGCCAGGAAACCGGTGCCGGGTACGGACGCTTCGGTAAGTATCTCGTCGCCACGCTCGCCATAGATGCCAATGGCCGATGCGCAGACGAAGATCTTCGGCTTGTGGCGAACGTGTTCGATTGTATCCACGATCCGCTGCGTGCCACGGACTCGGCTATCGTGGATGCGGCGCTTCACCTCGGGGGTCCAGCGCTGGGCGACGTTTTCTCCGGCCAGATGAATCACGCAGTCCATGCCGTTGAGGCTTTCAAGAGGCGGATCGCCCGCAAGCGGATCCCAGAAGTGAGTTGCGACGGCGACGCGCTTATCGAGGCCCGGCTTGCGGCTCCAGACGCCGACGTAGTGGGAGTCCTTCAGTAAACGATCGACAACGCGGCGTCCAATGAATCCGGTGCCGCCGGAAATAATGCATTTCATATTAATTTGAGCGGTAAGAGACTACTTAGCTCATTATGGTGCAGGCTCGCGCGCGGCGTTGGATGGAGGGATCTTCGCGTTGTTGGCGGGAACTGAATACGCAGCCGGGTACTGGAACCAGATTCCAGCCAGGCAGCGAAAAAACGCCGCCTTCCGCCCATTTCCTCCATATACTGGTGGTGAGCCGAAGATTCTACGATGGATACTCCGGCCAGGATTCGCAACAAACTTAACAGGAGGAATTCATTGAAACACATCATTTGCGCATGCTTCATGATGATGGGCCTGGCTCTGGCTGGCAGAGCCGACATCTTCACCCTCAACGAAACATTTCAGTCCGGCGCCACATTCAACGGTCAGGTAACCTTTACTCCCGATGACAGCCAGGTGACCGCGGTCAACGGCTTTCTGACCGGCGCGAGCTACAACGGCGGCTCACCCGAAGCCATAGACTGGATATGGGATCCAACCACCAACTTCGCGGCAAGTGGAGGATACACGCCGGGCTTCGGCGGAAATTTCCTGATGTCCGGCACACAGCCTGGCTTCCAGGACTTCATTACCTTTACGTGGAACTACAGTGCCGCGCCAGAGCTGATCGTCTCGACACCGGGACCCATCCTGAGTGCCTACGGCGGGAATAACATCGATTACGCCGACCCGCTGGAAGAGGGCACGCTCTCAGCTGCCGCACCCGAGCCGAGCCTGTATGCGCCGCTGCTGATGGGTGGAATCGGCATGGTTTACGCCGTCCGCAGGCGCAAAACCAGTAACTGAGTCCGCAATTCAGCTGAAACAAAGAACGGCAGCGGCGGTTCCTGTTGCGGGGATCGCCCCTGCCGTTATGTCACGTCAGGGTCGCCATGGCCTTGACGTAAGCCGCTACGTCGGTCTTGCGCTTCATGCCGTCCAGTGACATGTAACGCAGTTGCCCGAAGACCGCGCGCTCGCCCCACGGGCGATCGTGAAGCCCGAAGCACCACAGAATGTTGGTATAGGTGTTCGGATCGCGGCCATCGAGCGCGTAGACATCGTGGAGGCGAATCATCGTGCGCAGAGCGTCTTCGTAAGTCGGAGACCATTCGATGATTTTCTTACCCCAGTACATGCGGTAATAGCCATGGATCGTGCCGCGCAGAAGAAGTTCGCGCTGCGTTGCATTCCAGAGTGCGTCGTGCGTGGCTGCGCGCTCGAATTGGTCAGGCGTATAGAGAAACGGCCGGGGATCTGCCGCATGCTTCGCCATCGTTCGTTTGCACCAGTCCGGCAACACGTCGAGCGAGTCGACCGCCGTCCCGGCAAACCGAGCGAAGTTAAACGCGAGTTCGCGCCGCACGACGAGCTGCTCAAGAAACTCGTCGGCGATCAGTTTGTGCTCTTCGGCGTGGCGTTGAACGGCGAGCGCGACCTCCAGCGACGAGATCTGGCCGAAGTGGAGATACGGACTCAGGCCGCTTGTCGCCTGCTTCGACGGCTGGCCGCTTTCACGGGCGTAGCGGCGCAAACGGTCCTTGAGGAAGTCGTTCAGCCGCCGGCGCGCTGCAGCGGCACCGCCTTTATATTCGACAGACGGCTTGACCGAATGGTCGATGTCGCAGGCAGCCACCAGAGCCGCGATGTTGGATGCCGTCACGTGGGTGCGGAGTCCGGCGACATCGGCGGGAAGACGTTCGTCTCGCCATTTTCTCCCGAGCGCGGGCATTTCGACGGGCGTCAGATAAGCGGGCAGTTCACGCCTGATCTTTGGCCGGATTGTGTAAGCGCCGTAGTTTCGCTTCACGTGACTGTTCATCGGGACGATGCAGCTCGAATCCACGGCGATGTAAGGAATTCCGATACGCCCGGGCACGATGGCGTTGTGGCTGCATGCGATAAACGCCGGATAATCGTCAGTGACGATGGAGTGTGCCTGCGCGGCAAGGCGGTAGAGAACGTCGTTGAGGCCGGAGGCATTCGCTCGCAGATAGAAAAAATAGCCCGCGCCGATGCGGGCCAGTTCGACGCCAGTCTCGGGAACTCCTTCGAGAATGAACGTATGCAGGCGGTCGTTCGCGGCTTGGTAGTCGTACGTCAACCCCTCATAGACCAGCAGCGGCAAGTTGTTCGCATTGGCAATCTCCACCGCATGAGCGAGCGCATGGTTGGACGCCGTGCGGCGATTCATCTGCGCCCAATAGAGCACGTAGCGGGCGGATGGACGCGGAGGCGCGGCGTTGAGAATGCGGATGCGATTGGCGAGCGGCGACGCCCCCATTCAGTCTTCGACCGGGGCGACGCTGGAGAGCTCGGCCTTGCGCACGATGTAGCTTTTCTCCAGCAGGCGGCAAAGCTCCGAGCCGAGCTTTTCGGGCGCTTCTTTTTTATCGTGTTCGACGATGACCTTGATGAAAAGGTTGGTTCGCATGGCTAACTTCCTATACTAAAGCCCGGTTGTCCGGCGCGTGCGCGCACAGGGTCGGGTGCTTCGTCCTGGCCCTGAAATTCCCACTGGCCGCGAGTTGCGAGATGGGATTCTGGTGGTCGGTCGGGACCGCGGACGTAACCCTATTTCATGTCGCCCACGTTGGGCAGGGAAGAGCCTGGGGAGTGCGTTAGCGGGTTGGGCCGAATCCCGGCGGAAAATGTATGGAGGAGTTTTCGTCGATCATCATGGCTCACAATCTAATCGGAAGGATGGTCAGATTGCGTCGTCTGGTACGCCGATGACCCGTTTGACGACCGTAACTTCGAATTGAAGGGACACCTCGGGAAAGCTTGCTGATTGAAGCTTGTCGCCGGAAAACCATTGACAATAAACACGCCTCTTTACGCAGCGGTCAACAACCATTTTAGGCCCGCCCGCTTTCAGTTGCACCAAGTCCCCAGGTTTGAACGATTGCGCCATTTACAGCCCGCTACTCTCAAGACAAGCCTTCTCACGCTCAGTCAGCGGCGGTTCTCCCGAGAGCTCGCCAGTCACAGCCATATGGGTCATGGTAAGAACCTTGTCCACGTCTCCGCCGGCGGCTTGCAGCGATTTGGCAGCGGCACTCCTTGAGAACCCCAGGCAGCTCATGTACAGCATGACCTTCGCTTGTCTGTCATCGGTTGCCACCGGGGCTGAGGTTGCGACCGGGGTTGAAACACGAGGTGACGGGGACGACCTCTCGATGTAGTCAAACACCACCACGCCCAGGAATAGCACAACCACAAAAATTAGTCCGATCTTCACTTTTGTTGCCCCATCCGCATTTGGGCCGGGTGAAATCATCAGGGTGACGCCTTTGATTCCTTGCCGCTACCGAAACGTTTTCCAGTATAATTCCCCCCTCGGTGCATGTCAACAATCTTGAGACACTCGGCTTTGATGCAGAAATCTGACTTCATGCGACGCAGGAGATCACGGCAAAGACGCGGGCAGGAATGGCACCCAAAAAAGGCCGGAATCTTGCGGAAACTGTAACCGCCGGGAAGGGAAGGAAACTAAGTGCGCGCGCGCGGCGAGGCGATAGAGAACGTCGTTGGGGCCGGAGGCATTCGCCCGCAGATAGAAAAAATAGCCCGCTCCGATGAGGGCCAGTTCGTCGCCGGTCTCGGGAACGCCTTCGAGAACGAACGTGTGGTGCCGGTCGTTCGCGGCTTTGTAGTTGTACGTCAACCCCTCATAGACCAGTAGCGGCAGGTTGTTTGCATTGGCAATCTCCCCCGCATGGGCGAGCGCGTGATTGGACGTCACCCGTCGATTCATCTGCGCCCAATAGAGCACGTAACCGCCGGACGGGCGCGGTGAGGCGGCGTTAAGAACGCGGATGCGATTCGCGAGCGTCGAGGCCCCCATTCAGTCTTCGACCGGGGCGACGCTGGAGAGCTCGGCCTTGCGCACGATGTAGTTTTTCTCCAGCAGGCGGCAAAGCTCCGTGCCGAGCTTTTCGGGCGCTTCTTTCTTATCGTGTTCGACGATGACCTTGATGAAAAGGTTGGTTCGCATGGTTAACTTCCTATACTAAACGCGGGTGCTGCGCCCGCCGGCGGGTGTGCGCACAGAAGCCGGGGCGCTTCGTTGTGGCTCATGAAATCCCGCGGGCCGCGAGTTGCAAGACAGGATTATGGTCGTCGGTCGGTACGCGGGCGTAAGTTTTCAGCAAGCCTCGTCGCGTTCATGTTCGGGCCAACGGGTGTGGGCAAGAAGCTTCGTGGCATGTTCTGTGGCTCAGAAGGCGAGCCGGGACGGGTACTCGGCTCCAGTTTGGCCGGCGCCGTCGATGTGTCCCGGCAGACCATCTACGCCATCGAGGTGGGCAAGTTCGATCCAATCTTGCCGCTCGCCTTCGGGACCGGTCGGCCCTTCGCTCTGCGCATCGAAGAGATTTTTCATGACGAGGATCTCGTTAAATCGACTGCCATCCTGAATCAATAATATACGTCTTTTTGTAAATAACACTTGACTCGCTCCCAGCCAAGCAGGTACGCTTAAATTGTCAACTATACCCTACACAAAGACAATGATTGGAGACATTATGAATCAGGTAAAACGACCGGAGAATGGCTATCAGTCGCGGATCCGGGCGAACGTTATACGGCTCTTCCGCTGGAACGGCGCGTGGGGGGCGGCCACGGCGCTGATGGCATTCGGGCCGAAACTTCTTTGGAATAGGACCTTGGTATTCACGCTGCTGGCGGTCGGTCTGGACGTCGCGGTAGGCGTCGGCATGATCCTGGCCAACAAAAACTATCTTGCGGAACTCGATGAGCTCCAGCGGAAGGTTCAACTAAACTCCATGGGAATCACGTTGGGAGTAGCCGTGGTCGCCGGCGTCCCGTTTTCGGTGATGGATGCCTACCACGTGATTCCCTTCCATGCGGACATCGCGTACCTGCTGATTCTTATGAGTCTGACGTTTGCCGTGTCCAACCTGTACGGAACGCGGCGTTACCGATGAAGAATCGGCTCAAGGTGCTGCGCGCCGAGCGCGACTGGACGCAGGCCCAGTTGGCCGATGCCCTCGATGTGTCCCGGCAGACTGTCAACGCCATCGAGACGGGCAAGTTCGATCCGAGTCTGCCGCTGGCTTTCCGGGCAGCCCGGCTCTTCAGAATGCGCATCGAAGAGATTTTTCATGATCCAACGCCGGACAAGGATGGCGGTAACCTTGCGACGGAAATCAAAAAGGACACTGATGTCTAAATTCACCGTGGCGTCAGTCAGCCCACAGTGACACCGGAGCGTGAACAGCGATTCGGACAGGTTTCTCCTGACGAGGCCGAACGCTTCTTGCACAATCGAGGTGCCCCCGTCGCTACGCTCCGGTGGTGTTCGGGATCATCCGCATTTTTTCGTCTTCAACCCAACGGGGTCGGCCGGTGATAGGAAGCCGCCCGTCGCCGGCGCCCGCTTAACAAATAGACGGCGGCGCGCAGTTCGAGCAGGGGGTCGGCCGAAGGGTCGATCCCATCCACGCGCGGAATGGGATCGAAGATCATGTGCCGCTGCTGAACGGCATCGTCCGCGACTGGCCCGGTTAAAGTAATCTTGCCGAGATTCAGCAAAGTTCGTTCTTCCGGCCAGTGAACGGTTGCATCGTCCACGGTATCTTCGTCGTTTGCCAGTTGGACCATGACGTGGAATAAGATTGGTCCGCGGGCGATTCTCTCCGCGAGTTCGTCGAACAGGAAATTCGGGCCCTTACCCGCGGCCTCGGCATCGGACAAATGATCGTTCCCGGCTTCCGGGACGATGCGACAGCGCCCATAACGGCTGACGCCATCTCCGTTCGTGAAACGCAGGGCTGTGACGCCGAAATACGATTCCCGCGCAAAGCTGGATGGAGCCGGCTTGGGGGTTTGCACGAATGCGAGTGCCTTCGGATGAGCGCCCAGGAATACCTCAATCGGAGTCGGCGACGGCTTCGACGGATCGGTCGCCGCGAGCGCGCGGAGGAATTCCAGGAACTCCTCGCCGGTCCTTGTGGGGAAACCATCCGTCGAATGGCCGATGATGTCGGTGTGAACGCGCTCCGCAAGGTGGAAGCGAACGGCAAGTCCGTGCGGGCTTGCATTCGGATCGTTGTCGGGCAACAGCGGAATTCCCGTGGAGTTTGAGAATCGCAATGTTACGGGTGTCGACTCCCCCACCATATGAGGCGCCCGCGTGAGGGATGCAGCCTCCGGCGATGGCATGAACGTTCCCGAAAGCATCGCGCCCCTGGCGTGGGCCGGCCGAAAGCCGGGATGCTGTCCGAATATGGCGTCCAATTGTCCGATCAGATCCTGGCTGAGTTCGATAATCCTCTCATCTTCGGGGAGTGGCATATGTCTGCAGGGTCCTGTTTCTTCGTGGAATGTTCGATTACGAGCGAATCACCCGGCTGGCGCAGCCGGGGAGCCTCATAGCAGCTTCGCAGCCAGGGCATCCAGCTCTTTGGCAAGCTCGACGTCCTTCTTTGTGATACCACCGTCGTCGTGAGTAGTCAGATCGACGGTGAGCCGGTTGTAGACGTTGAACCACTCGGGGTGGTGCCCCATTTTCTCAATGATCAGAGCGGCCGTTGCCATGAAACCGAACGCATGAACGAAGTCGGCAAACTGAAAATCGCGATGGAGCTTGCCGTTTACAACCGTCCATCCGCTGAGTTCCTGCAATGCGGAGTCGACCTGATGCTGCGATAGTTTAGCCATATTCAATGCGCTCCGGACTGCGAAATGCGAAAAACGACCAGGAACACCAGCAGACTGAGAACGGCTGCGAACTGGATGAGCGACGTAAAAAGGGCGTCGACCGCGATAAACCCGCGAGCAACGCCGGAGAGATTGACGATGAAATCCACGGCCAGAAGAATCGTCCACAGAGCCACGCCGACGATGGCGAGCAAGGTCGCATTCCTGAGCGTCATAACCAGATTATGGGCGCTTTGGACGCAACGCGCAACCGGAACCCGGGTTTCGCTGTGCCATCCGGCACAGTCACTCCCCGAAAAACGGGGCGGGAAATCCCGGACGGACGCGGTGGCGACGGCGTGAAAACCGGGCTGAACAGCAAAGGGCACTGGCGCGAGAACGCCTGTAACGACACTTGTCGCGCAGGATTCTCTACAAGCGGGATCATGCTCCTGTTTGGAAATATGACTAACTTGTGAGTCCTATAATTGGATTAGAATATTGGTTGAAGTAGTAGCGGAGTTGCGCGTCATAGCGCCGGAGTTTTCCCTGGTAAACCGGATGGCCAGAAACGAAGGGCTTCTGAAAGGCCGGGTGAGTTGGACTCCCGAGGCATTCGCTCCCCTGACAGACGCCGAACTGGCGGAGTTTGACGGCGCATCCGTGTTTCCGCGATGAATCTCCTTCTCGATACCTGCGCGTTCATATGCTTTCAGGCCGCTTCGGATGTGTTGTCGAGGACTGCCCGTGCTGCCATTCCCGATTCCCGAAACGAGGTGTACATGAGCGCGGTTTCTGCCTGGGAGATCGGCAGGAAATATGCCAGCGGCGCACTGGTGCTGAACGCATCGCCGGATCTGTTGATACCGCGGGTGCGGGAAGAATCCGGCATCGAAAGTCTGCCGCTCATGGAATCAGATGCCTTGATGGCGGAAAAGCTGCCACGGCTGCACAGGGACCCGTTCGATCGAATCCTGATCGCACAGGCGCTCGTCAACGGAATGAAAATCGTGACCCCTGATGAGGCCTTTCACGCGTATCCGGTCCATTTGATTGGTGATCGCCATGGATACGGGCCACAGGGAGTCACGACTGCAACGCCGTCGACTGGCGGACCAGCAGCCCACGAGTTCGACTGGATTCACGGCAACTTCATACCGGCGGTAGCATGGGACACAGAGGAAGGAAAGTCAAGATAATTCCCGGCGATGATTCCTGGCACCGGGAGCACGGCGAGGTGGCGATTCTGATTGCGCGACTAAGCCGGCAGTTGAAGGCGTCCTATGAAAGCACGCAGATCATGGCGCGAGAAGCTGGAACACTCCGCAGGCGGGAAGATCGTGCCAGTGCCTGCTCCATGGACGAAGCGACTGGGGAACGGAACACTGTTGGTACCGAAAGGCACCGATGTGGATGCCACCATCCGGCGGGCGAAACGGGGCCAGTTGATCACACAGAGCCAGATCCGCGAGCACCTCGCGCGGGAGGCCGGGGCCGATTGCACCTGCCCGATTACGACAGGAATCTTCGTGCGCATCGCCGCTGAAGCAGCGGCCGAGGAAGAACGCGCAGGAAAGCAACGGGTAACGCCTTTCTGGCGCGTGATCCGCGATGATGGAAGTCCGATTGAGAAATTGCCCGGCGGCCCAGCGGGACAGGCCGAACGGCTGGCGAGCGAAGGCCACACAATCGTCCGCGGAAAAAAGGTCCGCGTGGCGGACTTTCAAAGCCACCTGACACGTATGTGACCTGCCCCAAAGCTCTGGTTAGCTTTGGCCAAAAGCTACAATTGAAGTTTCCATGCGATCCAGCCTCGTCTGTTTTAACGCCGCTTGTCGTGCGTCCTTTGACATCAACGACATCATCTACAACTGTCCGAAATGCGGCGGTCTTCTCGAAGCGCAGTACGACTTCTCTGGTATCGACGCCCCGGCGCTCAAGCGCATATGGCGCGAACGGCGGATGTCGAACGAACCGCTGGAGCAGAGCGGCGTCTGGCGTTATCGGGAACTTTTCCCGTTTCTCGACGATTACGCCAATGTAGTCACGCTGCGCGAAGGCAACACACCGCTTCTGCAATCGACGCGCGCAGCGGCCTATGGCGGACTCAAGAACATTACGTTCAAGCATCAGGGATTTAATCCCACAGGATCGTTCAAGGACAACGGCATGACGGCAGGCGTGGCACAGGCGCGCTGGCTTGGTATGAAACGCGTGGCCTGCGTTTCGACCGGCAATACGTCGGCGTCGATGGCCGCCTACGCGAGCGCAGGCGGGCTGGACCCGCTCATCTTCATTCCGAACGGCAACATTTCGTACGGCAAACTGGCGCAGGCTCTGGAGTACGGCGCCAAGACTTTCCAGGTGGACGCGAATTTCGATCAGATCCTGGCGCTGGTCCGGGTACTAACAGAGCGGCTGGGCATTTATCTGCTGAACTCGATTAACCCGTTCCGCATCGAGGGACAAAAGTCCATCGTGATCGAAATGATGGACCAGCGCGACTGGAAGGTGCCGGACTGGGTCGTGCTGCCGGGCGGCAATCTGGGTAACGTTTCGGCATTCGGAAAAGGCCTGCGAGAATTGCATGCGCTTGGCTTCATCGACCGGTTGCCCCGGCTGGCAGTTGTGCAGGCAGCGGGGGCGTCGCCGTTCTACGAATATATGCGTGACAAGGGGAGCAAGCCGTTTGCGGCGCAAGGACACCCGGAGACGCTGGCGACGGCCATCAAGATCGGCGACCCCGTCAGCTGGCCAAAGGCACAGTTCGAGATTGAGACGTCGGACGGCGTGGTTGAGAAGGTGACGGAGCAGGAAATCGCCGACGCCAAGGCGGTTATCGGACGCAGCGGCATTGGCTGCGAGCCGGCATCGGCTGCGACGCTCGCCGGAATCAGGAAGCTGAGACTCGATCGCGTGCTGGATTACCACGCCGATGTGGTCGCGGTGCTGACCGGCAACGTTCTCAAAGACCCCGATTACATCTATCGCTATCACACCGGACAGTTGAAGGCTCCCGACGGATCTTCCATCGCGCCGAATTTCGGCAACGCGCCGATAGTTGTTCCCAACGATGCGGAACAGATCACGGCGCTGCTGGCGTAGGCAAATACAATGGCGAGCGGCGACACACCCCAGCCCGCATTGCGGCGCACGCTGGGAACGCGCGACATCACGCTGTTCGCCATCGCCTGTATCGTTGGCACGCGATGGATCGCCACTGCCGCGCATGCCGGTCCCGGGTCGATTCTGCTGTGGATTGTGGCGGCGCTGTGTCTTGTTGTTCCGCTGGCGATCGCCGTCGCGGGACTCACAGTTCGACATCCCCATGCCGGCGGCATTTACATCTGGACGCGACACGATTTCGGCCCCTGGCACGGCTTCCTTTGCTTCTGGCTGTACTGGATGGGAATTGTTGTGTGGCTGCCCGGCGCGGCCATGTTTTATGTCGGAGCGGCGGCGGGCATCGCGGGACCGTCCGGCGCACATCTGGCCGACAGCCGACTGTTGCTTGTGTCGGCGTCGCTCGCAGTGATCTGGATCGCGCTCGGCGCCAACATCTTCGGCGTCGAGACCGGACAGAGAATCGCCAATATGGGCGCCATCAGTTCGTGGATGCTGGCGTTTGTGCTGTGCGCCGCGGCGGTTGTATTTCGCAGTCGGCACGAGCCCGCGACGCCCTTTCATTTACTTCCGGATCTCAACTGGCAAACCGTCAGCTTTCTCCCGACGGTCGCGTTCGCGATGAGCGGACTCGAAATGGTCGGCCTGATGGGCGGCGAAATCCGGGATCCAAGACGGAGTCTGCCGCGGGCGGCATGGATCTCCTCCGTCTTTGCGACCTTGTACTACGCCGGAGCGACGGCCGCTATCCTGGTGATGCTACGGCCGGATCAAGTCGGCGAATTGCAGGGCCTCGCGCAGGCCGGCAACGCGGTCGCGATGGCTCTGGGATTGAAGTGGCTACCTGCGGCGATCGCTCTGCTGGTCTCTTTTTCCGCTATCGGCCAATTCGGCGCGCAGGGTTCCTCGACGGCGCGCCTGCCATTCGCAGCCGGAGTTCACGGGCTGATGCCGAAGGCTTTCGGGAGAATTCATCCGCGCTGGAATACGCCTCACATTTCGATATTGGTCTTCGCCGCGCTGTCATCCGTTTTGCTGATCGCGATGCAGTTCGGCGACACGGCGCGCGCAGCTTACGACACGATCGTGTCGCTGATGGTGATCGTCGGTTTCATTCCCTATGTCTATTTATTCGGCAGTTCGTGGAAGACGGGTAACAGATGGAGCGCGGCATCAGGCATGGGCGTGACGCTGCTGGCGATCGTATGTTCGGTGGTCCCGCCGGAGGGTGTCGTCAACGTGTTGATATTCGAAAGCAAGCTCGCTGTCGGCACCGTGGGATTCATCGCTTCCGCGTGGCTGGTCTACCGGCGGAAGACTAGCGCCGCAGCGCGGCTGAAAGTTCAGCCAGCGTCATCAGCCCCGGATGGTAGAGGGTGACGATTCCCGCGGCGTTGATTAGAACGAGCGTCGGCGTGGTGCTCACGCCGTAACGGACAAAATTCGTCTCGCTCAGCGGCACTTCCACGTTGCCCAGGGCGGAATAGTAGATGGAGAAGATTTTCGCGATGTAGGGCGTTTCAACCGATGGCGGAGCGTCGATGCCGCCTGCGACATAACCGTAGTGTTGCGTCGGGGCGATCACTTCGAGGCCCTTCGCCTTGAACGCCGCCTCGACTTGCCGGATGACGCCGATTTCCTGCTTGCAGTCCGAACACCAGTGAGCCCAGAAAAAGAGCAGCACGGGATGTCCGGCGTGCGCGGACAAAGGCCGTAGCTGTGGACCGGTCACGCTCTTCGATATATCGAGAGCGGGCGCTGGTTTCCCTTCCAGCGACAGAAGGTTGATGTTTTTCTGAATACGCGCGCCGATGGAAGTTGTGCGCCACTTTTCCATCTCGGCCCGCAGAAATGTGACCGCCTCGTCGCGCCGGCCCAGGCCCGCCAGCGCCTGTCCGGTGACCTCGATTGATGCGCCGAGTGCTTCGGGCAGGCTGCTTTCGGCATCGAGCTTACGGCCTGTCAGCAGTTTGAGGCAAGACTGGCGAACTTCCGCGGCGTTATCGAGGGCGGCCTGATAGCTTTTCGCGAACAGACGACCGCGTCCGACCCAGGAATCCGCTTCGAGATAATCGGCGTCCACTCCGTGTTGAGCCTTATATTGCTTTAGTAGCTTGTCGGCAGTGGCGAAGTCGGCGGCCTTCGCCGCGCCGGCGACTTCGGCCGCGATGATGGAAGCGGCCGGGAGTTGGGCTGCGCAAATCGCCCACAGCAGCAACACGGCGGGCAGGCGGAACCGCCTGCCCCACAAAGACAAAGACCAGCAGACAGAGCAGGAGCCGGAAAGGCTGACGTCAGGCATGATGCATTGGAGCGACAACGGCGAATTCCAGATTGGCGCTGGCCTCCTTCTCCGCTTCCGCCGTCCGGCCCAAAACACGAAGAGCCGCAGCCGTTACGTTTTCGGTTCTGAAACCGAGCCGCTTCATTACTTCATCACCGGGCGCCGAAGCGCCGTAGCGATTCAGGCCGATCATCTCGCCATCGTCGCCGGCCCAGCGGTCCCAACCAAATGTCGTGCCAGCCTCAACCGTCACTCGCGCGCGGATCGCCTTCGGCAACACGCTTTCCCGGTAAGCCGCGTCCTGAGTCTCGAAGAGATTCATCGACGCCATGCTCACCACCCGCGCCTTCACGCCGTAGCTCTTCAGCTTCTCCTTCGCCTGCACGCAGAGCGAAACTTCGGAACCCGAGCCGATCAGTATTAGATCCGGCTTGCCACCTTCGGCCTCGGAAAGAATATATGCGCCGTTGGCCACGCCGCCTTCCTTTGCGGCGCTGCGATCCAGATGCGGCACGTTCTGCCGGCAGAGCGCGAATAGAGTTGGTCCGTTGTGCTGTACGGCGAACGCCCACGCTTCGGCAGTTTCGGTTGCGTCGGCGGGACGAATCACGGTCAGGCCGGGAATCGCCCGCAGACCGGCAATCTGTTCCACAGGTTCGTGTGTCGGACCGTCCTCGCCCACGCCGATACTGTCNNGGCTGGTGGGTGGGGCCATCCTCGCCCACGCCCACGCTGTCATGGGTGAACACCCAGATCGCCGGCAGCTCCATCAGGGCGCTGAGGCGGATCGGCGCTTTCATGTAGTCGGAGAAAACCAGGAATGTGGCGCTAAACGGCAAAAGTCCGCCGTGAGCAGCCATGCCGTTCACCGCCGCGCCCATTGCGTGTTCGCGCACGCCGAAGGCGACGTTGCGGCCGCTGTATCCCCACACGCCGCCGACCGCACCCATATTCGACGCGCCTTCCACGACAGGCTGGAAATCGCCCAAACCTTTCAGCGCCGTGTTGGTGGATGGATTCAGATCGGCCGAGCCGCCCATGATATTGTTGACGCGCTTCGCCAGCACATTCATCACCTCCCCACCCGCAACGCGCGTCGCGACCGCTTTGTCGGTCGGTTTCCAGGCCGGCATGTCCGCAGCCCATTCGGACGGCAGTTTCCCGGAGACGAATGTCTCAAACTCGGCAGCCTCCGCCGGAAACATCGCTTTATAAGCGTGAAAACGCGTTTCCCATTCCGATTGTTCCCGCGCTCCCGTCACAATCGCTTCGCGGAAGTGGGCCACCGCTTCTTCCGGCAGATAGAATTTTTCTTCCGACGGCCATCCAAGCGCCTTCTTCGTCGCCAGGAGTTCCTCTTCGCCAAGCGGACTGCCGTGCGACGAGAAGTTATCGTGTTTCTTCGGGCTGCCAAAACCGATGTGCGTCCGGACCAGCAGCAGCGACGGATGTTCGGTATCGGCCTTCGCCTTTTCGATCGCCGCNNGTGCCGCCAGCGAGCGTGATCCGATTTTGATCGTACAGATAGATCAGTTTGCCGAGCTTCAGATGCCCCGCCAGCGAGGCCGCCTCCGATGTGATGCCCTCCATCAGATCGCCATCGCCGCAGATCGCGTATGTGTGATGATCGATAATCGTGTGGCCCGGCTTGTTAAACCTGGCGGCCAGCCATGCTTCCGCAATTGCCATGCCGACGCCGTTGCCGAAACCCTGGCCCAACGGCCCGGTTGCAACTTCCACGCCTGGCGTATGTCCGCGTTCGGGATGCCCCGGCGTCATGCTGCCCCACTGACGAAAGCGCTTCAGTTCGCTGAGCGGCAAGTCGTAACCGGTGAGGTGCAGCAGGCTATAGAGCAACATGGAACCGTGGCCGGCGGAGAGGACAAAACGGTCACGGTCGATCCAAGCGGGGTCCTTCGGATTGTATTTCAGGTATTTCATCCAGAGCGTGTACGCCATTGCAGCGGCGCCCATGGGCATTCCGGGGTGGCCCGAGTTCGCCTGCTGAACGGCGTCGGCGGACAGAATCCGAATGGTGTTGATGCACAGGTTTTCCAGCGCTTGCGAGTCTAAAGTAGACAATCATTCCTCCAGGCGGGCAGTGGACGGTGCCGCCAAGTCAATTCTAACCCTGGTAAATGACCGGTTCGTGACGGACGGGGAAATTCACGCTGCGGGCGATGAAGCAAAGCCTGCCCGCTTCCTCATGCAGTTCCATGGCGCGCACGGCGTCGGATTCGGGGGAAACGGTCACCCGCGGACGGAGCGTCACTTCCGTGAAGCGGGCGGAGACGTCGTCTTCCATCATCGTGCCGGACGCATTGTCGTCGTACGCGGTCACGACGATTTGGTTGATGGCGCAGAGATGCAGATAGCTCAGCAAATGGCACGACGAAAGGCTCGCGACAAGCAGGTCTTCGGGATTGTAGCGGGAACCATCGCCTCGAAAATGAGGATCGGAGGAGAGTGGGAGAACGGGCGATTTCAACGGAACGGCAACTTCGTGATCGCGTCCGTAGGCTTTGTAATCCGAGGTTCCCGTTCCGCGATTCCCCGTCCAGCGCAGGTTCGTCGTATATTCGTGTCTCTTCATTTGGCCTCGTGCTCCGGTGCACCGGATCCGACGACGGCAAAGTCGGCCGAATGGTAGCTCCGTGAAATCAGGATAGCCCAAACGTCACTTGCCTTCGAGCAGGCGGGGCAGGTCGAATGGAGAGTGGCAGGCTTTAAGACTAAGACAAGGCTCCCTGGCAACTTGATCCTGCGCGATCCCGCTCCTGGTGTGTCTGGCGACGTCCCGGAACGGGAGCGTGCCTCCACTTCGGCGATTTGCTCGCGATGCATCAAGTTGACGCGACGCGCCCCTTGCCGGACCGATTCTCTGTGTAGGGCCAGGTCGGCTTGGCTTGAGGGCGTTCGCCTTACAGGCGCTGCAGCATTGCAAACTCGGTTGAGATGCGCTATGTCAACTGCGCCCAATTCGACGCAAAGGGCAACGATTCCGCAAATCCATCGACGGGAAGACGTGAACCGGTGAAGAATTGCGCGGAAGGACGGTCGGACGCAAAGGGCATTTTTCGGAATTTCCTGAAATATTTCGTTTCTGCTTCTTTTGCCTTGCGCCGCCGCCGGGTTTGCGGATTCGCCCGGCGTCCGGCCGAGGCTCCTCCGTGATCTCCCTGATGCCACGACAGATTGTACTGCGAGCGATCCCCGTGATTCGCGAAACCGCACTCACGCCGCCGCGGCCGTACGCCCGAGCTTCTGTAGCCACAAAACGACGCCTTCCCTGTCCGCTCAGTACCGGCGACAGGTCCGCATATCGCTGGTGAATGCCTTGCGCCACGCTCACCGCGTTCCCACAACTCAACGTTATCCCGAATCCGCCGTACTGAAGCAGTTATACGCAGTTCCTAAGAATGTTGTTTGCCTGGATTATTTCTTCCTATTGCAGCGGAATTGTCGATTAATTCCACTGCAACCTCTTTGAGCTTTCTGCGCGTTTTTCGGCTGGTCAGCCGAAGATGCGCGTGCGCCTCTTCCTCGGTCATCCCATGGACGCTCCGGAGGATCGCCTTCGCCCGGTTCGTGAGCCGCCGCTCCTCCNNACATGCCGCGTAATCGCCTCAATCGGACTCGCTTCATCGCGATGCACAAGAAAGCCCCGCACGCGATCGGCGATTTTTGAGTCGAGAAGCCGCGCTTCCAGGTCTGCCACCTGACTGGCCAGATCGGAATATCGTGCCGCAGCCTGCGCGGCCGACCACACGGATTCGATAGATGCCGCGATTTTGTCCAGTTGGGGTTTCGCACGAACCACGTCGGCTTCAGCCTGAAATGCGAACGCCAGAATTCCGTCGGTTCCCAGCCTGTAGACGGTCACACCAGCCGCGCCGTCCATGACGGCATCCTGGGTGATATTGACGCCGGACGCATCCTGGGGCGCCAAATCGAAAGATGCAGGATGACTCCGGAAGAAGGCGTATCCGTCCGCTCCAGCTTCGCGCATGGCAACCTGCGCGAGAGCCGAAAGGCTGTTCTGGAACGGCTTGGGTCTGGCTTTTCTTTCCTGCTTCGCGACGCTCAATGTTTCACCCGCTGGCGTTTTGCCTGTCGGTGTGCGGTGTCCTGGCATGAGGCCTCATGCCGCTCCAGCATTCTCAGCAACTCGCGCCACCTGGCTTCTCCGGCCTTTCCGCCGGCTTCAAACAGCCAGAAATGTTCGTGGGTTCTCCTGCCAAACTCCATCTGGAAAAGACCCTGCGATTTGTGCTCGGAAATCACCCAGTTCACGACGATGCTGTAATCGAGTCGCGGATGGCAGTTGAGCGGTGTCGCGCGGTCGAAACTCCACACCGGTTCCGCGCTGGTCGTGCGCGTCATTGGATATCCGTCCAACCCCGAAAACCTGCCTGGATCTCCGGTTAACGCCGGAGCCGTCCGAACACCCACCGCCGCGGGCCGCTCTTCCGGTTCGAGATCCGCCAATGCTTCAAGCGTGATGGCGGCCACCGACTGATGATGGCCATGGGTGTCCGCGGTCGGCAGAAGCAGCAGCACCAGATGGTATTTTTCAAACTGCAGGAGCATACGGATTTCCCGCCGGACGCGGTCGATGTCCCAGGCGTTGAAAGCCTCGGCCGGATTCAACGTCGTACCGGTGTCTTCCTGATCGAGGAAGTAATTGTGGCGGATACCGAGTATCCGGCTGGATCGCATCAGTTCCTCCCGGCGTATCTGTCCGAGCAGCTTTCGCCGGCCAGCGGTTTCCGCGCCAAGCGGCAGCCGGTAATAAGCTTCCGCGAGCGCCGAGTAGTGATTCCCGCCTTCGCCGTTCGTGACAACCACCTGATCGACTGTGCCGCCGAGTTCGTGTGTAATCCGGTAAACCAGCGCGGCGCCTTCGGATTCGTCGTCGGGGTGGGCGTTCACCAGCAGCATCTTTGGCGAAGCTGTGTTCCCGGCAAGTGCGGATGTTTGGGCGTCCTCCGGAACAGTCGGGCTGAACAGCGAGAAGTCCGGCCAGAGCGCGGCGTTCGCGGTAACGGAATGGATCACGCCATCCTGCGCTTCGTGGCCACCACGGTGCCTGTGACGCCGGGGCGATTTGAGATTATTCGCCGCGAAACTCATTACGCCGCCTCCGGTTGTGTCATGGTGCGAGTGACCAGCGTTCGGCTCGTCCGGCCGAGGACCGCACTCAATTGTTGAGCGACGTGCTCGGTGAGTCTTGGAAGTAAAGGTCCGGGTGAGCCGTACGATCCAAAGCAGGCGACCAGGCGGCCGACTTTCCTGCTTCCCACCACTAACGGCGCCGTATAAAGACCGCGAAACGGAAACTCCCGCGCATCCATAAACGCCGCGGTGGATTTGGCGACCCGTGGCGACATTCCGCCATCGAGATGGTCGAGCAATAATTCGGCGCCACCCAATTTCGACGCCAGCGCCGCGCGAAGCAACTCAACGGCTTCATCGATACTCTTCGACTGCCGCGATAGCCGTCTGACTACATCAACAAGATCTCGTTCACGTCCCAATGTCATTTCGATTCACCTTCCGGAGCCAACCTGACCGGCGGGCTTTCACCTGTCTGTCGCAAGGCCAACGGGGACCAACTCCCGCCAGCCGCTGGAAACCCGAATCAAGAGGGGAGGCGACAACAACGGAGAGTGAAGTGATGGGCAGTGCGGATCGCCGGGTTGTGCGTTAGGTCGTTGGACATTGGAAACCTCCGGGACTGATAACGACCGCAACCCGAGCGGTCTGGCCAGCGAGGCATACGCAAGGTGCCCGAAATGCTGGCGTAAAGTCTACTAACATGATCGAGTATAGGGCATTTCGAGATCGATGTCAATAGTGAGCGAAGTACAGTGCAGGATGTCATTGCACGCCTGCAGCGTCTGCCTCCGAAAAACGCCGAGATGCGCGAAAGCCTTGCGGGACTCTTTCGTTACTACAGCGAGAACGCCGGCCGCATGCGCTATGACGAGTACCTCAGGCTGGGTTATGGTATCGGTGCGGCGCGCAGCAGCTGTCAGGCCAGGGAAGGCATCCGCATGCGGTCCAGTAAGGTCCGTTTGTCATGCAGCAACAAGAGGCGCAGCGCCAGCGGGCGGCGTGCGCCAGCTCCGCTGCAGCGCATTCCGGCCTGTCGCAGCCGGGCGTGAATCACCTGCTTGTGCGCGCTTTCCACCGCGCCGCTGCCCGTTGACACAAGGTGTTGCGGCATCCTCAGGTTATGGCGCACCATTCACGGCCGCAATACCTGCAGACCTTCCGCGATTGCAAAACGCAAGGCTGGATTTTATGGCCCTGTTTCGGGACTGGACAGGCTGGATCTGACCCCGGCCGCGACACCCCAATGCCTGATCCGCCACCTGTTCGAACTCGATGCAGACTATGCGGAAGCGCTCTGGGGACTCGATCAGCCTACGGGCGAACTCCGTCTGCGTGCAATGCTGCGCGATACCAGTCTCCATCATGTATTGTGACGATTTGCAAGCACGGCTTGGCACCATGCGGTGAGTCCTGTGTGTTCGTCTTCCGGGCATGCAAACCGCGCAACGGGTCACTACAGAGGAGAAATCCTGGGCAATCGTCCGTGAAACCTCGATGTGTCCGGCGTTTTCGACTCATTTACGGCAGGTTCTTCCTCAACACCCAGGTAGTCATCGATCGCTGGTTCTGAACCACAGTCGTTTTCAACGGTTCGATCGGTTCGCCACCTAATCGTTCGGCGAGCGACACCAGCATCGCTTCGTCGACCAGGTACCGCTGGGCGCCATCGGGCGACCGGAATCGGCGTCCGTGGATCCTGACAAACTGGTTCTCCATCCCGATCACTGACGCGAGGCGGCAGAAGAAAAGACCGCCAGGCTTCAGAACCCGCCAGGTTCCCAGCAACATAGCCTCGAACTGCGCGTCGTCGTCCGCAAGATGAAGCACGGTGTTGCTGACGACCACGTCCGCGCATCTGTCTTCGAAAGACATGCGCTCGACGGGTTCAACGCGAAAGTTCGACTCCGGAAGCGCGGGCGCAAGCTTCCTGGCGAGGGAACGGACGTGATCCACGGACTTCGCATCCGAGTCAGCGGCGTACACCTCGTACCCGTCCCGCAGGAAGTACACAAGGTTCCGGCCGGAACCGCATCCGGCGTCGAGGATTCGCATTCCCGGCGCGATGTGTCCCTTCATAAGCTGGTCGAAAAGATAGATGTCGATCTGGCCGAATTGTTCCCGGAGCGTTGGCATGTAGTTGTTACGAACGTAGCCCGATAACGGGTTTGTGTCAACGTGGGTCGATCGGCACCATCGGCGTCGCGGGTCTCTTCTCCCTGCCCATTTCGCGCTGAAGCCGTTGCCGCTCACCCGTCACTGGGGTTTATCGAACGCACGATCGTCTATTCCGCGGCGAAGTTCCGTGTCCCGAGGACCTTCAGTTTCCCGGTGCCGCGCTTCTCTCCGCACCGATTCCCGCCGGCAAAGCCATTCTCCGCCCGGGCCGGCACTCCGATTGTATAGACTGTTTGGTGTCATGCTGAAAAATCGGTTCATCGCCATCGCTTTGTTCTCCGCGCTGTCCGCATACGGCGCCGATCGCCAGCTCTCCGCGTTGATTATCGACGGCATGAACAATCACGACTGGGAAGCGGGCACGCGCGCGATCCGCTCCATTCTCGAAGGCAGTGGCCGGTTCAAAGTCGACATCACAACCTGGCCCGCCAAGCCGCCCGATTTCGCCCGCTACGACGTGGTCGTGAACAACTTCAATGGCGGCCACCTGAAAGACGGCACGCGATGGCCGCGCGAAACCGAAGTCGCGCTGGAGAAGTACGTCGGCAACGGCGGCGGCCTTGTCGTGTTCCACGCCGCGAACAACGCGTTTCCCGAATGGCCCGAGTACAACGAAATGATCGGCCTCGGCTGGCGCGAAAAGAGCTTCGGGCCAGGCCTGGCCGTTGTGGACGGGAGGGTCGTGACAGTTCCGAAAGGCACGGGCCTCGACCCGGGCCACGGCCCGCGCCATGACTTCGAAGTGTTCGTACTCGATGGCGCGCATCCCATCACCAAAGGTCTGCCGGCGCACTGGCTGCATCCTTCCGAGCAACTGACTCACGGGCAGCACGGTCCGGCGCAGGGACTCACGGTTCTGACGTACGCGTTTTCCGAAGTCTCCCGTCAGGGTGAGCCGATGGACTGGGTGAAGCAATACGGCAAGGGCCGCGTCTACACAACGATGTTGGGGCACACGTGGAAAGACGAACCTAACCCGAATTTCGACGACGTCTCGTTTCAGGCGCTGCTGGCCCGCGGGACCGAGTGGGCCGCAACGGGTGCCGTAACGTTGCCTGCCGATCTCAGGT
>PLEX01000016.1 GCA_003136575.1 Bryobacterales bacterium | reverse complement strand
AGCGATGGCCTCATCTACCGGGATTTCATCACTGTCGGCCTGCTGCTGAAGAAGCTGAAGATCAGCGACGAGACGCCGACTGGCGCCCGTCTGCTGGCCGACAACTGGATCTATATTCAGGAGCCGGACGTCCAGGTTGGCCGCATGCAGATATTTAATAACTGGAGCCCGTATCTGGTGGCGAATCCGGATAACGTCTGGATCGGCCTCGAGTACTTCTGCTACGACACGGACGCGATCTGGCATCTGCCGGACGCCGAGATGATCGAACTCGCAAAAACCGAGATCGCGAAAATCGGTATTATCGAGACGGGCGACGTGCTGGACGCATGCGTGATCCGCGTGCCGAAGACCTACCCCGCTTATTTCGGCGCTTATGAACGGTTCGAGGAAATCAAGACCTATATCAATGGTTTTGAAAATCTGTTTCTGATCGGGCGTAATGGCATGCACAAGTACAACAATCAGGACCACTCGATGCTGACGGCCATGACGGCGGTCGACAACATTATAGAAGGCCGCACCGACAAGACCAATCTCTGGGATTTAAACACCGAGATGGAGTACCACGAGAGCAAAGACGGAAAGTAGGCCGGAGCGCGCGGGTTTCCGTGGATGCGGGGCAAGATAGCGGCGCGTCTGCAAGCAGCGACGAACAGCGGCAGACCGATTCTGCCGGGGTCGATTACGGTTGCGGCCAAGGTAGTGGCAGCGGGGCAACGGAGGTGTTTGAAAGTTTGCGGACATCATAAAGCCTCCTGCTGCGGCGGTTCGGCGTGCCCGGGTTTCAGCCGAAATAGGACACGCTTAGCTTGTCTGTTGTCAACCGGTATCCGGAATCAGGTACGATCAAAGCATGACGGTTGATTCGATTAAGGATCTTATCGAAGATCTGCCACCCGCCGACCAGGCTGCGCTCGCCAGCTGGATTGGGCGGCGCGACGCTCGTGCCTGGGACGCACAGATAGAGCGCGATTTTACTGCCGGTGGTGCCGGGATGGCATTGCTGGAAGAGGTTGACGCGCTGATTGACTCAGGCGATCCGACAAGCTTCAGGGTAAGCCGGCCTCCAGGGTACGTCGATTGACGCGGCACTGGACTCACTGACTTGCGTTCGATTCCCCCCTTCGTTCTGGAAACTTTACGCCGTTTTGCCGACAGAAGTGCAAAAGCTGGCCGACAAACAATTCGTCCTCTTCGAGGAGAATCCCCGTCACCCTTCGCTGGGTTTTGCAAAGAAGGGCGAGGTGTACACGGTTGAGGTTGGCAGATCCTGGCGAGCCATTGCACGCCGTAAGAACGATGCCTGGTACTGGTTCTGGATCGGATCGCACGAAGACTACAATAATCTGCTTTCGCGTCTGCACTTATTAGGCTACACATGCGTACCAACATCGTTATCGACGACCGGTTGATGCGGGACACTCTCCGGGCCACAGGACTCAAAACGAAACGGGAAGCCGTCGAACAGGGCCTGCAAACGCTGCTTCGGCTCAGCAAACAGGCGGAGCTTCGCCGGTTCCGCGGCAAGCTGAAATGGCAGGGAGACCTTGACCAGATGAGGACCGATCGTTGATTCTGGTCGACTCCAGCGTCTGGATCGACTACTTCAATGGAACGGTCACGCCGCAGACCGATAGACTTGACCGCCTGCTTGGCGAGGAATTTGTCGCCATCGGCGATCTCATCCTGACCGAGGTTCTCCAGGGTTTCCGCAGCGAACGCGATTTCGAAGCCGCTCGGCGGATGCTCACATCCCTGAACGTCATAGATCCAGGTGGACAGGAAACGGCGATTCAGGCGGCAAGAAATTTCCGGAAGTTGCGCGAACGGGGAGTGACTATTCGTAGGACCATCGACACAGTCATCGCGACGGTTTGTATCCGACGGGGACTCGCCTGCTCCACAGCGACCGTGATTTCGAACCGTTCGCGGAATACCTGGGCCTTCTGGTCGCGATTTGATCGGTGTCTTCCGGCCTCTGCGTCAGATGCCGGCATGGCAGGACGACAGCGACGCCTGGCAGGCTGAGCGAGGAGGTTATGGTCTTGACGAGCGGCATTTGTGTTATGGCCCCGCCAAATGCCCACAGTAGCGGACGAAGATGAAAGCTGGCGTGATAAAGACGAACGCGCTTATATGGACTATCAGCGGCGTTTCTTACTTCGCCAGCTCCTCGCTGCTGGCGACGTGGAGGAAGGAGCGCGATGAGGCAATACGGAAGGGTCTGCAGGAACAGAAGCGGGGTCCGAAGCCGCAGACCGATCCGCGGGCGCTGGAACTTCAGAAGCTGGTGCGGGAGAACGGGGAACTCACCGAACAACTGAGAAAAGCCCGCATGGTGATAGACGTTCAAAAAAAAGTGGCAGCAGTACTGGGGCGGGCGTTGCCGGAGATGGAGACGCTCGTATGAAGGGGCTGAAAGAACTGATTCCGGTGGTGGGCGTCAGGGAGGCCTGTGCCGTGCTGAATGTTCCTCGCGCTTCTTTCTATAGGAGGAGGGGTTTGGATTCTGCGCCCGTACCGGCACCGGCGGTGAAGGGCGCACCCGCCCGCGCACTGGCTCCGGCCGAACGGGAAACGGTGCTGGCATGCC
>PLEX01000152.1 GCA_003136575.1 Bryobacterales bacterium | reverse complement strand
GAAGTTATTCTTGGGCGATGCCTTAGCCTGGCCTAAGCCCAACGCTTGTCACTTAACGCGCGCTGGGCGCGTGCGAGGCCTATTGCCCGTGGGTCGCCCGAATCACGAATCACGGCTCATTCGGCGTGCTGCGGGGAGAGGCACGGGCCAGGTTTGCCTGCTTTGCCGTCATGTTGACGTGAGCGCGACTTCACGGGAGTGATCTCCCCGAACGCCGTTTCGGGCGGTCCTTTGCAGCATCTACATCACGTCCATTCTCCGAGTGGCACGTCATCCGGCCGGAGCGTGATGCGACACTTCCCACATTGAGACTTCGCGTTCCTTTGGCTCCGATTCGACGGTTTGCGCGTTTTTGGCTACTAGGATCGGGATAACTTCCGGAATGCCGGTCGTTCGTTCCCTATCTCCGAGCCGGGCCAAACTTCCCGGATGCCGTCGCGGGCGCGTGGGCTGATTTCGGCGGTCCGACGTGGTGCGGCCAGCGACGGAACGGCGATGAGAAGCCGCCTTGTCGGTCCTGATCGCAACCTTAATTTTCGGGTCCGGACCAACGAGAAAAGAATCCAAAGAATGCCACGAATGAGGCGCTTCTCGTCTGGTGACCGCGAGCGAACATATTTACAGGTTGCCTCAGCCCGGTCGTAACATGTGAGATATGACCATGGACGCCCAGCGCGTACGCCAGCAACTCGACCGCATACTGGCCGGCACGGCTTTCGCCGAAGCGAGGCGAGCCGGCCGTTTCCTGCGTCATGTGGTCGAGCGCAAACTGGAAGGCCGCGACGGCGAGATCAAGGAATCGACTATCGCCATCGAAGTCCTCGGGCGAAACGCGTCCTTCGACTCAAAGTCCGATCCGATTGTGCGGGTGGAGGCGGGACGGCTGCGAGACCGGCTCGGTGCTTATTACGAGGCGGAGGGCGGTGCGGATCCGATCTTAATTTCGTTGCCGAAAGGCCGCTATGTTCCCGAGTTTACCGAGCGGCGGCTTGTGCAATCATCCGGGGCAGGGGTGCTGCGGCTCTCGGTATTGCCACCGGAAAACGCCACATTCGAATCCTTTGCGGTCTCTCCGGACGGTCGCAACCTCGCGTTCACGGCTGCCCTGAACGGAAGGATCCTGCTGTGGGTCCGGGCGCTGGATTCGCTCGAGGCGAAACTTCTGGCGGGAACCGACAATGCAGCCTGGCCGTTCTGGTCGCCCGACAGCCGATCCATCGGATTCTTCGTACCGAACAAGCTTAAGGCGGTCGAAATCAGCGGAGGTCCGGCGCGGGAGATTGCCGATGTGGTTGTGGGTAAAGGTGCGGCGTGGAGCCCGGACGGAGTGATCCTGTTCTGTCCGCGGCCCATCGGCGTTCTATACCAGGTCCCGGACGCCGGTGGTTCGCCGGTTCCTGTCACGTCTCTCGATGAGTCGCGCGCGGAGATTGCGCATGGATTCCCGCAGTTTCTGCCGGACGGCCGTCGCTTTCTGTATCTGGCGGCCTGTTCGCGTCCCGGCGCCTCATCGATTCGCGCCGGCTCACTCGATTCGGGCAGCTCGAAAGTTCTCGTAACCGCCGACGCCAGCGCGGCATACGCTCCGGTTCTGAGCGGGCACCGGCCGTCTTTGCTGTTCATGCACGACGGCGCATTGATCGCGCAGCCGTTTGACTGGCAGAACCTGGAGCTGAGCGGAGAACGGGCGGTAATTGTTCCGGAAATCGGCTACCAACGCTGGAATCAGGCCAGGTTCTCTGTTTCGAGCAAAGGGGTCCTGTTGTATCAGGCAGGCTGTGCGGAGAACCTCCAGCTCACCTGGCTGGACAGGCAGGGCAAGCCGATATACGCGGCGGGCCTGCGCAACGACTATCTTTCGATCAACCTCTCGCCAGATGAGAGGTACGTCGCGGCGAACAGGCACGACGATCCGGACACCGCCTTGCCTACGATCTGGATCATGGACCTTCTCCGCGAAAACGCCGTCTTCCGTATCACCGATGCGGATCTTGCCGTGCCCGAATTGAGTGCCGTCTGGGCCCCGGACTGTAGCGAGATTTTGTTCAGCCGCGGAGACGACCGCCGCATGGGCCTCTTCCGCCGGGTACTCAGCGGTGGAGCGGCCAAATGCGTGCTCGACACGGAGGGTCCCAAGTTTCCGACGCACTGGTCGTCCGACGGGCAGTTCGTTGCCTACGCCTCCCAGGTCCCCGATTATCGATACCTTCACACCTGGGTCGCGACGCTCGGCAAGGGGCAGGAGGAGGCGAACGCGCATCCGTTTCTCAAACATTCCTTTGAGGAGATCAACGCGGAGTTTTCACCGGCGCCCGGTGGCGAAGCACCGCGATGGGTCGCATACGCGTCGAATGAAACCGGGAGATTCGAGACATATGTTCGGGATTTTCCCGGTGGGGGTCACAAGTGGCAGGTATCGAGTCAGGGCGGCGTGCAGCCGCATTGGCGCCGCGATGGGCGGGAACTCGTCTATCTTTCGCTGGATGGAATGCTGACGTCGGTCGCCGTGGATCTGGCAGATCATGCCCTCAGTACCACGTTCGAATTCGGACCTCCTCAACCGTTGTTTGCGACGGGCCTTCGGTTCCTGACCCTGAATCGCGTTTGGATGAATCAATATGACCTATCCCGGGACGGGCAGCGGTTCTTAATGAACCGGCCAGTTGAGGGAGCCACGCAGGGTGCTATCACCGCGGTGATTCCGTGGTAGATCGTCTGGTACGCGTACTCAAGTTACGTCCGATTAACTCCGGCGTACTTCCCGGCAGCTGGTTTTTCGTGGCATTCTCAGGCTGCGACGGGAGGGACAATCGATGGCGGGCTCAAAAGGAACGTGCTGTATCGCGGGTGGAGGACCAGCCGGGATGATGCTGGGGTACCTGTTGGCACGGGCGGGAATCGAGGTCCTGGTTCTGGAGAAGCACGCTGATTTTCTACGCGACTTCCGTGGCGACACGGTTCATCCCTCGACGCTGGAAGTGATGCACGAGCTCGGCCTGCTGGATGAGTTTCTAAAGCGGCCGCATCAAAAGCAGGTCAGCCAGATCCGCGCTCGGATAGGACGCGATGAAATCCTGTTGGGCGATCTTTCCCTCCTCTCGACGCACTGCCGTTTCATGGTGATGATGCCACAGTGGGAGTTTCTTGATTTCCTGGCCGAACAAGCGCGACGCTATCCCACATTCCACCTCAGAATGGAAACCGAGGCTACCGGCCTGATCGAAGAGGATGGGAGGATTGTGGGTGTCCGGGGGAAGTCTCCGGCTGGTCCGCTGGAGGTGCGTGCGACCCTGGTGGTGGGCGCCGATGGCCGCAATTCGGTTGTCCGGGACTGCTCCGGCTTGCCGATTGAGGACGTGGGCGCTCCAACAGATGTGCTCTGGATGCGTTTGTCCAGGCACGCCGACGACCCGGAGTTGTTCTTCTACGCCGATCGCGGCAAGGCCCTGTTCCTGACCGACCGCGGAGACTATTGGCAGTGCGGTGTTCCGGCTCCAAAAGCAGCCATCGCGGAGATGCAGGCAAAAGGCATCGAAGAGTTGCGTGCGGCGATTGTCGAACTCGCGCCCTTCTTTGAAAACCGCGTGGAGGAGCTTCGCGATTGGAACGATTTGAAACTGTTGACCGTGAGAGTGGATCGCCTGCGGCAGTGGCATCGCCCCGGCCTAGTGTGCATCGGCGATGCGGCTCACGCTATGTCTCCCGTGGGGGGTGTCGGGATCAATCTTGCCATTCAAGACGCCGTCGCGGCGGCCAATATACTGGCAGGACCCCTTGGCGAAGGCGCTGTCAGCGCCGAGGATCTTGCCAAAATCCAGCGCCGCCGTTCCTTCCCCACCCGGCTCACGCAGACCGTGCAGGCGCTGATCCAGAAACAAATCGCCGGGCGTGGCCTCGGCAGCCGGAAACCAACTCGGCTCCCGTGGATTGTCCGGCTCATGGAGCGTACAACACTTCCGGTAAAGCTTCGCAACCGCGTGATCCCGGTTGGCATCCGCCCGGAGCACGTGAAGACCCCCGACGTCTTGAAAGCCGCTTAGCCGGCTCAGTGATAGACAATCCGAAATCTGAGCGGTCCAAAGCAGAATAGAACCGCCGTAACGGCGCAGAGTAGAGCAACCCGCCTGACTCCCGAGTGGTCGGCCACTCGGAGAGTGGGCCACGCTCCCCTCGAAGTCCCAATCTGGTAGGCTTGACGTTGCGCCGAAGCGACCGCGTCCTCTGTCCTGGGGCACAATAAACCTGTGGCCGATTCTGTGCTCGCGCGTGTGCTGAGAGGTTCCTCGGATGCCAACATCCGCTTCAGGGACCTCCGCGCCCTTCTCCATGCTCTTGGCTTCGACGAACGGATCAAGGGAAGCCGTCATATCTTCACGCGCGCGGGCATCGCCGAAATTCTTAACCTCCAGCCAAGGGGCTCTATGGCCGAAACCATATCAGGTGAAACAAGTGCGGGGAGTCCTGGTTCAATATAAACTGGTGGAAGGAGCGTGATGAACAGGTACGAGATTATTCTCTATTGGAGCGCGGAAGACGACGCCTTCATTGCCGAAGTCCCGGAACTGGCCGGCTGCGCGGCTGATGGAGCGACCCGTCAGGAAGCGCTGACTAACGCGGAAGCAGTGATTTCCGAATGGATCGAAACCGCGCGCGAGTTGGGCCGGCCCGTACCTGAGCCCAAAGGTCGCCTGCTGTTTGCGTAGACAATAAGTACTTCCGCGTTGAACTGACCGATTATCATTCAGGAAAAACTCACGCGGGAACGAACAATCAAGCTTGCGCCGGTTCATCCCGGAGAAATCCTGCCGGAGGAGTTCCTGAGTCCTCTGGCTTTATCGAGGAACGCACTGGCGCGGGCTCTGCACGTACCGCCGAACCATGTGTCGGACGTGGTCAATGAGAAACGTGGGATTAGCGCGACCATGGCGCTGCGTTTGGCGCGGTGTTTCGGCACTTCTCCGGAATTGTGGCTGGGGCTGGAGCAGGATTACGAACTCGATGTGGCGCGGGAAAAGACCGCCGCCCGTGTGGAACGCGAAGTGCTGCCACGCGCCAGTTAATCAAGTCGGAGCAAGCTTGTAACAGAACATCCAACGTCTCTCGCCTGCGGCGCAAAGCTCGGCCCCCCACCGAAATCCTCTCTGGAATCGGCAAAGGCGGCAAGGGTCAATCATTCGAGATGTCCTGGCTCGGGTTCCGCCTGGATGGTCGTTATCTTTCTTCACGACTTTCCATTTGGCAAAACACAGGCTCCCTGGCGAAGTGCAGCGGGACGTTCCCGCGAAACGTCGATATGGGAAGTGCACTCCGCGCGCCGTCCACGTGGTTGGCCGGGATGGTAGCCCTTAGCGTGCGTAAACTTTCCTGTCCTGCGGTGTCCCTATTTGCTCGCCGTAGCCGGCAGCTCCCAAAGAAACTTATGCAGGAAAGTTTCCATGCGCCCGAGCGTGTAGATCCACCGGCTGTGCAGCAGCGATTCGTGCAGATCGTCGGGGAAGACGATCAGCTCGTAATACACCTCGCGCTGCCGGAGTAGCTGCACCAGACCCGTCATCTGCTGGAAAGCCACATTCCGGTCGTCGTCGCCCTGAATCAGGAGCACCGGCGACTTCCAGCCATCGATCGCGCCGATGGCCGACGACTGATAAGAAACCGACGCGGGATCGAGCGAACTGCCTTCGAGATGCACGCCCGCCAGGTCGACTCCGGCCTTGAACACATCCGAATTGCGCGCCAGAGCCTCCGATACCAGCAGTCCGCCGTACGACAGGCCCCAGATGCCCACCCGGTTGGGATCCACATCCGCTCTCGTCTGCAGGTACTTGCCGCCCGCGATTACGTCCAGGTATTCGCTGTTTCCCGCCGCGCCCGCATCGGCGGCCATCCGGAACGATCTTCCGTAGCCGATGCCGAGGCGATAGTTAATCGACATGACGATGTAACCCTGGTCGGCCAGCCATTGGTTGATGCCGTACGCCCAGTGGTAAAACTGCATGTAATGGTAGGCGGGCATCATCTGCCGCTGCGGTCCGCCATGCACGAAAACGATCGCCGGACGTCGCTCGCCCGGCTTGAGATCCTTCGGCAGGAAAATCTGATTGTGGACTTCCACGCCGTCGGAGGCCTTCGTGATCACGATCTCCGGCTTCACGTGCAGATCCTTCGGAAAGCCGGGCATCGAGGTCGGGAAGACGATCTTCTGCGGAGCCGCGGGCCCGTCCGTGGCCGTCTTCCATATGCCCAGCGACTGCGGCAGGTTCCAGTTGGCGCTCAGCGTCGCCAGATACTTGTGCGAAGCAAGCGGGGCTGGGGACGTCTCAACGCCATCGCCGGTAGTGATCTGTTTCGGCGACCCGCCGCCCGTTGGCACGGCCCATATATGACGCCGCTCGATGTCCCCGGCGTTGGTGCAGTAGTAGAAAGTCTTGCCATCGGCCGACACCGCGATGGACGTTTGGTCTTCGATGAGGCCGTTCGTGGTCGTCAACAGCACGGGGCGCGCCGTCGCCTGCGTTATGTCGACGGAGTAAAAACGGTCCCACTCGTCTGCCGGGGGTTGATTCGTCGTCGCGGCGGCCGTGGATGCCGGAGGCGCGGCCGGGTTCCCGCCATTCGGGCCACGCCCGCCGCCTCGCCCACCGCCCACAACAAATCGAAAGACCACCAGATCGCCAGCCAGCCGCGGGTTTGTGACGTTGGCTGCAATAGGGTCGTCCGGCTGGTTGTGCCATGTTTCCTGGGCATCGCCCGTTGTGACGTCGGCTTTGTAGAACGCCAGCGTGTAGCCGCCCTTGAAGCTCGCGCGCATCAGGCCGGGTGAGTTATTAACCACCGCGCCGGAAGCTCCCGAAGCCCCCTGAGCGCCTCTTCCGCTGCGTCCGCCGCCTCTTCCGCCAGTCGCTGCCTGAGCCCCGGTTGAAGCCGCCGCCTGCATCTGGACCAGGGCCGGTCCTGGCGGCAGACCGACTCCGCCACCGCCCTGCTGCGCCTGCTGTCCGAACGGCAGGCCGGGCCGGCGCATGTAGATCAGGTGCCTGCTGTCCGGCTGCCACATTGGAGCGGTGTCGAAATCCACGCTCGGCGCCATGTATTTCACCGATTTCGTCGCAACGTCGTACACGACGATAAAGCTGTGATCGGTTCGCGTACTCACAAAAGCGATCTTGCGGCCATCGGGCGACCATTTGGGTTCGCTCTGCACGCCCCATTCCGTGATGAACGCCTTCTCGCCGCGATCCACTTCGCTGGCTGGTTTGACGGGAGTCAGTTTCGCGCGATAAACCTGTCCGTCCTTGATGAACAGAATTGAGCTGCCATCCGGCGCCAGTTCCGGATTAGCGGCATCGACGACGCGCCACGCGCCGCCCGCCACGTTAGTACGAGCCGCCCAGATCGCATGCTCGGGTCCGGCGGGATCGGCCGTTGGGTTGGGCGACCAGCCATTCTGGTTCGGCGCCTCGCCGCGCAGAAACACCACAGTATTGCCGTCGTCGGAGATCTTGATCCCCGACATCATGATGCCGTCATCCTTCTGGAAATTGGTGAGCCGCACCGGAGCGAACAAAGGCGCCGAGGCTGCATAGGCGTTTCGTTTGCCCTCTGCGTAATCGACCCAGGCAACACGATCGGCATTGCGCGCGGCGACAAGCTCCTGGGGCGAAGCCGGGCTCAGGAACCGCTGGTAGAGGGGAATAGATGGCGGGCTGGAGGCGAGTGGCCGCGTGAGCACGGCGACCGCCGCGAGCGAAATTACTGAGATTGAGATGTGGCTCGCGATGCGCATGAGAGCCTCCTTGAGATGGTGGTCCGGACCAGCGGATGAGGAAGTATAACACGGCTCGAAAGCATGTCTGCCGGGTCTGTAGTGGCTCCGACAGGGTCTGCATGGGGTCCCGCGGGTGGCTGCGAGTCCGGCTTGCGCGTGTCGCCGCCCGGGCTATTCTGGTTTCCCGCCTGGTGGCACCGGGTTCGGGCCTGCGACGACCTTATGCCAGTATCAAGTATAGAAGCCTCGCTATGAATCCCGGTTCCTGTCCTACGAATTACCGCAAACCGGAGGTTATGAGTCCGGCGGGCTATTGGCCGCAGCTTCGCGCCGCCGTGGAAGCCGGAGCCGACGCCGTCTATTTCGGCCTTCTGCATTTTTCAGCCCGCGCCAAAGTTGGTTTTTTGCTGGAAGAACTGCCCGAAGTAATGAAAACGCTTCAAGGCCGGGGTGTGCGCGGCTATCTGACGTTCAACACGCTTGTTTTCGAGCACGAGTTGGCCGAAGCCGCGCGGGTTATTGCAGCCGCGGCAGAATGTGGCGTTGACGCCCTCATCGTCCAGGATGTCGGCATCCTCAGGCTTGCCCGTGCGATCGCGCCCGGTCTGGAACTGCACGCCAGCACGCAGATGAGTATCACGGATTCCCAAGGCGTCCTGTTCGCGCGCGATCTGGGTGCGGATCGCGTCACGCTGGCGCGCGAGCTGTCGATCGAGGAAGTGAGCGCCATCCACGAACAGACCAGCTGCGATCTGGAGATCTTCGTACATGGCGCTTTGTGCGTGGCGTACTCCGGCCAGTGCTTCTCATCGGAAGCGTGGGGCGGACGCAGCGCGAACCGGGGCCAATGCGCTCAGGCGTGCCGCTTGCCGTACGACCTGATGGTGGATGGCACGCAGAAACCGCTTGCCGATGCCCGATATCTGCTCTCTCCCGGAGACCTTTGCACCGTCCCGCAAGTGCCGGAGATTGTGGCGGCTGGTGTCGCAGCGCTGAAGATCGAGGGCCGGTATAAGGACGCCGATTACGTTGCTCTCACCACGCGCGCGTATCGGCGCGCGGTCGATGCCGTTTTTGCGGGTGAGCAGCCCACGGCTGAGGAAGCCGCCGAGGAGGCGCTCCGTCTGGAACAGGTTTATTCGCGTGGCCTTGGACCCTGGTTTGCTTCCGGCACGAACCATCAGAATGTCGTGCGAGGCCGTGCGCCTCGACACCGTGGCGTTTGCATGGGCCGGGTGAGTGCCGTCGATTACGACCGCGTCGTGATCGCGCCGGACCGCTCTCATCGGATCTCGCCGCTCAAGCCCGGCGACGGCGTGGTTTTCGATGCCGCCGATTGGCGAAGTCCCGGTGAGCCGGAAGAGGGTGGTCGTGTCTTCGAAGTGACTCCACGCGGACGGAACATCGAGGTCGCGTTTGGGAATCGTGCGATACGGTTCGACCGCATCCGGGCCGGCGACATTCTCTGGCGCACGGACGATCCTGAGTTGCACGTTCACGCACGGCCTTACACGGAAGCTTCCGTGCCGGTTCAAAAACAATGCGTCGATGTTCACATAACCGCAAACGAGGGTTCGCCGCTCACAGCGGTCTGGACCTGTGGCTCGACGCGGGTGACGGTCGAATCGCCGAACCCGTTGCAGGCCGCGTGGGAACAGGGAGTTTCGGTGGAATTGCTGCGGGACCAGTTCGGGCGGCTTGGCAACACCGCTTACGTACTGGGCAACGTGGCGCTCGAAGTCGGCGGTAATCCGTTTGTACCGGTTTCGCTGCTGAACAAACTGCGACGCGACGCGGTGGAGAGAATACAGGCCGCGCAAGCTTCGCCGCGCTCAATTGAAGTTCGCGACCCGGTCTCCGCATTGCATGCGGTCTCGACCGCCACTCCGGCGCCGGTTGGCGTATCCGAACCACAATTACATCTTCTGGTCCGCACGCCGGAGCAACTCGAAGCGGCGCTGTCTCTTTCGCCCGACAGCATCACGCTCGACTATCTGGATCTGTACGGCCTCCGTCCGTCGGTTGATCGCGTGAAGGCTGCCGGGATCCCCGCCCGCGTCGCCAGTCCGCGTGTCCTCAAGCCAGGCGAGGCGCGTATCGTGAACTTCCTGAAGAGCCTCGATTGCCAGATCCTGGTGCGCGCCAGCGGCATTCTGCAGGCTCTGAACGCCGAGCCAGGCCCCACACTGATCGGAGATTTCAGCCTGAACGCGGCCAATTCCCTCAGCGCCGCCGAATACTTCGGGCGCGGCATCTCCCGGCTCACGCCGACGCACGATCTGAACGCGGCGCAGATCGCGAATCTGGCGCGGTCGTCCGGCGCCGATCGTTTCGAAGCGATCGCTTATCAGCATCTGCCGGTATTTCATACCGAGCACTGCGTTTTTTGCCGGTTCCTTTCGACGGGTACCAGTTACCGGGATTGCGGTCGCCCGTGCGAAAAGCATCGTGTGGAACTACGCGACCAATCCGGCCGTTCGCATCCGGTTTTGGCCGACGTAGGTTGCCGCAACACGGTCTTCGGGGCGGAAGCGCAGGAGGCCAGCCAACATCTGGCCCTGTGGCTCGGCGCGGGTATTCGCCATTTTCGGCTGGAGTTCGCGCATGAGACGGGAGCCGAGCTAACGCTGATCACGCGCGCCTTCCAGTCCGCGTTTGCGGGGCAAACCGCATTCTCCGAACTCCCGCGTGTTTTGAAAGCCGGTTCGCCTGGCGGCCTGACGCAGGGCAGTTTGTTTGTCGCGAAAAATTACCTGTCGCTGCCCATCCTGCAATAAACATGGCTGAAATTCGCCGAATCGTTTGTCTAGCCAACTCCCGCAAGGTGTCGGGGCGATGCCTTGCAGGCAAAGAGGTTGAATCGGGCCGATGGCTGCGGCCAGTCAGTGCGCGTCCCGCCGGAGAAATCTCCGAAGAAGAGCGCCGATATGAGGATGGCACGTCGGCGCAGGTGCTGGATCTGATCGATATCCCCATAATCGGCCCGACAGTATCCGGTCATCAGATGGAGAACTACCTCATCGATCCCGAGTCGTACTGGACGAGGGTCGGCAGCATGCCACCCTCCTGCCTCCCCAGGTTCCTGGACCACCCGGAGTCTCTCTGGAAAAACGGAGACTCCAGCATGAACGGGCGGAATGACAGGGTCCGCATCGATGCGGCGACCGAACACGCCGGCTCTCTGTACCTGATCGTACCCGAGTTTCCGACGATTCACGTCGTGAGGGAAGGCGTCGGTGTCATCACGCTCAGGCGCCGGGTGAGGGCTTTTTTTTCTTATCGCGGAACGCGGTATAATTTAGTTGTGACCGATCCGATTGTGGAGAAGGCTTTTCTGGCAAAGCGTGATGGAGAGTATCCGGTGGATTTGAGCGCCATCTGCGTGAGTCTAAGCGAGCCATACAACGACGGATACAGTTACAAGCTGGCTGCGGCGCTCATCGGAAAGTAACCTCATGCGAACGGTTTTCACCATCGGCCACTCGGTCCACTCGCCGGAAGTTTTCCTTGCGCTGCTTCAGGGGCATGAGATCGGCTGTCTTTGCGACGTCCGTTCGCATCCTTACAGCCGCAACCCGCAGTTCAATCGCGAGAATCTGATGCGGGACCTGAAGGGAGCGGGCATTGCATACCTTTTCCTCGGCGCCGAGTTGGGTGCCAGAAGCGCAGACCCTGCATGCTACGACCGAGGCAAGGTCCGATACGACAGGCTGGCGCAGACAGAGTTGTTTATTCGCGGCCTCTCGCGGCTTGCGGATGAAGCTGCTAAGCGCCGTGTGGCGCTGATGTGCGCCGAAAAAGACCCGCTTGAATGCCACCGGACGATTCTGGTTGCCCCGCATATTTTGGCCGCCGGTTTCGACGTGCAGCACATTCTGGCGGATGGATCGCTCGAAAGCCACGCGGACGCGCTTGGCCGTCTGCGGCGTCAACTGGATTTGCCGGAGTACGATCTGTTCCGGACGGAAGCCGATGTGATCGAAGACGCCTGCCGGATTCAGGCGGGTAAGATCGCTTTTGTGGCAGACCGCGCCGCTCAGGCCGCCGTCGGATGACTATTTTCACGATCGGCTTCACGAAGAAGCCGGCCGCCGTGTTTTTCAACTGCCTGAAAGACGCGCGCGTCTCGCGTCTCATTGATGTTCGCCTGAACAACGTATCTCAACTCGCCGGGTTCACGAAGAAGAACGATCTCAGCTATTTCGCGCGGGAGATCTGTGGCATCGACTATCTCCATCTCACGGATCTGGCGCCTACGCAGGAGATGCTGGATGCGTATAAAAAGCAGAAAGGGGATTGGGGGCATTACGAACGGCAGTTTCTCGATCTCATCAGCGCAAGGCGTATTGAAGAGACACTGTCCCCCGCCGTTTTCGACGGCGCATGCCTCTTGTGCAGCGAGGAAACGCCGCATCAATGCCATCGCCGCCTGGTAGCCGAATATTTGCGCGAGAAGTGGCCCGGAGTGGAGATCGACCACCTGGCATAAGGCGGCGCGAAGGCAGATCCTGGATCGCCGTACCTCCTCTCCCGGTATACTGAGCTTTTCGTTTTAAACCGTCAATTTAAACCGTCAATCATGACCATCCTTGATGTCAACCAGATCCGGCAAATCCTGCCGCATCGTTACCCGTTCCTGCTCGTCGATCGGATTGTTGAGATGGACGAGGCCCACATCGTCGGCATCAAGAACGTGACCGCCAACGAGCCTTTCTTCCAGGGCCACTTCCCCGATTTCCCAGTCATGCCCGGCGTACTCATCGTCGAAGCTATGGCGCAGACGGCCGGCGTCCAGGTGCTGAGTTCGATCCCGGATAGGGCTCAGAAGCTCGTTTTCCTGGTGGCTGTGGATGCCGCGCGTTTTCGCAGGCCAGTCGTTCCGGGTGACCAGTTGCGCATCGAGATGAAAGTCATCAAACGAAAAGGCACGGTCGCGAAGATGGCAGGCCACGTTACGGTCGATGGCGTAGTCGTCGCCGAAGCCGAAGTGATGTGCAAACTCGAAGACAAGGCCGGAGAAAACCCGGCTTAACGCCTGTCGTCGACCGATGCCAATCCATCCGACAGCGATCGTCGATCCCGCCGCCAGCATCCATCCCGAAGCCGAAATCGGCCCATTCTGCGTAATCGGCGCGGAGGTTGAGATCGGCGCCGGCACGCGGTTGATGGCGCATATGTACGTTGAAGGTCCCACCATCGTCGGCGAGGACAACGTGTTCTACCCGTATTCGTCGATCGGCGCGGCGTCGCAGGATCTGAAATACCGGGGCGAGCGCGCGTTTACTCGAATCGGCAACCGCAACAGCATACGCGAATTCGTGACCATTCATCGCGGCACGGTGGGAGGCGGACTCTACACGACCATCGGCGACGATTGCCTTATCATGACCTATGCGCACGTCGCGCACGATTGCCAGATCGGCAATCACGTCATCCTTGGAAACAGCGTGGGCCTTTCCGGGCACGTGACGGTTGATGACTGGGCCGACGTCAGCCCCTACAGCGGAGTGCATCAGTTTTGCCGCATCGGCCGCCATGCTTTTGTCGGCCCCTACAGTGTGATCAAGCAGGACGTGATGCCGTACTCGCTGACCAGCGTGCAGCCGGAAGTTCAGGTTTACGGGGCGAATTCCATCGGCCTGACCCGACGCGGTTTCGGGAAAGCCTCGATTGAGGCGCTACAGACCGCGATGCGCCTGCTCACCCGCTCCGGCCTGAACACGAGTCAGGCTGTGGATCGCATCCGGGCCGAGGTGCCGATGGCGCCGGAAGTTGAAGTGCTGCTCGACTTTATCGCCTCTTCCGAGCGCGGCGTGATTAAGGGATGAAATACGGCATCATCGCCGGCAACGGCCGTTTTCCTGTGCTCGCGCTTGAGACGGCGCGAAAGCAGGGCGACGAAGCGGTTGCCTTTGCGATCAAAGAAGAAGCGTGGCCAGATGTAGAGCGGGCGGCGGCGCGCTGCCACTGGATTTCTCTCGGCGAACTCAGCCGGCTGATCGAGATCTGCCACGCCGAAGGCATCACGCAGATCATGATGGCCGGGCAGGTGAAGCACGCGAAGATTTTTTCGTCGATCCGCCCCGACTGGCGTCTGATCAAAGTGCTGGCCGCGCTTCCGCTGAAGAATACGGATTCGCTGATCGGCGCGGTGCAGAAAGTCCTTCTCGACGAAGGAATTTCGCTGGTCGATTCCACTTTGCTGCTGAAGCCGTTGCTTGCGGAAATGGGGCTGATTACGAAGCGCAGGTTCACTTCCGACGAAGAGCGCGACATCGATTACGGCCGTCGCATAGCGCACGCTTTGGCCAGTCTGGATCTTGGCCAGAGTGTCGCCGTTGCCGACCGCGCCTGCGTGGCGCTCGAAGCGATGGAAGGCACAGACGCAATGTTGCGTCGTGCGGCCAGTCTGGTGGAAGGCAAGCGGCTGTCTCTGGTCAAGGCTTCCGCACGGCGTCGCCATCTGCTTTTCGACGTCCCGGTTATCGGTCCCGCTACGATCGATGTCATGATCGAGACAAACACGACGGCCCTTGCCGTGGATGCGGGACGGACGCTGCTGCTCGATCGCGACGAACTGCTGTTGAAAGCCAATGCGGCGAAGATCGCGATCGCGGGAATGGAGACTTTAGGGTGACGGAAGGTAACGAGGCAGGCCCGAAGATCAGGGTCGCCGTAATCGGTGCCGGCGCGTTCGGCCGAAACCATGTTCGCGTGGTGTCCGAAAACCCTCGGGCGCAGTTGACGCACGTTGTGGACGCCAACCTCGCCCGCGCGAAAGAGTACGCGACGCGGTACAGTGCCGTCGCGACATGCGCGGCAGAGGATCTTATCGGCAATGTAGATGCCGCTATCGTGGCTGTCCCTACTTCGGTCCATGCCGAAATCGGTGTCCCGCTGCTCGAAAACGGAATCGACATCCTGATTGAAAAGCCGATCGCCCCGACGCTCGATGAGGCCGACCGCCTCGTCAACACCGCGCGGGAGCATGGCCGCATCCTTCAGGTGGGCCATCTGGAGCGCTTCAATCCGGCCATCGTCGAACTGGAGCGCCTTGCGACGTTGCCGCTCTTCTTCGAAATCCACCGGATGAGCGTATTCACCCTGCGGAGTCTGGATGTCGATGTCGTGCTTGACCTGATGATCCACGATCTCGACGTCGTGCTTGCTTTCGCGCGCGCGGAACTGACCGAGATCCGTGCGGCCGGCATTTCGATTCTTTCCCCGAAAGTCGATATCGCCAACGTTCGGCTGGAATTCGCCGATGGCTGCATCGCTAACCTCACGGCCAGCCGCGTCTCCACCGAGAAAATCCGCAAGCTGCGGGTTTTCCAGCCCGGCCAGTATATTTCGCTCGACTATGCGAAACAGTCCGCCGTGGTTTGCACGGTCGGCGGCGAACTGGGGATCGAGTTCGATCAGCGCCCCATCGCGACCGCAGAGCCGCTGAAGATCCAGTTCGACGCATTTCTGGACGCCGTAGAGACGAGGAAGCAGCCGAAACTGAACGGGACAGTGGCGCGTAGGACATTAGAGGTAGCACTCGCAATCCTTGATAGAATTGAGCAGCACGCGGGGCGGGTGGGCAAGACTCTGGCCGCCCACACACAAGCGACAGGATGGAAACCCGGCTCGACACAAAGATAGGCCCGTCCGGCTCGGCCGTCTCCGTTGCGGAAGACGAACCCAACTTCCTGTTAGTGCGGGACAAGACCGAGGACTGGCCGAGGTGGAAGCGCGCCGCTATCGGTTCCGTTGTTTTTCATCTGATAGCCATCACGGCCCTGTTCCTGATCAAGAGCGGACCCTACGAGGCGCCTCCCCCGGAGAGTACCCGCGTTCCATATGTCGTTCACCTTTACGTGCCGAAGGAACTCACGCAGAAGGCGCCGAACAAGGCGCCCGTCGCCAAGCTGTTGCTTTCCCCGGCGGTAACGCCATCGCCTAAGCTGCCCGAACCTGCGCCTGCGCCGAAGGCGGCCCAGGCCGCTGCGCCGCAGCCGCCGGCTCCCAAGCCGCAGCCGGTCGCGCCGGTTCCCGCGCCTGTGGCGCAGCAGCCGCCCACGCCCAATCCGGCCGACACGGCTCACAATCAGCCACCGGCGTCGACTCCGCCGCCGGTTGCCGTCGCCAAACCCGATGCGCCAAAGATGATCGTTGAAGATTCCATCCAGGCTCATCCTTCGGCGCCGAAACCGAGCGGACTTCTCGCGCCCGCCACGAATTCCATTCAGGATGCGATGAACAAGATGTCGAGTGGAGGGCCCCCCTCGTCACACACACACGTTGGCGACTCAGACGAGATTGGCGTGGGGTCGGGATTGCACCTCCCAGCCTCCGCCCCGAAGCCTCAGTCAAGTCTGGAAATAAAGAGCGATCCAATGGGAGTGGATTTCAAGCCCTACCTCTTGCAGGTTTTGCAGGCCGTGCGAACCAACTGGTTCGCGGTGTATCCGGAAGCGGCGCGGCTGGGCTCGCGCGGACGCGTCGTGCTGGAGTTTTCTGTAACGAAGACCGGCGGCGTGCTGAAGGTGGTGTTCGCCGGCCAGTCCGGATCGAGGCCGCTCGATCAAGCGGCGGTAGCGGCCATAAGCGCTTCCAACCCCCTGCCGCCATTGCCCAAAGATTTCAAAGGCGACAGCATCGTGCTGCAGATGTCTTTCATGTACAACATGCCTCGGTGAAGAACCCACGCACGCTCACTTCGTACGGAAGCCTTCAGCGGAGCAACGCGAATTTAACCGGTGCGAGACTTTACCCGCGGAACGCGGTTCGGGTATTCACCTGGCGAAATGCGGGATTTCCGACGGATCGACAGGCCTGACGACAAGCCGATCAGCGCCCCACCAAACAAGAGAAACGATGAAGGTTCGGGAGTTTCGGCGACCGCTGTCTCCAGGTCCGCGACAATCGCCGGACCGAAGCAATTGTCGCACGGTCCGTCATTGTTGCCTGGACCGCCCAGGAAGTTGATACTGTCAACCGCTCCGTCGTTCGACGGGCCGGCCGTACATGCGGGAGTAAAGACCGGCGCCGCTATGATGCCGCAGATGTCTACCGACACGATCTGCGTACTTCCCTGCTCGCCCGTCAGTTCGAACTCGGTCGTATTGAGGCTGGGGAATTCGTCGCTCGAATCGAAGACCGAGCCGGTGTGCGTGAAGAAGTTCTCGTCGCCATGATCCAGTCCGTCGTTGCTGACTCCCGGGATGACGGTAAAAGAGGAATCGGCCGCAATGGTTCCTATGTCGAAGAAATCCGTTCCGACGATGGTGAGCATCGCGTTGGTGATATCTGTGTTACTGGTATTTACGACAACGAAGACGGGGCCGTCGAGGACTCCCAAGGTATTGTTTACCGCACAGATGGGATCTAGAACAGCCGTGCAGGACGAGGGAGCCGTGCTGTTATAAAAAACTCCAATATCTCCGATTGAGCTGGCCGCGGCGCACCCAGCCAATAGAGTCGCGCCAAGGAACGCAAATAACAGCCGTCTGTGCAGGCAGGCCGTCGCCGGTCCCGAAAAACCTGTTCGTCGACCTGCGTCGAACCCGAATTGCGGCATACGGCAACTTTAGCACGGTCACGCCGGACGCGTCCAGACCCTTTCCGGATCAGGGTACTGGCCATTCTCAAACCGCCGGCGACAATCCAAACCGCACCTCCGCGCCCGCTGGCAAACCTGGCAGATAAACAATCCCTCCGATGTCGGACGACGCTTCGAGCATCCCCTCGCCATCCACTTCCACGTGATATCGCCGCGTTGGTTCGAGGCCGATAATGAACACGTCGTCCAGTGGAATGTCGTTTTCCGGGGCCGTCGGGTCGCTATCGCCGCGGCTGGGTTCGGGTTTGCCACGGTCTTCCGCCTTCCGCTCCGGCACGAGGAATTTCGTGGCGCTCTTCGCGAAAAATACGGTCGCCTCCACCATGTCGATGGGATCGTGCGCGACGGTCGGATCGACTCGCGCCACTTCACCGTTCGCGAACAACTGTAGTTCGCCGCCGAAGAAGGCCAGCCATGCCGCGTCGTCTTCCCACGTCGAGCGAACATATAACTCGCCGCCAATCGCGTCGTGAGCCACCAGCGGCACGTGGTAATAGCTCAGACCTGGCTGATATGGATTCGCCCACATGAGCTCGTAGGTTATCCCCAGCGCTCCGCGCATCAGAAAGCGGTCGTTCATCAGGAAGCCCTGCAGAAGCTGCGTTTCCGGCGCATTGGCATCGAACGCCACCATCGCCAGTTCGGCGGCGCGGGAAAGCGTGGCCTTCGTAACGTCCGGTCCGCGCTTGTCCAGTTCGGGGTCCGCCGGAATCCGGAATTCGTTTTCGGCGGCGGGAAACGGCTCGGGATAGTGCGCCAAAATGTGGATCAGCGGATAATCGCGGAACCATTCCGGAAACGTTTCGCGCAGATCGAAACTCAGATTGTCGCGAAAGGCGTGCATCATTTCGATCATGGCGCTGGCTTCCGCATTGGAAACATGCAGTTTCGCGGTGTGCAGCCCCGCGATGAAGGCCGGGATCCAGAACCCTTCGTAGACCTCCCGCAACGCTTTTTCCGATGCGGCGGGGCGGACCTCGGACAAGGCAACCGCGGCGAGAATCTTCGTGCGAGCCTCCGCGATCGATCCAGCTGGTCCTGGTGCGTTCAGTACGCGTTCAAGTTTCGCGAAGATCGCCGTCTTATCGGCGGCGGACATCAGCGGGGCGCACCAATCGGCAATTAGAGCAATCTGTCGCAGAACGCTGTCTGAACCCGAGGTAGCGCTCGCCGCCCATGCGACAGCCTGATTGCCCGCCGCCTGGTCCTGTGCGATCTGGTAGCGGAGCGCCGCCGTCCAGCCAAACTCCGGGAATTGCGTCCCCGCGTTCCACAACGTTTCAAACTGCTCCCAGCGAAGGGACCGGCGTTCCCGTTCACGGCGCAACAATCTCAAACGAGATGGAAGGAGGAAAAGTCTGGGTGCGTCGGTGTAAACGCGGAATCCCTCCGGCACCGGCAGCGTGGGTCCATTCTGGGCGCGAGCCCGAAAGCCAGGCAAAAGGGCAGCCAGACGGAGAAGATTCCGTCGCGTCCATCCCGTCTGGTTCGACATTTCGTCTGTCATTGCGGGGCTTTACCAATCCCGATTTTGTCACACGCTCCACGGATGGTGGACGACATAAGAAAATCAGGCGCGGCGGCGGGAGAGGCGAGTTGCGCTATCGGACTATCCAGGATCGGAGGCGTTACGCCGCGGCGGATGGGGTTGCACGGTGGCGAGTTCACGTGAATGTATGGCGTTCGCGGCGCGCGGCGCGCTAGAATTGGCTTCGGTATCCCATCTGCGCATTCGCCGACAATGGATCCTCTGAACGCGGACGAAGTCCTGGCACTGTACCTGGCCGGGATTGACGAACCCGCGGCCGAGCGGTTTCTCCACACGCTGATTGCCGACGTCGCCGCGCCCTACGTGCGTGTCGTGGTCGGGTCCACCCTTCGGGGGGCACATCAGGCGGAAGCAGACGACGCCACGCAGGAAGTCCTGCTCGACCTGACCAGCCGTCTCAGGCGATTGCGTGAAAGACAACTGACACCCGGCCACACGGAAGAGCCGCCGATTCACAACTTTCGCGCGTATATCGGGGCAGCCGCGCGCCGAGCGGCCGGATTTGTGCTGCGCCGTTCGAATCCGGAACGTCACCGTTTGCGCAATCGTATCCGACACTCCCTGAAGACGAGCAGCTCATTCACCCTGACGGAGGATGAAATGGGCCGCTGGCTGGCCGGACTTCGCCAATGGAGCGGTCCGTCAGTTTCAGATGCCCCGGCGGCTGCCATCGAAAAGCTTCGTGAAATTCCTGTGCCTCAGGGCGCTGCAGGCATGAGCCTGCCCCGGCTGATGGAACTCATTCTGATTGGCCTGAGCCAACCGGTTTTTCTGAACGACCTCGCCGATTACATCGGGGCGGCTCTGGGCGGCGTCGGCAGGCTGGAGGACCCCGGCGAGGCGGACGCTCGGCGTTCATCGGGGCCTTCGGCCGCGCCCTCAACCGGCATCGTGAACCAACTGGAGCAACGCGATTGGCTTTCGCAATTGTGGACGGAGATCGCGCAACTGCCGCGCAATCAGAAAGCCGCGCTGTTGCTGAATCTGCGGGACCACAACGGGGATTCCGCGCTGCACCTGTTCCCCTCGATGGGGATCGCCACCATCCGGCAAATCGCCGCCGCGCTCGAAATGCCGGCGCCGGAACTCGCGGAAGCGTGGCGGGAATTACCGGTCTCGGATCTCGAAATTGCGGCGAAGCTCTCCCTCACCAGACAGCAGATCGTGAATCTGAGAAAATCGGCACGGGAACGTCTGATACGCCGGACGGGACAGGGTCGATGAAAGCGGCAACGGTAATATTTGGAGGATTTGCGTCCTCAACAAAGGTAGCGGCGTGACCGACCATCTCACATCTCAGCAGGTTTTGGAGTGGCGCGGCCGAAGCATGAGTGCGGAGGAACTGCTGCGCGTCGACGACCATCTGGCCCAATGCGCGGAATGCCGTGCATTGGTCGCACAAGGCATCGAGCGATCTGTCCGTCAGGTTCGCGACATGTTTTCGGCGGATCATTTAACTGAGGCGCAACTGGACGATTACGCCTTGCGGCGTCCGATGCAGGCCGACCTCATGCGGCATATCGATCGGTGCGAGGAATGCCGGGTGGACGCGGAAGACTTGCGGCGCCACGCCGATTCGACGCGCGAAACGGGACCGGAGGCGGGCGCTGAATTGCCGGGCGCGGACGCGTCCAACAATGCCGTAACCGGGCGCAAAATGCGTTTCCCCCTTCGTTCGATTGCGGCGGCTCTCGCCGTTGCGGCGCTTGGTCTCTCGGTTTGGCTTGCCCTGAACCGGAGGAGAGCGGCAATCGAAGAAACAAAATCCGTTGCGGGCGAGGCGCGCAGGGAGTTCGCCTTCGAACTCCCCGCGCCATACCGGGAGGAAATTCACGCCGCGATGAATTCCGGGAGTCTGCGGATTCCCGAATCGATTGCCGCCATGGCAGCCCGGCCGATTCAGTTGCGCTCGGCTGGAACCGTCCCGACTTCGTTCCATGTGGTTTCGCCCCTCGCCACGGCTGTTGTGGAAGACGCGCCGGTTTTCCGGTGGACGGCGCTGGACGGCGCGACCTTTTCAGTGTCGGTATACGACGATCAGTTTCGCCTCGTGACGAAGAGCAGGCCGTTGAAGTCCCTGGAATGGAGTCCGGACAAGCCACTGGTGCGGAAGACGGTTTACCGGTGGGAGGTAAAGGCGGTTCGCGGCGGCCATACGCAGTCCGCGCCCGCACCGACTGAGCCGGAGGCGAAGTTCTTCGTGCTGTCCGTGACGGACGCCCGGCGACTGGGGGCGGCACATGCGGCCATGCCGGACGACCCTTTGGCCATGGGAATCCTTTATGCCAATTCCGGCGTGCTGGACCTCGCAAGGCGGGAACTGTCGGCTGCGGCGCTGGCAAGCGACCCGGCGCGGATATCCCTGGCGGAGAGATTCCTGGGTCAACTACAGCTGGGTCAACCACAGCTTGGCCAGCCGAAGTGACCTGATTCCTGGCGCTGCCGTCTGGCGTCGCCCTTTAACATAGGTACCGGAGTGACCTGATGGATCCGGTCGTGCGTTTTGGAATTGGTGGGCTGGCAATGGCGGTCGCCGCCGTGGTCGCGGGGATGGTTTGGGTTGCCGACCGCCGCCGTTTCCCTGCAGTACTTGGGGCCATAATTGCCATCATGGCAATTCAGTTCGCTGCGGCGGCGTCCGGTCTGCTTCGGCCGTGGGATCGGACGCCGCCTTTGATCGCGCCGCTCATCGCCATTGCGCTTGTCCTCACCGTGCTGCTGGCATTTTCGAGGACGGGGATGCCGTTGTCGGGAAACTCTCCGTTTCCGCGCTCGTTGCTTTTCAGGTTTTTCGTTTGCCGCTGGAACTCGTGATGCATCGGGCCGCGACTCATGGCATTATGCCGATGCAGATGTCGTATTCCGGCTATAACTTCGACGTCATCTCCGGCGCGCTGGCGCTGCCAGTGGCGTGGGCAGCGAGCCGGAGCCGGCAGGGAAGAGTCTACGCATGGATCTGGAATCTGGCCGGATTGGTATTACTTGCCAATATCGTTGTGATTGCCGTAATTTCCATGCCGTCGATTGCGGCCTTCGGTCCGGAGAATCTGAACACCTGGGTCGCCGACCCGCCGTATATCTGGCTTCCCGGCGTCCTTGTGCCTTGTGCGTTGCTCGGCCATTTGCTGGTTTTCCGAGCGCTGCGGCGCCGAACGCCCTGACCTCTCACGTCGGCGAACCCCTGTCTTGGACAGGGCCTCTTCTACACCGTTGCTACATTGGAAGTATCCCATGGCATTTTCCGATTCCTTCTTCGCCGCAAAATTCGGCATCACGCAGCACGACCTGGAGAGTTACCTTTCCGAAGCGCTGTCGCGCGGCGGAGATTACGCCGACCTCTACTTCGAATACCTGGCCACCAGTTCCATCGGCATCGATGAATCCATCGTGAAGAGCGCCACTCAGGGCGTTTCCCTCGGCTTGGGTGTTCGCGTGATTTCGGGCGAACGCACGGGTTACGCCTACTCCGACGACCTCAGCCCCGAAAAGATCCGCCATGCCGCCCAAGTCGCAGCCATGATCGCCGCCGGACCCGCGAAGGTGGAAAAGACTCCGCTCGAAGAGGGTCCGCGCCGCAATTTGTATCCTGTCTTCACGGCGCCGAGCGAGACCGCCTTCCGCGAACGCGTGGAACTGGCCCAGCGCGCAGATATTGCGGCGCGCGCGTACGACCCGCGCGTGTTCCAGGTGCAGGTCGTTTATGCCGACAATCTCCGCCAGGTTCTGGTCGCAACCAGCGACGGCATGCTCAACTGGGATCGCCAGCCGATGACCCGCATAAGCGTTTTTGTTCTTGCGCGGGACAAAGACGGCGTCCCGCAGCAGGGCCACGCGGGCGGAGGCGGGCGTCACGAACTCGATTGGTTTCGGAACGTCCGCACGCCGGAGTATTTCGCGAAGGAAGCCGCGCGCCAGGCGATCGTGCAACTGGGCGCGGTGGAGGCCCCGGCAGGCGAACAAGTCGTGGTTCTGGGCCCGGGATGGCCTGGCGTTCTGCTGCACGAAGCCGTCGGACACGGTCTTGAAGCCGACTTCAACCGCAAAGGCGTTTCAGCGTTTTCGGGACGAATTGGCCAGCAGGTTGCGAGTCCGCTCTGCACCGTCATCGACGACGGCACCATCGGCGGACGCCGCGGCTCTCTCAACGTGGATGACGAAGGCCACCAGTCGCAGCGCAACGTGCTGATCGAAAACGGTATTCTGCGCGGGTATCTGCAGGATAAGCTTTCGAGCCGCATCACCGGCGCGCACGCCACGGGCAGCGGACGCCGCGAAAGCTACGAACACATCCCGATGCCGCGCATGACGAACACTTTCATGCTGGCGGGCGACAGCGCTCCCGAAGACGTGATCCGGTCGGTGCCGCGCGGCCTCTATTGCGCGAACTTCGCCGGCGGCCAGGTCGACATCACCAGCGGCAATTTCGTTTTTTCGGCCTCGGAAAGCTATCTGATCGAAGACGGCAAGCTGACGCGCCCCGTGCGCAACGCCACGCTGATCGGCAACGGCCCGGAAGCCATGAAGTACGTCAGCATGGTCGGCAACGACCTGAAACTCGACGAAGGCGTCGGCGTTTGCGGCAAGGAAGGCCAAAGCGTGCCGGTTGGCGTTGGAATCCCCACCGTTCGCATCGACCGCATGACGGTCGGGGGCACGGCTTGATCGAACTGACGGAAGTTGCGCAGTCGGCCATTAAACAAGCGCTTGAAAAAGGTGCTACGGACGCGGAATGCACCATCACGGAGGGCCAGGAGTTTTCCGCCAGCGTCCGCATGGGCGAAGTTGAAACCCTGAAGGAAGCCGGCTCGCGCGGCGCCGGGCTGCGCGTGCTGATCGGCAAGCGCATGGGTTCGTCTTATACCTCCGACCTCACGCCGGAAGGTATACGGCAAATGGTGGCGTCGGCTGTCGACCTGGCGCGACTCACTACAGAAGACCCCATGTCCGGTCTGCCGGATCCTTCCGAACTCGGCTCGATTCCAGGCGATCTGCAGCTATTCAGCGACGAAGTCGCAGGCCTTTCGACCGACCGCAAGATCGACGCGGCAAAACGCGCCGAAGCCGCTGCGCTTTCCTTCGATCCCCGCATCACCAACTCTGAAGGCGGTTCCTTCGATTCGAACATCGCCGGCCGCGTGTTCGCGAATTCCCGGGGGTTTGCGGGCTCTTATCGATCCACGTATTGTTCGCTCTCGGCGGTTCCGGTGGCCGCGCAGAACGGCAACATGGAGCGCGATTACTGGTTTACGCTCGCGCGCGATTTCAGCGGACTCGAATCGCCGGAACTGGTGGGCCGCACTGCTGCCGAGCGCGTCATCCGGCGGCTGGGTGCGGTCAAAGTGGAAACGCAGCGGGTGCCGATAATCTTCGAGCCGCGCATGGCCCGCACTTTGCTGAACAACCTGTTCGACGCCGTCCAGGGCACTGCGATTTACCGCCAGGCGTCGTTTCTGGCGGGCAAGATCGGCCAAAAGATCGCTTCCGACAAAATCACGCTCATCGACGATGCCACACTCCAGGGCCTGTTCGGCACTCAGCCGTTTGACGATGAAGGCGTGCCTTCGCGGCGGACCCCCGTCATCGAAAAAGGCGTATTGAAGAGCTATCTGCTCAACACTTACACCGCCCGCAAGCTCGGCATGAAGACGACCGGAAACGCTTCCCGCGGCATCACCGGGAACGCCGGCATCGGCCACGGCAATTTTTTTCTCGAGGTCGACCCGAACTACGCCAAGGCGCCGGAACAAATCCTCGCGGGCGTAAAAAACGGTTTTTACGTTACCGAACTGATCGGCAGCGGAGTCAATACAGTGACGGGCGACTATTCGCGCGGCGCGGTGGGATTGTGGATTCGCGATGGCGAATTGGCTTTCCCCGTGTCCGAGGTAACGATCGCTGGTACTTTGCAGGAGATGTTGACGGGCGTGGCCGAAATCGGTAATGATCTTGAATTCAGGGGTTCCGTGTCGGCTCCCACTATCATGATCGGAGAAATGACAGTTGCTGGACGATAGGTTACCGCCGGACCCCGAGGTCCCCAGCGCCTTTAAACCGGCCGTCGAGAAGCCGGGCGTGAAGATTTCACCGATCACGTTCGTGTTCGGGACCGGCGCGTTGCTGGTTCTGGGGATCTTCGGCTATATGACGTTCGGACCCAAGCCCGCACCTCCGCCGCAACCGGTGCTTACGCCGGAAGCCAGGGAATACCTGAAGAGCCTGGGACTGGAGAACGTCCACATGCAGGCGTCGGAAAGCTATACGAACCAGCGCGTGATCGAGATTCTGGGCGACATCGCGAACCATGGGGATCGAACGGTGAAGCAGGCGCTGGTGACGTGCGTTTTCTACGACTGGGGCCATCAGGAAGTGGCCCGGGAGAACGACTACATCGTGGGTGGTACGGCGGGACCGCTCGCCCCGGGTGGCACCAAGCCGTTCCGTCTGGCGTTCGACACGATCCCCGACACCTGGACGCAGGCGCTGCCTACGCTGGTGATTCGCGAAATCAAGTTTGAGTAGTTGACACTTCCGGCCGCGAGCCGGTTAGCGGCGCGGCCAATCCGAAGTCCAGGCACCCGAAAAAACTTCTCGCGACGCCGTTGACGTACGCTAAAGGAAGGAGCGCAAATCATGGCAGCAGCAACCCTTGACCGGTCACAGTGCCCCGCCGTGGAGAGCGTCCCCGGCAAGCGTAGCGGCGCATGGGTGTTTAAAGATACCCGTATGCCGGTGTCCACGGTTTTCGAGAACCTCGAATCCGGCGCGACCATCGACGAAATAATGGAATGGTTCGGCGTGACGCGGGAACAGGTCGTCGCAGTGCTCGAATTTGCGGCGCGAAGCCCTGACGCCCCTCCGCCAGTGCAGCAACCCGCCGCCCAAACGGTCGATGCGCATTCTCTTTGATCAGGGCACGCCCGAGCCGCCCCGTTCCTCAACGGTCACACCATCACGACGGCGAAGGATGCCGGTTGGGATAGGCTGGTCAATGGCGAACTGCTCAAGGCGGCTGAAACAGCCGGGTTTGAACTGCTGGTCACGACCGACAAGAACATGGTGTCGCAGCAGAATCTGAAGACCCGCACAATTGCGATTGTGGTACTCGGAAACTCATTGATGGACGCATCCGGCGAAACGGAAGCGGGCGCTGCTGGAGAGCAACCCGCCGAGGGATAGCCGGCGCGACTCATCGCGGACGATGAGCAGGGGCACTTCGGTGCCCCTGTTTTGTTTTTCATACATCGGACCGATAGATCGCCCATGCCTGAAAAAACTCATGCCGCTTCCTTCTTCGGCAGTTCGGGCGCGAGGCCGCGTTCGAACTCGCTGGGTGACTGGTACGACAGCGACGAATGCATCCGTTTGTCGTTATAGATCGACTCCAAAAACCGGCCGATCCGCGATCGCGCGTCCGCCAGATTCCGGTATTCGGTCCGGTTGACTTCTTCGTGTTTGAGCGTTTTCATGAACGATTCGCACGCCGCGTTGTCCCACGGATTTCCCTTGCGGCTCATGCTGATCGCCATGCCATGGTCCTTCAGCAGCTGCGTATATCCATGGGCTGCGTACTGCACGCCGCGGTCGGAATGATGCACCAGTCCGGGCGGAACGTCTCTTTCGCTCAGTGCCACCTTTAAGGCTGCCACTGTCAGCGATTCCGCCATCGTGTCATCCAGACTCCAGCCGATCACGCGCCGCGAATACGCATCCAGAATCACCGCCAGATAGATGAATTCTTCTTCCAGTCGGATGTAGGTGATGTCGGCGATCCACAACTGGTTGATGCCTGTCACCTCCATGGACGGCGGAAGATTCGGGTAGACCGGCAGCGGATGCGCCGAATCCGTCGTGACCACGAACTTCCGTTTGGCCAGGCACAACAAGTTGTCTTCTCGCATCAGCCGCTGCATTCTCTTGCGGTTCACCTTCCAGCCCAGCTTTTTCAGTTCGTGCGCCATCCGCCGACTGCCGTATACGGGCCAGTCCAGCGCGACTTTGTGCATCGCATCGCGCAGCTTCAGATCTTCCCGCGAATGCTTCGGCCCCGGAGTTAATGACCGGTAGTAGCCCGCGCGGCTGAAGCCGCTCAGTGTGCACATCTGTGCCACTGACAGCTCTGTACCCACCTTCACTTCCTTTTCGACCTGCTGGTAGAAGGCGCCCGTTGCTCAGTGCCCGCAGCAGGCGCTGTTCCTCGACATGCTGCAAGGCTCGCTTTAAAAAATCGATCTCCGGGGTCTGTTGACCGACTTTGCGCTCCAGTTCCGCGACCCTGTCATCGTCGGCCCGTTTCCGGCCCGCGCCCACAAAAGCCTGCGCGCCGTGCTCGTCCAGTTCCCGGCGCCACCGGTACAGATCGCTCGGATGAACCTCCAGCGCCCGGGCCACTTCCGCCGCGCTCTTGCCACCCGCCAACTGCCGAATCGCCGTCTGTTTGAACTCCCTGCTGAACTTCCTTCGTTACTTCATTTCCGATTTTCCCCTTTTAATGATTTTCAGGGGTTAATCGGTTGTCTCAAAAATGGGGTCCAGTCCACAGCATTGCAGCAGTCTTCGGAGCCTTCGCAATCGGAAGCCCCGTTACTTCCACGAACCTTCCCCTGCCTACGGCGGTCTCAGGGCTAACGATGCAATTTGGTGACGCTCCGCTGTCTCCACTGTTCTTTGCCTCGCAATCCCAAGTCAATGTTCAAATTCCTTGGGAACTCGCGGGCCAAACGCAGCCTACAGTTATCGCGACGCAAAGCGGTCAAACCAGCGCCATCCAGACTGTGCCGCTTGCAATGTATGCGCCCGCAGTTTTCGTAGTTAACAGTCAGACAGGCCAAGGCGCAATATTGGAACAGACCTTCCAACTGATCGGTCCCGCGAACCCAACGACCGCCGGGGCGTACGTCCAGATTTATTGCACTGGATTAGGGCCGGTAACAAGTCCTCCTCGACAGGTTCCCCAGCTCTGGCGAATCCGCTTTCGTGGACCACAATAACGTGGACTGCCACAACAGGCGGCGCGCCCGCAACCGTGGCCTTTTCAGGACTTGTACCCGGCGAGGTCGGTCTCTGCCAAGTAAGCGCACAGGTGCCCGCAACGTCTGCAAAGGGGCTAAGCGTGCCCGTCGCAATCTCTGCTGGAGGGGCAACATCAAATGTCGTCACGATTACTGTCCAGTAAAGAAGCGCGATCGCGAGCTATGGCCCTTGCCAGATCGGGCTGCACACCGCAGCGACGGCGACTCCCCTCAAAACGGATGGGTAGAAAGCCAGTGCATGAGCGGGATAAAAGAGGGGCTAAACTTGGCCTAAGCCCTCAAAATGCCACCAGCGGGGACGCTCAGCGGAAGGTAACCCCGAAGAACCTGTGAGGTTTGAGACCGCCGCATCCCGGGCGGCGCGACCGCTCGACGAGAAAGCTCGCAATGGATCGTCCTCGCGGATGGCGCGGCGTCTGGGGGCACGAACGGCTGGCCGGGCATTAGTGTCGCCATTTGCAAGCGATGAGTGGATTCCCGCTTCAAACCGCCCTTGCAGCGGCGGCAAGCCCCGCAAAAAACCTGGCCCACGCTGCCCCGAACCGCAACGCAATTATCCCGTTCCGCGTCTAGCCATTCTTGGACAAAAACCCTCGTCTCCGGCTCCGTTCGGCCGAACGATCCGGACGCTCTGCGGGCGGCTGCAAACAATACGGAAAAGCTGAGATCGCCTCTACGAATATGACATTCGAAACCTGCCGTAAACGCCACAAAACGCTTGCGATAACCTTCCCGCGAGGGCCACGGCTGCTGCCCAGTCGATCGGTCCGCGCACGGGAGGCGATGTTATAATTCCGTGGAGAGGCACAATTCCCCACAGAGCGCACGGGCCGCGACTCGCGGTGGCATGGAGTTCGGCAACATCTGTTTCAGCCGGGCAGCGCGGACAGTCCGTACGCTGTTCCCGGAGAGAAACCGGCGTGGCGTGAGGATTGTTGTGTGAAGAAGCATGTGATGCCGTCGCCTCGCCGTTCGGCGCGAGTGGGATCGATAGGCCGAGGCTGCTGTGGCGAACCGGCTGGAGAGCCGGAAAAAACCTTTAAGGGGAAGAAATGATATTGAGAGGCTACACGCGCATTATTCCCGCGTTGGCGCTTTTTTGCGCTGGCCTGTTTGGACAGACGGTCGATAGTTCGCTGGCCGGCACGGTTGTCGATACAAAGGGCGCCGCCGTAGCGGATGCCCCCGTCACGCTGACTTCCATGGACACTGGCGCAACCGCCGCCGCGACCACCGACCGCCAAGGTGGCTACGTGTTCACCCGCATTCCGGCCGGAATCTATCGCGTTGTCGTGAAAGCGGCCGGATTCAAGACCGCGGTCCAAACCGGCATTTTCGTGCTTGCCCAGGACAACCACACCGCAGCCAGGATGGCTCTTGAGGCCGGCAGCGTCTCCGATTTCACCACCTTCGCGGCCCCGGTTGCGCTTTTGTCGGCGGCGAACCCGGCTAGTTCCTACACATTCGTCAGCGGTAACTTTGAAGATCTGACGCAGAAAGGACGCGATCTCTTCGGCTACCTCAGGCTGGCTCCCGGCATCGTGGATTCGGCCGTCAGCCGCGATGTAACCGCGTCGGGCAACCTGGCCGGTATCAATATCAACGGCAACACCTCCGCGTTTAACTTCAACGTCGATGGCATCAACGACATGGACACCGGCACGAACCAGGCCGTGCATTACGAACCCAACCTGGACTCGATCGGCGAAATGAAGGTGCTGTCCGCCAGCTATCAGGCCGAATACGGCCGTAACTCCGCCGGCATCGTTACGGTCGTCACCAAGAACGGCACGCAGCAGTTGCACGGAACCGCGTCCTGGAATCACCGCAACCAGGAATTTAACGCCAACAGCTGGCAGAACAACCATATGATTACCCAGGACGGTATTCCGGCGCCGCGAACCGACTATAAGTACAACGTCGAGACCTTCAGCGTTGGCGGCCCCGTCTTCGTGCCGAAGACGATCAACCCCGAACGAAAGTACCTTTTCTTCTTCTTCTCCCAGGAACGCACCGGCCAAGCCATACCTGCTTCGTCGCAACCAACTTATATGCCCACCGCCAACGAGATCGCCGGCAATTTCTCTCAATCGTTCACCAACGTAAACGGCAACCCGGTCTCCGTCCCCGTCCTCGATCCGCTTAACGGCAACACGCAGTTCCCTGCGAACACGATTCCTTCCTCGCGAATCAACGCCGTCGGCCAGGCGCTCCTCGGCTATTTTCCGTCACCGAATTTTACGCCGGTCCTGTCGAACCAGCTATATATCGACAACTACTACGAAACCGGCAGCGAAAAGGAGCCGCGCCTGAATAACGTCCTGCGCATCGATACCTATGTTGCGCCAAGAATAAGCGGCTATTTCCGCTTTGCTACCGACCATGACGACGTGAAGGAGCTTTTTCAGGGCGTGCAGTTTAACAACAACGCCGGCAGTGCGGCGTTGACCGCGCCCATTTCACCTCTCAACCACCTGAATCCCGGCCACGGCTATTCCGGCACCCTCGTCTACGCCATCACACCGACCTTCATCAATGAATTCACGGCGGGACAAAGCTCGAACCAGTGGGCCTGGTTCACGACCGACAGTTACGCTTCCGAAGCGGAAACGCTCGAGCCGGGTCTTCCGGCCCTGTTTACGGAACCCACATCGGCCGACAACGGAGCCATTTCGGCCACCAACGGTTACCACGCGCTGCTTCCCACGTTCACCTTTGGCGGCTCTGGTCTGCCCTCTTCCGCGTACTATCTGCGCAACAGCGCGTCGGCCGGCGCGGCGGAGGACTACAATTCCGTTTGGACAATCCAGGACAACGTCAGCAAGGTTCTTGGCCGTCACTCTCTCAAGGCTGGTTTCTACGGCGAGAGAAGCACCCGCATACAGCCCGCGGGACAGAACTATAACGGCGCATATACATTCGCCGCCGACCCGGCGTTCCCGTTTTTGAACACGAATGACGGCTATGCCAACGCTCTGCTGGGCGATGTCGCCTCGTACAGCCAGTACACCGGACAGACGACCAGTTTCATCCTCAACTACAATGAGGAATTCTATGTGCAGGATCACTGGAGGGTAAATAACCGCCTTACTCTCGACCTCGGCATACGGTTCTATCACCAAACGCCACCCACCGATCACGACGGCACGTTTGAGAATTTCGTCCCCGCGGATTACAAGCGGTCGGCCGAATCGCGCCTTTACTATCCGTCTTGCTCCGGCGTCGCCACCTGCAGCAGCGCCGCCAATGGCCTCGTCGCGCGAGACGGACTGACCGGCGCGACCGTCGGCGCGGCTTACATCGGGGATATTGTCTTTGGATCGGGCAACCCTGTATCCGGCATGGTCGCCCTCGGCAGATCCGCTCCGTATACTCAGGCGGCTCTTGCTTTCGGACCGCGCATCGGCTTCGGTTACGACTTGTTCGGCGACGGCAAAACCGTGATTCGCGGGGGGTTCGGACGCTACTACGACCGGTTGCCCGCCAACACCGTCTACGGCCTGTCGGGGCAGTCTCCGGCGGTCTATGACCTTACCGTAAGCGATGTCACTTTCGCGCAGATATCGGCGTTGAATGCCGGGACCGCGCCGCCACTCACGAACGCCACACTCGCTCCCGCTTCTCCGCTTTCCTGGCCATCTTCGGTCCCATATCAACGGGTGCAGAACGCCAGTCTGGACATTCAGCGCGTCCTCAATAAGTCGACCGTGATAGGGCTGGGCTATACAGTGAACGATAGTTCCGATCAGTATCTGACTTACAACATCAACTACATCCCTATAGGGACAAGCTGGCCGTTCACAAAGTCCAATCTCAACCCGACGACATCCGGCAATACCAGCTCCGACATCGGTTCGATTTTCGAGCGCACTATCTACCCGGGTTACGGCCCGATCAACGCAGCGGCTTTCGCGGGGAACAGCAAATATGGTGCATTCAGGGCTACTGCGAACAAGTACATCACGCATGGCCTTTCCGTGGCCGCGACCTACACATGGTCCCGGTCTTCCGGAGTCACCGCTTTCAGCCCCGAAGTGGCTAACAACACTGCGTATAATTACGGACTCCTGCCGTTCGACCGAAGGCAGAATCTCCAGGTCAGCTATACGTACAGCATCCCGGACCCGGGGAAGTTCCTCGGCGTCAAGAAACTGTCATACGTCACGTCCCACTGGCAGCTTTCCGGCATCACGTCGGTTCAGACCGGCGCACCCTACAGCCCGACGTGTTCGGTAACCGCGGGCCAGCCCGCTCCGGCCAGTTATACCGGAACTCCCGACCTCGCGCCGCGCTGCAACGTCATCGGCAATCCTTTGTCCGGGATTGGATCAAACGGCAACGGGACGGAATACTTCAATCCGGCCGCGTTCGCTCTGCCCGCGCTCGGTACGGGACCGAACAACTCCATCGTCGGACCGCCCGTGCTCGGCAATATGGGAGGAGGAGCCGGCGTCCTGAGCCTTCCCCGCGTGTCCAACTTCGATGCGACCCTCACCAAAAACATTCCGCTGTTCGGCAACGAACAATGGCTCCTGAAACTACAGGTTCAGGCTTATAACGTCTTCAACCACACGGAAATCAGTGGCATCAACAGTGCGGTCCAGTTCAATCCGGCGACCAACGCCGTATCCAACCCGACCGGCGTAGGGTTCATCAGCTCCGCTTTCGCGAACCGCGTTCTGGCCTTCTCCGCCCGCATCGTTTTTTAAACGCATTGAAGCGCGGGGAACCCCGGGTTCCCCGCGATAATCCTTCACCAACCCCTGTTCGCAGGCTCAACGCGCGTCCACTGGCCCCACCCAACCTGCGTCCGGGGTCCGGGGCGCACTGTCGCCGGCCTTCACTGGCCCACGATCGGCGTATAAACCGGCATGATCTGCTCCGGCGAATCCGTGAAAGGACCGGCGAACGAAGACGCGGACCAGGCGCCGTTGCTTTCCGTCCAAATGGAAATAGTCATGTCCCCGCGGCTACAGCTGTATAGGTTGCCGCTGGGGTCTACGGCGATGCCGGAAAGCTTGTCGAGCGAAGCGTCGCTGATCAGAAGTTTGGCGGTGAACTCGCTCTTGCCGGCTCCGGAAGCGTCGTAAGTAAAGATGGTGTTATTGCCCGGGCTGGCGATATAGAGGGTTTCGCCCGCCACGTCGAAGCACAGCGCCACGGGTTCGCTGATTGTGTGGCTCTTCGACCCCGTGATGAAGCCCAGCACCGCGCCGGTGGAATTGAAAACAGCAACGCGGTTGTTGCCTTCGTCCGCCACATAGAGATTGCCGGAGCTGTCGAACGCCAGACCGCGAACGGAGTGAGTCGAGGAACTGGTTGTCAGAAAGGTGAGGCCTCCGTCGGCAACCGGCACGGAAGTATTCGGCGGGATTCCAACCGCCGCGGAGAAAGCGGGAACGAAGGTGCCCGGATAGAAAGTGCCGGTGGGAAGAGACGATGCGTCAGGCCCCGCCTGACCCGCGCTCGAGTTCTCTGGTCCGTAAAACACCGTAACCACGTTGGTATCCTGACTACTCACATAAAGATTCCCGTCGGGGCCGAACACGGGCTGATAGGGGTGCACGAGGCCTGCGGAGGCGGAAGCAGTTACAAAGTTCTCGTTGAACGACATCGTGTAAGAACCCTGCGAAAGCGCGCCGTCGAACTGCATAACGGCCGATGCTCCTTTCCAGGCCTGGGCGACGTAGAAATTGCCATCCGGGCCGAATGCCATGCCACGCAATTCCTGAAAAGCCTGCCTGGGGTTCGCCCCCAGCACCGCTGTTGAAAGGGTCACTCCCGCCGTAGATAGCGCATATACATTGTTGATCGGGTTTTGCGTCACTTCTCCCGAAAACGACACGTAGAATCCGTAAAGCTGCTGCGACAATATCTCTCTCCTTTTTTCGCCAGGCCAGAACTGGCGCGGCGCCAGACAAGTATATACGGTAACGATCCGCGTTATGCCCGGCGGCGTATCCACCAACCAGGACGCAACTTAAGAGCCGGCGGCAATGTCAAGAAGCGGCGGCCCATCGCCCGAGGCGCGCGCCGCAGATACGTTGACCGTCACCGCCTGATGATCGCCCAGACGATTAAGTTCCAGCAACAGGTCGCCGCTCGGATCCACGCTGAAGGCCGACTTAAACTTCGCGCCCCAGACGAATTCGTCATAGCGATAGGAGTGCCTGCTGTGAACGGTCTGACTGAACGTGTCATCAAAACCTTTCACCAAAATGATCAGTTCGGCCTGAAGGCGCGCAAGGTCTTCCGCCGTCTTGCCTTTAAGGGGACTCGATTCGTCGATGGGATGGACGACGGTCCACGTGAGGGCGAAAAACATGATCTCGTCGCGTTCGAGGCTCAGCAATTCGAACTTACGTTCCGGCTTTTCGGGAGGACCGCAGACCGTCATCAGCATGACACGCGCTTCCATCTCCATCAGATTGTTGGATCGCTGATTTGCGATGCGAAACATGACGGCCGTCCCGTCCTGATAGGGCGAGATGAGAGCGTTCCTGCTGTAGCCGATCGACGCCGAAGGCTTCGACGCGCGCGCCAAAAGCACTCCCGTAATCACGGCAAACCCCATCAATCCCGTGAGGGCTTCCATCGTAGCGACAATATTCGCCATCAGGCCGTTCGGGGCCAGGTTGCCATAGCCAACGGTTGTAAGCGATTGAGCGCTGAAAAAGAAATCGTTGAGGAAGCGCCCGGCCTCGGTCGGGGCGGACGATCCGATCACCTGATCCGGCGCCATCGCGAAGTAGCTCAGAGCGAAGGCGGTGTTCACCGCGATATAGGTGCCGAGAACGAGAAGAATGAAGCCAACCCAGCTCATTCTGACGATAGAAAGCCAGGGATGGAACGCGCTCCAGTCCGCGCCGGCGCGGCGGACATTGAACGATCCGTCTTTGTTGACTGCGCGGCGGAGGGGCGCGCCGAACTCGCGCGTCAGGCCAGGGTCGAAAGCCGGCTTCTGCATCGTTAGCGCCAGTTTAGCGTGACGCCGATCACGGGATGGAGGCCGCGATGTCGATGACGAGTATTCTCAGCCCAGGCCGAGAACGCGACGGTTCTTCTTTGTATTGCTGCCGCCGCCCGCGAAGTCGTCAAATGCCCGAGTGGGGACTTCGATCAAATGTTTTTCGACAAACGGAGCGCCTTCAGTGGCCCCCTGGACGCTGTCCTTGTAGACGCATTCCCACTCGATCACGGCCCAGGACTTGTACCCGCCAGCCGTGAGGCGGCTGAACACCTGAGTGAAATCGACCTGGCCATCGCCCAGCGAGCGGAAGCGGCCCGGCCGTTCCTTCCATGGCAGATACGCTCCGTACACGCCGGATCTCGGCGAAGGCCGGAACTCGGCGTCCTTCACGTGGAATGCTTTGATGCGCGATGCATAGACGTCGATGAATCCGACGTAATCCATGCACTGCAGAACGAAGTGCGATGGATCGTAGTTGATGGCCACGCGCGGATGATTGCCCGTTGCTTCGAGGAACTTTTCAAAGCTCGCGCCGTCGTGCAGATCTTCGCCGGGATGCAGTTCGTAGGCCAGATCGACGCCGTGCTCGTCGGCATAGTTGAGGATCGGCAGCCAGCGCTTCGCCAGTTCCTTCCAGCCTTCTTCCACCAGACCACCCGGGCGCTGCGGCCACGGATACATAAACGGCCACATCAAAGCGCCGGTAAAGGACGGCGAGGCGGTGAGGCCCATATTAGCGGAGGCCTTGATCACATAGCGCATCTGCTGGATCGCCCATTTGGTGCGCGCCTTCGGGTCTCCGCGAACTTCGGGCGCGGCGAAACCGTCGAACAGTTCGTCGTAGGCCGGATGCACAGCGATGAGCTGCCCCTGAAGGTGCGACGCAAGCTCGGTAACGGCAAGGCCATTGGTCTGCGCCTGAATATCGTCGCAGTAGGCCTTCGATTCGGCGGCCTTCTTAATATCGATGACTCGCGCGTCCCAGGACGGGATCTGTACGCCTTTGTAGCCGAGGCTTTTCACCCATTCCGTGATGTTGGGGAGATTGTCGTAAGGGGCTGCGTCGGACAAAAACTGCGCGAGGAAAATTGCGGGACCTTTTATTTGTGGCATGGCTGCAAAGACATTGTATATCAGAGACGGGCGGATTCCAGGAATTCGATACGCGCCGCAGGAAGGTAAACCGCGCCGCCACGGAGCCCGGCCAGAAAACATGTCAGGACCCGATTGAATTCCGCGGATCTTTCAATCATCGGCGCATGTCCGCAGTACGCAATCTTATGAATTGCGGCATCGCGAAGCATACCCATTTTTCTCTGCCAGGGCTCGACGGGCGTCATCCGGTCGTTCTGGCCCCAGATCATGAGGACCGGGCACTCGACCTTCGCGAGGCAACACAAAACATCGTAATTCCTGATGGCACGGGCGTAGCGCATCATGTTGACGACGCATCGCCGGTCGTTCAGGACTTCGCAGCATCTGGCGACCATCTCCCCCGATATGGCGGATCGATCATGAAAGAGCCGCCCGGTTATGTCGTCGACAGTCTCGCGGGAAATGCCGCCACGGAGGTTCAGGTCCAGGCTCGCATGATCTTCGAGCCCCGGACATCCGCTCACAACCGCTGCGCGAACACGCTCCGGAATGGAAGCCGCCACATCCAGAGCAAGCAGTCCGCCAAGCGAATTGCCGCACAGAATCGCAGCCTGTATACGGTTCGCGTCAAGCACGCCGATCAACATGGATCGCAGCGCTTCTATCGGACCGGTCTTCGTGTCGAACACGGCAAAAGGTTCGCTAAGCCAGAGAACACTGTGCCCGCGCGCAACAAGGTGATCCCGCACCGGTTTCCACATCCATCCACCGGCAAATAGCCCCGGCAGCAGCACAATCGGCGCATCGGCCAACGGCCCGCGAATATACTCGACCGCGGGCATATTACGGAGCCGCCGTTCGCCGGTATTCCGCGAATCCGTCGACGGCGAACCCGACCGCGGCGCCGGGCACCGTCAGGATCCGGTTAAACGTCACGAGATCCGGCTCACTCTGGTCCCGCAGATGCAACTGATACCAGCCACGGCTGTGCAGGAAAACCGTACGTTCCATGCGGGGCTTCAGCGGCAGGGCAGGAAAGACGATTTCAGCGCGATCGTCGTTATCCGGCATGGAGTAGTAACGGTCGTCTATCGACGCGAGATCGGCAAGAACGTCCTTTCCCCGAGCCGTTCTGGCCGACGTCGCGGCAACCCGGTTAACCGTAACCGCATCACCCTTCCCGTAAGCCACTGCGAAGGAATTGAAAGCCCAGAAACCCACCGGCGGCCGCAGTCGGATACGCAACAGTTGCCCCGTCACGTGGGTGACATCCAGAGCAATCGCCCGGTCCTGCGCCACGTACGGTCCACCGTTCGGCAGCGCCCCGCGCGTCTGCCAGACTCCCGATTCGTCTACTTCTATGGGCAACCGGTAAGTTCCTTCGCGTTCGCCCCATGCATGGATGCTCTCGACACCAGCCGGGTTTCCATCGAGCGACGCGAGCCATTTTGCAGTATCGCGTCCGTGAAGCTCAGCCATCCGCTTGATCATGTACGAACCCCACAATCCCGTAGCAGCGTTGGCAAGCAGATTGGCCTGTGTGACGCCTTCCGGTTTGGGGAATGTCAGGATCACCTCCTGGCGCAGGCTGCCATCCGGTCCGGCAATCGCCGATGGCTCCCAGATTTTCCTGTCCGTCGCTCGTAGCCAGGGCAGCAGATCGTTGCCATAGCGGTCAGTGGCCGAACTCAACTCCTGTACCTGCGGGAATCCATGCAAAACGCCGTTCTCGTCGGCAACAATGCGCGTACCCGGCGCGTGATCCACGGTCCAGAGTTCGAGGAGGTTCGTGTTCTGCGTTTCATCCACTTCATTGGTCAGCAGCAGCCGGTATTGTCCGCCGCGCGCGCGCAGGTGCGTAAGCTCGGAGTAATCGTCGCGCTCCAACCCGCGCGTGATTGCGCCTCCATATGGTTCGGCATCGAAGACATACTGCGATCCATCCCACGAATAAACGAAAGGACAGGATTGCGCGGGGGGCGGCGGTGGAGGAGGGGGCTTGTTGGCTTCATGCACCGCAACCGCCGCAATAATCGCCGCGCCGCCGACCGCCGCCACCAGCCCGATCGTGCGCGCGGTGGAGACGCCCCGCCGTTCAACCCATAGTCTTTGCACATCCGAAAGCGCAATGTCATACGGCTTGCCCTGCACGATACCGTTGACTATGCCCTGATTAACCGCCGTTCCGCGATGATCGAACGTCACGTCTTCGCCACGCTGCGTGGTCAGGCCGACGATGCGTTCATTTTCAGGGGATGGCACATTCGCGACACTCAGTCTGATCGTCTTATTGACCATGCAGCCTGCGATCAGACAAGCAGACGCCAACGCCACAAGGATCGCCGCGCCATGCCGGGATTTTGAATTTCCACTCATAACTTTCACTGGCTGAGCCAGGATTTTTGCCATTCGCCGAATCGATCCGCGGCAAATTGCGCCGCAGCACCCGGCACTGTCAGTACGCGGTTGAAAGTCACGAGGTCCGGCTCGCTCTGATCGCGAAGATGCAGTTGATACCAGCCACGGCTATGCAGGAAAACCGTACGCTCCATGCGGGGTTTCGTCGGTGGGGCGCGGAAGACGATTTCCGCCCGATCGGTATTGTCGGGCATCGGATAGTAACGGTCGTCTACGGATGCCAGATCCGCGAGAACATCCTTGCCCTGAGACGTCACGGCCGACTTCGCCGCGATGCGATTCACGGTCACCGAGTCACCCGCTCCGTAAGCGACGGCGAAAGAATTGAATGCCCAGAAGCCCACTGGCGGTTGCATCCGGATTCGCAACCGATTGCCTGTGACGTGGCTTATGTCAAGCGGAATCGCCCGATCCTGCGCCAGCAAAGGCCCTCCGCTGGGCAGTGCGCCGCGCACCTGCCAGCCGCCGGGTTCTTCCACTTCGATCGGCAGCCGGTAAGTCCGTTCGCGTTCTCCCCAGGCATGAATCGCGGCAATCTGTTGCTGGTTGCCGTCGAGCGATACCAGCCAGTTCACCGTTTCACGCCCATGCAGCTCCACCATGCGTTTGATCATGTACGATCCCCACAATCCGGTCGCGGCATTGGCGATCAGATTCGCCTGCGCAGCGCCTTCCGGTTTGGAGAAAGTAAGAACTACCTCCTGCGACAGACTGCCATCTGCGCCCGCGACCGCATCCGGCTCCCAGATCTTACGATCGGTGGATTCGAGCCATGGAAGAAGATCCTTACCGTAGCGATCGTGCGCCGCGCTCAGCGGCTGAATTTGCGTAAACGCCCGCAAATTTCCGTTTTCGTCGGACACAACGCGTGCGCCGCGTGCGTGATCCACAACCCATAATTCCATGAGGTTCGTGAACTGCGTCTCATCCACTTCATTGGTCAGCAGCAGCCGGTACTTGCCGTTTTGCGCCCGCAGATGCGCGAGTTCCGAGTAGTCGTCGCGCTCCAGTCCGCGCGTGATCGCACCCCCATAGGGTTCGGCATCGAAGACGTATCCCTTGCCGTCCCATGAATACACGAACGGGCAGGATTGTTTGGTGGCCGCCACGACCGCGGCGAGAGTGCCAATTGCCACAACAACAATCGCCAGCGTAAGCCCGATGGTGCGCGGCGCGGAAACCCCTTTGGTCTCGATCCACAAACGCTGGACATCCTGGAACTTCACGCTATAGTCGGCGTTCTTCACTTTGGCGTGGATTTCATCCTGATCCACGGTGCCGCCGGGAGGATCGAATGCAACTTCTGTGCCCGTTTTAGTAGTGACGCCGACGATGTGCTCCTGCTGCGGATGCGCCACGGTGCTGATATCGGGTCTCTTCACTTTGGTAACCATGCAGCCGGTATTCGACCAGAAAACCAGCATGGCTACAATCAGAGCGAGAACTTGCCGGTTGGACGGAGATTGCCGCATAAAGGAACGCTCCTTGTTGCAATAAGTGTAAATCAAAAGGCGGACGTTTCAGGATTATTTTTTGCCGGATGAAACCGTCGTTCCGGGACAGGAGTTCCCTTCACCTGAAATCATGCGACCTCCCCGCCGACATTGGCATTGCCGATTCCAGACGCTCGATGCGCAGCGCCTGCACGTGGATTACGTTATCGACGTTCTGCACCTTCCCTTCGATCATCAGCCAGGGCGAGGTTACGATAGTCAGGCGGTCTTCCTCGAACCGGTCCGGCATCACGACGATATTGGCGATTCCGGTTTCGTCTTCCATGCTGATGAACATGACGCCTTTCGCCGTCCCCGGACGCTGGCGGACGATGACGCAACCGGCTACACGGACGAGGCCTCCGTTCGGGACTTTGCAGAGATCGCGGGCCGGGGTGACACCGAAGTCGTTCAGTTCCTCGCGATGGTAATGCATCGGATGGCGACCAATGGTGAGGCTGGTGCCTTTGTAATCGGCGGCGAGACGCTCGTGGGTCGCCATTTGGACTAAGGGCGCGGAGGGTTCGGTCTCGGGAACTTCGTCGAGGAGTGGTCCCGTTGGGCGTCCGGCGCGTGCGGCTTTCCAGAGGGCGTCGCGGCGGTGTGCGGTCCGAAGTTTAGACAGTGCGCCGATGCCCGCCAGCATTTCGAGTTCAGCTTTATTGAGTTCAGGGACGCGGTGGGCGAGGTCGTCGACGTCGCGGAAGGGTTTGGCGGCGGCGACTGCTAGTCCGGCGGTTGAGCGCAGGCCGCGGACGTATCGCAGGCCGAGGCGGAGGGCGTGTTCGGTACCCTCCGATGAACACGCGCAAGTTATGCCGCCGGACCCGGCTGAACGGGTGGTTCCTCCGATGGCCGGCGCCGCGCCCGGCGGCTCTTGCGCTTCTAAGAAACTCGCGCAAGTTACGCCGCCGGACCCGGCTGAACGGGTGGTTCCTCCGATGGCCGGCGCCGCGCCCGGCGGCTCTTGCGCTTCTACCGTGCAGTTCCAGTCGGAGATGTTGACGTCCACAGGCAATACGCGCAGTCCGTGACGCTGAGCGTCCTTCACGATCACCGCGGGCGAGTAGAAACCCATCGGCTGATTGTTCAGCAACGCGCATGTGAACGCAGCCAGGTAATGACACTTGAAATATGCGCTCGCGTATGCGATCAGCGCAAAACTGGCCGCATGAGATTCGGGAAATCCGTAGAGCGCGAACGACGTGATCGACTGCACTATGCGGTCCTGCTGTTCCGCGCCGATGCCGTTCTTCGTCATCCCCGCGCGCAGCTTGATTTCGATCTCCTTCATGCGCTGCTCGGAACGCTTGAAGCCCATCGCGCGACGCAGTTCCTCGGCCTCGCCGCCCGTAAAGCTGGCCGCGATCATCGCCATCTTGAGTAACTGCTCCTGAAAAAGCGGGACGCCGAGGGTTCGCCGCAACACGGGTTCAAGCAGTGGATGCAAAGGATCGACCGCTTCCCTGCCCGCCCGCCGCGACAGATACGGATGCACCATCTGACCCACAATCGGGCCAGGCCGGATGAGCGCGACTTCCACGACAAGATCGTAGAAATTCTTCGGTTTCAGGCGCGGCAGCGTTGCTTGCTGGGCGCGGCTTTCCACCTGAAACATGCCGATTGTGTCGCCCTGCTGCAGTGTCTTGTAGACTTTCTCGTCGTTCTCCGGCAGACGGCCCAGGTCGATGGTTTCACGCCAGTGATTCTTTATCAGCACGAGGCAATCTTCGAGCAGCGCCATCATGCCGAGGCCGAGCAGATCCACCTTGACGATGCCCATATCAGCGCAGTCGTCTTTGTCCCATTGCACGACGACGCGGCCGGGCATGGAGGCCGGTTCCAGCGGCACGACGGAATCGAGTTGGCCCTGGCAAATGACCATGCCGCCGGAATGCTGGCCGAGGTGGCGCGGGAGGTCCTGCAGAGCCTCGACGATTTCGAAGAATTTGCGGGTTTTGGGGTTGAACGCAACCGCTCCCTCACGGTCGCGGCTCAGAAGGGCGGGCGGGGTATCGTCGAGTGTGCGCGCGGCCCCGGGTATTTGAACCGGAGTGTTGTACGCATCGCCGGCGTCGTGGCGGGTGTAGTAGTGCGCGCCGGAGTCGCGGCGGAGAAGACTGAGCTGGTTAAGCGTCGCGACGTCGAAGCCCAGCACCTTGCCGGCCTCGCGGGCGGCGAGTTTACCGCGGTAGGTGATTACGTTCGCCGTCATCGCCGCGCCATGCTTGCCATATCGCTCGTAAACGTACTGGATGGCCGCTTCGCGCTGTTCGCCGCTCGGCAGATCGATATCGATATCGGGCCACTCGCCGCGCTCTTCGGTGAGGAAACGCTCGAAAAGCAGATCCATCCCGACCGGGTCCACGGCCGTGATGCCCAGCGAATAACAGACCGCGCTGTTGGCGGCCGATCCGCGTCCCTGGCAGAGAATGCCGCGCTCACGGCAGAAGCGAACGATATCCCAGACGATCAGAAAATAGCCGCCCAGCTTCAGCTTGTTGATCAGCGCCAGTTCGCGATCGATCTGCTGCCGAGCGCGGTCGTGGTAGGGAATATAGCGGCGGCGCGCGCCTTCATCGGTCAGCTTCCAGAGCAGCGACTCGACGGTCTCGCCCGGAGGCAACGGGTATTCCGGGAACTGGTAGCCGAGGTCTTCGAGCGTGAAACGCAGGCGCGAGGAGACGACCTGCGTGTTGACGATGGCTTCGGGAACGTCGGAGAACAGCGCCGACATTTCGCGGGCGCTTTTCAGATGCCGCTCGGAATTGCGCGCCAGCAGACGGCCCGCGTGAGCGAGCGTGGTTTTGTGATGGAGGCAGGTGAAAACATCGAGCACCTCCCGCTGTGATTTCGTCGCGTGGCAACTGCCGTTGGTGGCGATGAGAGGCAGTTGCAGGCGCCGCGCGACATCCATCACCGCCTGATTGCGCGCTTCTTCGTCGCGATCGAAATGACGCTGCAATTCCACGTACACGTTTTCACGGCCGAAGGCGCGGATGATGTTTTCCAGAGTTTGGTGTGCCTTATTGGTTTTCAGGCTGCGTGCCAGCGCGCCTTCCTCGCCGCCGGTGAGGCAGATCAGGCCTTCGGAGAATTCGGCCAGTTCGCTCGGGAGCACTGCGGGTTCGTGGCCCGGCTTCGGATTCTTCGTTCCCGCGCGCAGCTTCATGCGCGTGATCATGCGGCAGAGATTCTGGTAGCCTTTGCGCGTTTCGGCGAGGAGGGTGTAGCGGCTGCCATCCATAGCCGTGACTTCCGCGCCGATGTGAGCCTGAATGCCGTGCTTCTTCGCGGCGCGATGCAGGCGGGGCGCGCCGTAGACGCCATCGATATCGGTGAGAGCGATGGCTTGCGCGCCGGTGTCCGCGCAGACGGAGATGTAGTCCTCCGGGACACATGCGCCGCGCAGGAAGCTGAAGGCGGAGCGGGCGTGGAGTTCTATGTACATAAGGCCCTAGTCATAGCTGCCTTCGAGGAACCAGCGGCGGGAGTCGAGTTCCTGATACAGGCGGTAGAGTCCGCCGGCGGAGGTTTCTATATCCCATTCGTCGCGGTTCCATGGGTCCTGTGTCCACCAGTCGCCGGATGTGCGCCATGGGCCTTTCGCCGTTACTACCGCTCCGCTTATCGATGGCGAGTTGATGCGCGCGGGGCGATCATTTGCGAGGATCACTTGCGCGTATTTGGGCGGACGAAAGCGGCGGAGGGCAAGGCGCGGGTTGGAATGGGTCTGCGTTTGTGATGCTGTGCCTGGCGAGAAGGGGCGCATGACAAAACTGTCCGGGCGATGCGTGTCTATTAGTTCCGCTGCGCCTGTTTTATCGGGTCCGGTGAAATGGCGGATGCGCGCGATGGTCAATTCCAGCTTTTCCGGCTCGGGCGACATCGAAACGAATAGCCCGTGCTGGGTGCGGCGTGGCTTCACAGGCTCGGCTGTAAGCTCCGCTTTCAGGACCGGCGCGGCCGGGGGATTGCCGCTCAGATCGAGCTGGAGCATTTTGAGGAATGCAGCGGGATCGAGCATAGGAACGGGCAGCCGCAATATCGTGAAATGCTCCGGCGCGTTTTCGAGCGTGAGGCGCAGACGGATTTCGTTGGTTGCGAGCGCACGCGCGCCCAGTCGCCGACAGACTTCGTTGAGCAGGCGGGCGAGGATGAACGACAGCGGCTCGAGCAGATCGACCGGATATTCCAGTTCCACGGCTTCTTCGAATTGCAGCGGATCTTCGATGGGCCGTAGCTGACGGTTGCCTTCACCACGAGCGAGGCTTTGCAGACAGACGCCTTCTTCGCCCAGCCGCGCGGCAACGCCAAGAGGCGGGAGTTTGGCGAAGTCGCCAAAGGTGCGGATGCCCCAGAGGTCGAGTATCTCCGCAGTGTCGGGCGATCCCTGCAGCAGATTGATGGGCAGCGGCGCCAACGCGGCCGATTCACGCCCTGGTTGGATAACGGTGATTCCCGGAAAACCTCGGGCGGCGTGGATCGCGGCATCGGGATTGGCGGCGATGGCAATGTTCGCAGAGAGGCCTATCCGCCGATCGATTTCGCGCGCCAGTTGCGGCGGCGGGCCGTAGAGCGAGGCGAGACCGCGCACATCGAAGACGATGGTATCGGGCGAAATTTCCTCGATATGGGGCGAGAAGCCGCGCGCGCATTCGAGCAGTAGCGGCAGATTTCCCGGCGCATGGATGCAGGCGTACATCTTAGATGCACACCGCCGTAAAATCCGCCGATTGCGAGCGGTAGTGCTTCCGGCTTTCCGCCTCGACGTGAATCCCGCACAGGAGTTTGCCCGTCCATATTGGGCGTTTGCGCTTCATGGCGAGTTGGAGCGTGGAGCAGGATCGGGCCGTCACCGACGTTTCAAGAACGATCAGCGCCGCGCCGGTTCGCTCCGCGGCATGGCGCAAACGAAACCACGAGGCGAGCGATATGCGACGGATGTCGCGTTCTGCAGCATCGGCAATATCGAGCACGACCATGCCGAAGCCGCCGCCCTGCGTGAGGAGGTCGACAGCCTTCAGGGCGTGTTCGGTATTGCCGTTGCAGTTCACCCAAAGGACGCGGTCGAGATCGGCGCCGGCTTCCGCGGCAGAGTGGGGGTCGAATGTGCCGGCGGCGTCGATCCAGGCGCAGCATTCGCCTTGCCGCGTTGCATGGCTGAGCAGGGCGAAGAGCAGAGACGTTCGACCGCTGGATGGCGGACCGCAGATTTCGGTGAGTGCGCCGCGTGCGATGCCGCCGGAGCTTAGCTGGTCTATGGCCGGAATGCCGGTGGAGAGTTTGCCGGAGTCTTCGCGTTTTTGGAAGCCGGGTGCGATCTCGCGGAGTTGTGCAAGAGCCGTCATGTGTTCGCCTTTTGTTCGCCTGTAACCAGATTTTGGCAGATTCGCGGGGATGGGTCAAGGGGAATGAGAAAGAGAGTGGGATTGGCGGGGCGGACGATCCCAACGGTGGGATCAAAGTGGCCACCAGGTGGGATCGAAATGGGTTCTGGTGGGATCGCCGATTTTCCCAAGTAATTGATTTTATGTGAGTTGTTGGGATCGAACCGCGCCGGCGTTTTTCCCGGCGGAAATCGTGCGGGAGTGGTTCGAACCTGGTTGTTGCGCTGGGCTTGTCCGATGTTTGCCGGCGGGCGGATCGTCATACGCCAACAGTATGCAGGAGCGAAAACGGGATGGAAGAGAGGTTTGTTGATTCTATTGGAGATAGAGGTGAAAATAGCTGTGACTCAATTCGTTTTAACAGCACGAGAGCTGAACCCGGATTCGTTCGGATTCGGACGTTTGAGCTAAGTGCGCCAAATCCGGGGTACACTGTACCTGTGACCGATGGGGCTTGAGTTCGATTGGGACGAAGGCAACATTCGTCATATCGCCCGGCACGGGGTGATCCCGGAAGAGGCGGAACAGGCGATCCGGAACAATCCGCTGGATCTGGGCGCGCAAACCGTGAATGGCGAAGAGCGGTTTCTCAGCCTCGGCCTGACGAACCGGGGGAGACTGCTTGTAGTGGCGACGACGATGCGGGCTTCAAAGGTTCGGGTGGTAACGGCATACGCGGCCGGACGTAAGCTGGCGTTACTCTACACAAGAGAAAAAGGACTGTGAACTATGACTGAAACGGAACGAATGGTGATTCCGGCTTTTCCTTCGGAAGCGGAAGAGGCGGCATGGTGGGACAGCCATCAGGATCTCGTGGAGCAGCGTTTCCTGCAGGCGGCGGAGGCCGGGACGCTGGGGCGGGGACGGGTGGCAAAACGAGCGGCGACGGCGAAGACTTCCGGGGCGTCGCCGACCCTGACTTTGCGTGTACCGGAAACGGATATCAGCCGGGCGCGGGCGCTGGCCGCGCGCAAGGGCTTGCGGTACCAGACGCTTCTGCAGATGTTAATTCACGAGGGATTAGAGCGGGAAGAACGGCGCGCAGGATGAGGGCGGCATAACGCTACGACAGGCCCTTATCGGTATGACAGCGCCCCACGCAAACCGCAGCGGCAGTATTGGAATATCCTGCGTTCGGACGCTTCCGCCGCATCGGTTTCAACAGGGTGGGACGGGCGGGATCGCGGCGGTTTCAACTGACCAGCGATATTATGCAAGTGC
>PLEX01000188.1 GCA_003136575.1 Bryobacterales bacterium | reverse complement strand
GCGGAACCGCAGGTGCGCGCTTCCCTGCTGGAGACGATAGCCGATGCGTATCGCGGACTGGGACTTTTCGATCAATCGGAAACGCTCGCGCGAAGATCGCTCAACCTGGAAGAAAAAACGTTCGGCAGGGGCAACGCGGAGAGCATGAAATCGGTGGAATTGCTGGCCGAGCTGGATCGCGATAAAGGTCAATACGCGGAAGCTGAGCCCCTGCTGAAAAGAGTGATTGGGTGGAAACGGGTAACCTTCGGGGCGGAAAGCGCCGAAGTCGCGGGCGCGATGGGTGAACTCGGCGAATGCCTGTACTGGCAGTCGAAAGACGACGAGGCGCTTTCGCTGCTGCGCCGGACGCTCGCGATTGACAGAAAGAACGGGCCGGATTACGGGGCTTCGACGCGCAATTATCTGGCATTGACGCTGGAGCGAAAGGGTGATTTCGACGAGGCGCGCCACTTGCTGGAAGAAGCGGTGGAAATCAGCAAACGCACGGCGGGCGAGAAGAGCACAGATTACGCGATCAGCCTGCACAATCTGGGAAGCGCTCTCATCGACCAGGGCGACCTGTTCGGTGCGGAAGCGAAGCTGAGAGAAGGCCTTGCCGTGCGCAGGGTCGTCTATGGCGAGGGGCATCCCGACCTTGTCCTGTCGCTCAATAATCTGGGCTATGCGCTGGTCGAGCAGGGTAACTGGCGGGCGGCGGAACCTTATCTGAAGGAATCTCTCGATATCTCCCTGAAGACGATGGGCGACGGGAATCCCAGATTGGCCGGGCCGATGAACAATTGGGCCCGCATGCTTGAGTTGAAGGGAAACTACGGGGAGGCGCAGGCAACTTACGGCCGCCTGCTCGGCATCATGCGAAAAGCGAATGCCTCCGCTACATGGCCGATGGCGGGCGTGGTTGCGAATGTCGGGTTGCTCCATTTCGACAGGGGGGAGTTCGCGGTGGCGGAACAGTTTGCGCTGCAGGCGATGGAGATGCGCCGTCAGCTCGGCGGAGACGGAACTCCGGTATTTGCAAATTCACTGATTGAGCTAGCCGCGGACCGTGAGTTTCAGGGCGATATAGCGGGAGCTATACCGCCTTTGCGCGCCGCGCTGGAGGTGCGCCGGAAGAAATTGTGGACCGGTCATCCGGCTATCGTGACCGCCGAAGTTCGATTGGGAGAGGCCCTCGTCGCCGATCACAAAGCAGCGGAAGCCGAACCGTTACTGAAGCAGGCTATGGCGTCGGCGGAACACACGCCCTTCGAGCTTCCTGCATGGCAAATCGCCGAAGCGAAGAATGCTTACGGGGAATGCCTGAAGAGTCTGGGCCGCTCGGCGGAGGGTGACGCGCTTGTGCGCGAGAGCCAAGCCGGACTGGAGAGCGACCCCCGGGTCGCATTCCGCTCGGGCGTCGTCGGCCGCCTGTTGGCAATCGCCGCCCGTTCCGGCGCTCAATGAGCCGGTCACCGAGGAAGATTTTTCAGTCAACTTGAACGCTGCGAAGGTAGACGTTCGTCAGCGCAGCGGGACGGCGACGAGCCCTGAACCTGCGCCATGCCACCCACACATTTCCCATGGTCACGCCCGCCAGCAGATAATAGACTACGCCGGTCAGCTCGAAGAACGCATAGCTCCCTGTTGCCACCAACGCGCCGCAAATCACCTGATCGCGGTATCGGACCGGCGATGTGGGAGGGTCCGTCAATATGATGAACGCGAAATACAGGGCTGCCTCGACATCCGGCGTGCGAAAGACCTCGGCAACTTTAAGTGGATCGCCCACAAAGGTCATGACCGTGAACAGCGCGAAGTAAGTAGTGAGAAACGTCAACACCAAAGGCATCTTGTTCACGCGGTTAGCGACGATTACGCCCGCCGCCATCATGAGCAGCTTTCCGAGCGCATTCGCGTCAGTCTGTGCGCCCCACCAGCTCTCGCCCGCGTGAAAGAGGTAATAACTGGCGACCATTGCCAGTGCGGCCGGGTTGAATACGTTGGCCTGGGCCCGGAAGCAGTACTTACTCAGAACTGCGATCACGGAAGTCACCGTGGGAACATACCAGGGCTCCTGCGCCCTCAACACCATTACTACGATGGCGGCCGTAAGAACTGCGCCGCTCGGATACCGCCAGGTTCCCGTTCTCCAGCGAAGGATCAATAGATCGACGAGGCCCGCGGCTATCGTTGCGCACATCAACCCCACGACGGGCCGCCCGCTCTGACCCGGCGCCGCCGTGAGGATGAGTGTCGACAGAACGATGGTCACCAGGCCTTTGGGGGTTTTAAAGAACCGCCTGACTCTACGCCACACAGCGCATGCTCCGGATTTTGCGTCGTTGCGACTCGGTCGTCGCGATCGGCCCGTCGACGCAACGGTGCTCCAAAAGCGCAAGAGCCGCCGGACGCGGCGCCAGGAATCGGAGGAACCACCCGTTCAGCCGCGTGCGGCGGCGTAACTTGCGCGTATTCCTTAGGAGAGCAACGCCGCCGTACGGCCCGTGGACAAATGCAACGCTCATCGCGCCTTATCCAGCGCCGCCACTACGGCCTCGAAGAAAGCGTCCGCGCTCTGAGTGGCGCCCGAAACATAGTCGATATTCGGGCTCTGCCGCCGGACCACTTCCGGAGGCAACGTGTCGATCACGGCGCACGAATAGCGCGTTCGGCACTGCGAGATGACCGCGCTCGCAATCCGCCCGCCTTCAATGGCGACCTCCGCCTCGATGTTGCCGTGCGGTGAAAATCCCCACCCGCGGTAGGTTCCGTCCTTCCACATCTTCGGCGCTGCTGGTGCCGCGCCGGCGGCACGGTCGGGTGCGGGCAAATCGCCCGGTGCGTAGACGGTCACCTTCGCCTCCAGTCCATCCTGAACCGACGCGACCCGCGCCGAGATGGCCGCTACTCTCCTTTCCGCCACGCTCCGCGCAAACTGTCTCGATGCCGACTCGGTCCGCGCATACCCGGTCGTATAGACCGTCAGCGCGACGGCGCCGCTGGCGGTCACCAGGCTTTTCGCAATCTTCCTGCTCTTCGCCATACTCTGGGATAGCAGACGCCGGTTTACCGCTCATTGTTCCGAAAATCGGCATCGATGCGAACTGAAGGACCAGGAAGGCCGTTCACCAGTCCGGTTCTGAAAGTCTACCGACTCACCTGAACCAACGGCGAAATCGTTTACCGTCCACGTTCCTCACGGCCTGACGGTCTCGCCGCGTTGCGCAAAGGACCGTTTTTGCGACGGGCACAGGGGCCGGAATACCGCCATGGACAAAGATGGTCCGCGTTGCAACAGGGACGGCGGCGGACACCGCCCATTCGAGCGCTCATTGGGTACAACTCAATTAGTTGCGCATAGTCTTCACAGCGCATCGTGCGCACCGTTGCCGAAGGTGACACGCCGCTGCCGAAGCGGCTAAAAGGCTATGATGAAAGCGATGATGGAGAACCGCCTATGCAACTAAACGTCCCCCCCGACCTTGAAACGCTCATCAACAGGCGTCTTTCCAGCGGCGGCTACACGAATGTGGAAGAGGTGTTGCGCCGCGCCCTCGAAACGCAGGACGCCGAGGAAAGCTGGACCGACGAGGAGCGCCGGGCGCTGTCCGCTCATATCGAGGTAGGCTATCTGCAAGCTGAACGCGGTGAGCTGATCGACGGCACACAGGCCCGGCGGGAAATTCAGGCGATGAAAGACCGCTGGCGTCTTTTCAAGAGATGAGTATCGACCAGAGGAATGTTGTTTAGCCGGATTTGTCGCCGTTTTGCGGTGTTATCAGCCATCCGTCCGAAATCCTTGTTTCGAAAGGTTTGACCGACAATGCCGTACGTCCTTACGCCGCTCGCCAAAGCGGACGTTTTCGATATCTGGTCCTACATCGCTGACGACAACGAAGACACCGCGGACCGCGTAGAGCAAGCGATTTACGACGCTTGCGCGTTCGTTGCCGAAGGTCCCTCGCGTGGCCATACCCGCCCCGACCTTACGATGCGCCCGGTTCGTTTTTGGACGCTGACCCGTTATCCGAATTACTCTGTTGTGTACGGCCAGAGACGGCCCCGCCTGAGATCGTCGCCGTTTTGCACGGAAGGAGAAATATTCGGCGCATCCTGAAGGAGCGCCGGTGATGCCCTATTGCTTCCAAATGGGCAAGTCTTGCAACACGCGAAGTGCGCCTTTTTTCTTCCATCGGTTGTTGCTCGCTAAAGGACTTGAAAGTCCGCTCGGCGCAGAGTCCAGTGGAGCGCCCGCACGAAACCGGTATTCGTGGTCAGGGACTTCGTCTCTCCTCCCTTGGTGACAATGCACAACGATCCTTCAGCCACTGTGGGGCATTGAGCGCTGCACCCCGAGACCGGGCTTGAACGGAACGCAAAAAAGCGCTCCGGCATTTGGCCGGAGCGCCTGGCGGACACGGAGCAGTCGATCCGCCGAATCCGGCGTTTCGTCACTTCGCCTGATTTAATTAATGGACAATCGTCGTCCACATGTTCAGCGAATTCGCATTGTCGTCCACTGCGGCCAGACGGATCACTGTCGAGGTCAGGTCGTTCACGGCCAGCCCGAACGCGCCTCCGTTGTTGGGGTCGACCGACATCTGCGAAACGAACTGTCCGGTGGATGTGTACTCGACCAGTTCGCTCGGCTGATTCGGATCGACGTTGGAACCGTCGCTGTTGGCGATCACGAAGTGGCCGTTTTGCAGAATTGCGATGTCGATAGGGCCGTGCAGATGTGTGAAGTCCTGGATAAAGAGAGTCCCGTGGGTAGGTTCGCTGTGAGGCTGGGTCGCTCGCGTAATCTCGTACACGGCGTTGTCCGCCGAGGAAGCGACATACAGCGTGTCAGTGGCCGCGACATAGGCGAGGCCCGACGGTCCGAGCACCAGCGCCGCCGGATCGAGCCTATGGTTAAAACCGTCGGCAAGGATCGTGACGGTGGCGGTCACTTCCGCGGCGTTGTACGTCATCGTGAATCGCGACACCGTACCGTTCAGCACGTTGGACAGGAATACCGTTGCGGTGCCGCTTACGCCGTTTCCCGTGTCGTAGATGGCCATCCCCCATGGGCCATTGACGGTTGCCAATGTGCCGAAGGTGCCAAGAAAATTGCCGTTCCTGTCTATTATGGCCAGCCTGCCGGGTTGGACTGTTGCGGACGTGCCATCCGCGGTGGGCAGATTGCCGACCAGGACAAGGCCGTTGGAAAGGACGCCGAGCGCGGCAGTAAGCCCTCCCTGATTGCTTGTGAAGAAAGTGGAGGTTACCCCGTTGCCGTTGACGCGCAGTATCGTAGTTCCCGTCCCCTGCAGATTCTCAATATTGTTGAAGTTGGAAACGAGGATGTCTCCAGGCTGCAATCCGCCGCCGGCCGGCAAATTCTTTGGCACGAACGCGACGCCGTAAGGATTTACGTCGCCATTGGCCGGGATAGTGGACACCGAAGACGGGAGCAGCGGGAATATGCTGTTCTGAGCAAGGGCGAGTGTGGCTGAAAACGAAAAGAAAGCGATGGCCGCGGTTTTCGCAACGGCGGCGCGCATGGATGCAGTTAGAAGGTTCATGAATTTGTCTCCTGAGTGGTTTTTTCGGACCGGATTTCCTGTTGAATTCCCTCCGTCACCCTGTACTACGACCTTTCGGGGGAAATCCCCTCACGCGAGTGGAAACAACGTGAAATTTTCTGCGGGAGCGGTGCTGCACAGTGCAGCTTTTCCGCGCTGACAGCGCGGGCACTCAGGCGTTGGCGTGGGCTGTGGCCAGATTCATCAGAGCCTGATGCGTCCCGACAACCTCGGGAGCGTCGGCTTCGGCTTCGTCGGCTCCCGGACGCAGTTGCGTCCAGGTTCCATCGTCGGCGAGAATCCACGCCTGCCGCCGGTCGCGCAGGCATATATCGAGAAACTCCCAAAGCCTCTCTTTACCCGCAGCCGCGAAGATCGGCGTCACCACTTCGACGCGCTTCGAGAGATTCCGGAACATCCAATCCGCCGAGCCGATGAAGAAATCGCCGTCAAGCGGATTCTCCTTCCCGTTGGCGAAATGGAAAACGCGCGAGTGCTCGAGAAATCGTCCGATGATCGAGCGAATCCTGATGTTCTCCGTCCGTCCAGGCACTGCCGGGCGCAGGCAGCAGAAGCCGCGTACGATCAAATCGATCTGTACGCCCGCGGCCGAAGGCTCGCACAGCGCTTCGATCATGTCGGGGTCTTCCAGCTGATTCATCTTGGCGACGATCCTCGCTGGCTTCCCTGCCAGCCGGTTTTCGATCTCGCGACGAATCAGTTCCAGCATTCTCGGCCGCATTGTGGAGGGCGCCGCCAGCAGCGTCGTACAAGCCGGCTTGTTCGAGTGACCGGTCAGGTAGTGGAAGAGATTGACCACGTCCTTCGTAATCGCCGGATCGCAGGTCAGCAGCCCGAAATCGGCATAAAGCCGCGCGGTCCTCACGTGATAGTTTCCGGTACCGACATGCGCATAGCAGCGCAGCCCGCCCGCTTCCTTGCGCACCACCAGCGCCGTTTTTCCGTGCGTCTTGAGTCCGCGCACTCCGAACGTGACATGCGCTCCGACTCGTTCCAGTTCGGCTGCCCAATGAAGATTCCGCTCCTCGTCGAAGCGTGCCTTGATCTCCATCACGCACGCGACCTGTTTACCCAGCTCCGCCGCGCGGATCAGCGATTTCACGAAAGGCGTATCGTCGCCGATACGGTACGCGGTCATTTTGATCGAGACCGTTTGCGGATCGTCGGCAGCCGCGCTGATGAAGTGCTCAACGCTGTCGTCGAAACTTTCGTAGGGATGATGGACCAGCACGTCGGCCGATTGGATCGCGGCGAATATAGCCGCGGGGTCCTCGTCTTCAAAAGCCGCGGGCCGAAGCGGGGTCCATGCCGGGTCGCGCAGCACGGGAACGGGAAGCGCTGCAATTTCGAACAATGTGGTGAAGTCCACCACTGCCGGCATGTCGTAGACATCGTCGGGAGAAAGCTCGAAGCGAGTCCGCAGCATTTCCTTCAGCGCGCGATCGGCGCCGGGGCCGAACTCAAGCCGAACCACGGGCTCATACCTGCGCTGCCGGATTTGTTCGCGCACCAGTTCGGGCATGCCGCCGACCGCCACCGCCAACAACGGCCGCGCGCTCGCCATCGCGATCAATCCGGTGGTGCCGATGCGGTCGTCGGACGCGGGCGCGGCGAAGACATCGATGTCGCCCATGAAATCCGCGGTGGATTCGCTGGCCGTTTCGCCCGCGATGGTGACCAGCCCCGGTTTCGCCATGCGCGTCAGGAAATCGGCCATCGCCTCGCGGTCGCCGGGCACCGCGGGCAGGTAGATCC
>PLEX01000113.1 GCA_003136575.1 Bryobacterales bacterium | reverse complement strand
CGCCGTCATGAAAGCCGCTTCCATCGAATGCCGAGGCGCCCTGTTACAGCGCAGCATCGATGATCTCGACGGTGCGGCCCTCCTGCGTGAAGCGAGGCTCCCCGAAGCGCCCCCGCTCAACCCCGACCGCAGGACCGCTCTGCAGAAAAACCAGGGGTTCGCTTTGCAAGAATCAAAACGGGAATCTCAGCCGGCCCCGGCGGCCGCATCGCCCGAGCAAACAGAACAGTTCGTTTTGCANNGGAGTTCGCTTTGCAAAAAAGCGCGGCCAAACCATCCGGAACCCCCCGCAACGCCAAATGCACTTGCGGATCGAATCAAAAATTCAAGCGCTGCTGCGGAAAGGACGCTCCGCCACGGCTGCACACTGTGTAACAGAAAGAACGCAGGCGAAAACGACTGAACCCGATACTCGCGCCCAAACCGTGCGGCGAAATGCAGGACAGCGCAAAACCCGTCACGCCACGGAACCCGAAGAAGCCGAATTCTTCTCTTCCAGCTGGAGGAAACAGAGGACTTAACCTTCGACCCAAAGCCGACGGATTCGTTTTTGCTCCGCGGGAAATCAGGGAGTACACCGGGCGCTTCCGCAGGGCGCAACAGGGCGAAAGCAGCCTAAGACGATTTCCCCGGCCCCATATGCTGACGTCCCGTCAGGGAGCGCGGGAAACGTCGAATTGCGGTGGAACCGGACTTCCGGTTCTGTTGAGGGCTTGCGGCGTTCCCGAAGATTCTTATATATATGTAAAGATCTCCCCCTATCCGGCCTAAATGGTAACTATCATATCGGTTTGGCGTCATTTCAGGGACGGTTGCGAGGGACAGGTACAGTTAATGGAAACTACATTTATAAGAAGAGCGGGTTTGCTGGTCGCTTTGGCGGCTTTTTCGGTGCTCTCTGTGAGGGAAGTCCAGGCGCAGGGAGTTGGCACCATTAAGATCACGGTTAAGGATCCATCGGCGGCGGTTGTACCCGGCGCGGCGGTTCACGTAACGGGCGCAGGTCAAACACGGGACGACAAGACCGACGGTACTGGTTCGGACACGGTTAGCTTACCCGCGGGACAGTACACCGTTCGTATCACTGCTCCGGGATTTGTGGCGGCGACGCAGAACGTCACGGTGACGTCCGGTCAGGCCAGTCCTTTGGACGTCGCCCTCGATATCGTCGCTGCGGCCGCGCAGGTGGATGTCACGTCGTCCAACGTCGGCCAGGTGAGCGTCGACCCGTCGCAAAACGCGGGCGCGATCGTGCTGACCGAAGCCGACATGGACGCGTTGCCCGACGACCCGGACGATCTTCAGGCGCAGCTGGAAGCGATGGCGGGTCCTGCGGCGGGTCCGAACGGCCCTCAGATCTTCATCGACGGATTCAGCGGCGGCCAGATGCCGCCCAAGAGTTCTATTCGTGAAATCCGCATCAACTCGAATCCTTTCGCCTCCGAGTTCGATACACCGGGATTCGGCCGTATCCAGATCTTCACCAAACCCGGAACGGATGCCTACCATGCGAGCGGCATGTTCATTCTCGGCGACCACGATTTCGATACTCGCAATCCGTTTGTGAACGGAGCGATGCCCAACTACCACAACAGCCAGCTCGAAGCCAGTCTGAGCGGACCGCTCGGCAAGAAGTTTTCATGGTTTCTGACGCTGAACGACCGCAACTTCAATACGGCCCAGTTGATCAACGGCGAAACGCTGAACCCCACCACCTTTGCGCCCGCCACCTACAATTCCACATTCGCCACGCCGTCGAAAAACTGGTCGGTGAATCCCCGCATCGATTACGCGATCAACTCAAATAACACACTGGTTCTTCGCTATATGCACAGCACCGGATCGAACGAAAACGGCGTGGGCGGGTTCAGTTTGCCCACACAGGAAGTCTTCGGCACCACTAAGTCGAATACCGTGCAGGCGACCGAGACGACGGTGATCGGGACGAGATCCGTGAACGAACTTCTGTTCCAGTTCACCGAATCCCACCAGAACCAGGATGCCGCGCTTTTCCCGGGTCCGACCGTCAGCGTCGCCAGCGCCTTCACGTCGGGCGGCAATGAGGAATCGAACTACACCCACAGCAAGCTGTATGAACTGACGGAAAACAATACGATCACCAACGGCAAGCACACCTTGAAGTTTGGCGCGCGTGGCCGCGAGACGGGCGACGCCGTCAGGATCAACAACAATTTCAACGGCACATATTCGTTTACGACACCGGCCAATGCTTCGACAGCCTCGTGCTTCAATGGGACGCTGGATCCGAGTCTCCCCTCCCTCACGAATCCGACATCCATCGAGGATTATTCCTATACGGAACAACTGCTGGCGTCGGGATATTCGATGGCCACCATTCTCAACTCCGGCTGCGGCCCGACCGGGTATTCGCTCAACGCGGGTCAGCCGACGTTCTCCGTCAACCAGTTCGACATCGGCGTCTTCGCGCAGGACGATTGGCGTGTGCGTCCCAACTTCACTCTGAGCGGAGGCATCCGCTATGAAGTGCAGACCAATATTTCGGACAAGGCCGACTGGGCCCCGCGTCTTTCCGCATCGTGGGCGCCAGGCGGCAAAGCGGGCAAGACCAGCAAGACGGTTCTGCGCGGCGGCTCCGGTATTTTCTACTATCGCTTCCCGCTCGGTAACGTTTTACGCGCGCTCGAATTCAACGGCACCGGTCAGCAGGATTTCACGATTAATTCGACTTCGTTGGGCGCGGCGGCCTATCCGGCGCTCGCGTTCTTCGGCGCGCCAGGCGGACCGGCGACGCCCCCGACTGCCATCCTCAACGCCACGACCCAGCCAATCTACGAAGTAGCCTCGAATGAAAGAGCCTCCGCAATGTACCAAAACGCAGCCTCGCTGGAGCGCGCGCTGCCTGGCCGAACCACGTTGACGATTAATTTGACGGACTCGCGCGGCATTCACGACATGCGCGAGCGGCAAATCAACGCGCCGCTCCCAGGCACGTACGGGACGGCGGCGACGCCCCTTGGCTTGCTGCCCTATCCGAACCAGGGATATATTTACCTCTTTGAAGATTCCGGCATGTATAAGGAATTGCAGGTGATCACGAGCGTCAATTCTCGGGTGAACAGCCACGTATCGTTGAACGGGTACTACGCCTGGACCGATTACCATACCAACACGGCAACCGGCGGCAGTCTGCCCATGAACGAATACAACACGGCTCTGGACTGGGGTCGTGCCGCAGTTCCAGTCAGCCGTTTCAATCTGGTAGGCACGGTCGGATTGCCTTACGGCTGGACAGCCGCCCCGACATTCATGGCAAACTCGGAAACGCCATTCAACATCACGACCGGCCTCGATAACAACGGAGATGGCGTGCTGAACGACCGCCCCGCCTTCGCGCCGGCCGGATCGGCCTGTGGCGGCAACATCGTTTGCACGCCTTTCGGAAACTTCAACAAGTCGCCCGGCGCCAACTATACGCCGATTCCGATCAATTACGCCAACGGTCGCAGCAGGTGGGATGCGGACATTCGCTTTAGCCGAACCTGGGGCTGGGGCGAAAAGCGTAACGTGGCTGCGGCGACAGGCGGTGGCGGCGGTATGGGTGGACCCGGCGGTCCCGGTGGCGGTGGACCCGGCGGTGGTGGCGGTGGACGTGGTGGCGGCGGCGGTGGAGCAGCGGGCGGTGGTGGTGGCGGCCGCGGCGGCGGTGGCGGGGGTTTTGGCGGTGGTGGCGGCGGTCGTGGCGGTGGTGGTTTCGGAGCCGTAGGCGGCAGCAATAGTCACCGTTACAACGTGGGCCTCACGGTAGCCGTAACCGACATTTTCAATCACGTCAATCTGGCCAATCCGGTTGGCAGCCTGAATTCTCCGTTCTTCGGTGAATCGCTGAACGCCGTCAGCACGGGCCAGGGACTCGGCGCCGGAGGCGTTACCGGAACGCGCAGAGTTCAGTTTACGCTTCGGTTTACATACTGACGACAGATTCGCTTGTAAATGAAAGAACGGCGAGATCCCCGACGGGGTGTCTCGCCGTTTCGGTTTTGCCCGGGGCTTTTGCAAGACGCACCCGCATTGCCACCCGCGCTCCCGCCGGCCACGCCACCCAGCCTTCCCCCAGCCTTTGGTCCCGCCGGGCCAGTCGACTTCGTTCGGTATCATCAAAGTTTCGACCCAATGAAGCCCACCCAAACACCGAATAACCCCTGTTTTTCTTCAGGCCCCTGTGCCAAGCACCCGGGCTGGAGCCTCGACGCTCTGAAGAAAGCCGCCGTCGGCCGTTCGCACCGCGCGAAGATCGGCAAAGCGAAGCTGGCGGAAGTGATCGATCGCAGCAAAAAGCTGCTCGGAATGCCTGCCGATTACGTACTCGGCATCGTCCCCGCGTCGGATACCGGCGCCGTTGAAATGGCGATGTGGTCCATGCTCGGCCAGCGCGGCGTGGATGTGCTCGCATGGGAAAGTTTCAGTTCCGGTTGGGCGGGCGATTGCAAAAACCAGTTGAAACTGGCCGACATTCGGGTACTGAAGGCCGGTTACGGGGAACTTCCGGACCTCAGTCAGGTCGACTGGCAGCGCGACGTCGTTTTCGCCTGGAACGGCACGACGTCCGGCGTAAAAGTACCCAACGGCGACTGGATCGCGGCGGACCGTGCGGGCCTCGCCATCTGCGACGCGACATCGGCCGTGTTCGCCATGGATATTCCGTGGGATAAGCTCGACGTGGTGACCTGGTCGTGGCAAAAAGTGCTCGGCGGCGAAGGCGGCCATGGCATGATTGCGCTCAGCCCGCGCGCCGTCGCTCGCCTCGAGAGCTACACGCCCGACCGTCCGCTGCCTAAGATTTTCCAGATGACAAAAGGCGGCAAGCTGATCACGGGCATCTTCGTCGGCGAGACGATCAATACGCCGTCGATGCTCTGCGTCGAAGATGCGCTCGACGGCCTGCAATGGGCGGAATCCGTCGGGGGACTGCCCGGCCTGATCGCCAGGTCCGAGGCGAATCTGAAGGCGATCGGCGACTGGGTCGCGGCGTCCGACTGGGCCGGCTTCCTTGCCAAAGAGCCAGCCACGCGTTCCAACACGTCGATCTGTCTCATCATCAAAGATCCGCCGTACACAGCCCTCCCGGCCGAGGCGCAGGAGAAGCACGCGAAGTCGATTGTCTCAATGCTGGAAAAAGAAGGCGCCGCGCTGGATATCGGCGCCTATCGCGATGCGCCGGCCGGCCTTCGCATCTGGGGCGGGGCGACCGTCGAGACGTCCGACATCGGGAAACTGTTGCCTTGGCTCGACTGGGCCTATTCGGAAGTCCGGAAGACTTTTTAGTAAGGAACCGCGGGAACGTCGGCCGCCGTCGGCGTTGGAAAGGCGCGTGACAGGGGCGTTTTGGGGCTTAGCGATTGCCGAAAACGCTCCGCCCGCTCCGATCGACCCAGTAGCGCATCATAGCGGCGCAGTCGCGGGCCTCTTTGACCGAACCCAACTCCGCTATCGTCCATCTCATCTTGCGGCCCCAATTCGGGTACTCGGCCGTGGTGCCCGGCAGATTCTGCTGATGGAGTTCCTTGGTCAGATCTTCCTGATTGATCAGCCACATGATGCAGGGCGTGGAGGCAAGGAAGCCGGAGATGGCGAAATGCAGTTCGCCGGTCAGTTCCGGAATGGTCGAGGCATCGTGGCCGTAATCCCCCGGCATCAGCCCGGCCGCGAACAGCGCCTCCAGCAGATGCTGCTTGTCGTTTGCGCGTTCCGCGAGTTGAGCCTGGCGAACTCCGTCGTCAATCGTCCCCGCCCGGAACCGCGCCTCGATGTCTTCGCCGATCCAGTATCCGGCGATCGTTGCGAGGTCGTGTGTCGAGGTCGAAGTCAGCGCCGAAACCGGGTACTCGCCGGGCTGGCGGAATTCGAGAGCGTTCCGCTCAAAGGCGCGTTCGAAGTAGAGCAATTTGTAACTCAGGATGCCGAACTTTGCCAGCGTTTCCCGAACTTCGTTTTCAACGGTACCCAGATCCTCGCCCACGATGGCGCACTGCTGGCGCACGCTTTCGAGCGCCAGCACGCGCACCAGATCATGGGCGCGGTCGCGGACGTAGGCACCTTCCTTCGCGCTGTGGCCCGCGGGAATCCAATAGAGGCGGAATAGCCGCATCACGTGATCGATGCGAAGCGCGCCGCCGTGGCGCATGGACTTGCGGATCGATTCCGCGAAAAGCCGATAGGCATCCGCCCGGTGACGGACCGCATTGGGCGGTGGAAACGACCAGTCCTGACCGTTCGGTGAAAATCCGTCGGGTGGCGATCCGACGCGGCATCCCGTTATAAAGAACGGTCGCCAGGCCCAGAGATCGGAACCGCAGCGGTCGGTTGCCAGCGCCAGATCGTGATACAGGCCAATGCTCATGCCCATGGTAAGCGCATGCTTCTGAACTTCCGCGATCTGACAATCCACCAGCCATTGCAGCCAGCCATGGAAGAGAATAGCCCGCGCGTTCTTGCGGGCGAAAGTATCGATGGCGGGGCCGGTTGGATTGCGATATTTTTCCGGCCAGTCGGGCCAGATCCAGAGATTCGGATCCTGGGCGTGCAGATACTCGTCGATAGCGCAGTATGTCGCGTAGAGGCGCAGCAACTCGCCTTCGCGCTCGATCCATTCCAGACACTCGCGGCCCGGAGGATTCGATCTGAAAATCCGCTCCAGCGCCTTGTGCTTCACCGCTGCGACTTGTTCGTACTCGACCGTCGGCGACTGGCGCAGTCCGGCCAGTTCGGCAGGGTCCTCCGCGGGTTGATAGCCTTCGATACTCTCGACGTCGAGGTATAAAAAATTGCGGTAAAAAATGCTGTTCGGAAGATACGGACTGGTATTGAACGGCCGCCGGTTATGTATGGCGTGAAGCGGGTTCAGCGCGATGAAGTCGACGCCAAGCGCAGGCACGGCCCAATCGATCAGGTCGCGAAGGTCGCGGAAGTCGCCGCAGCCCCAGTTGCGTTCCGAGCGCAGGCCGTAGAGAGTGACGCCGAAACCGGCCGAGCGCCGCGCCGGCTGCCAGGCGCGGTCCGGCGCGACGATCAGCCGCGTGGTGCGGCGACCGGACCTCATTTCGTGGTATCCGAGCGGCAATTTCGGAGCTATGGAGCCGGCGGTGAGGGGGATGCGCCGGCCGGACTCGGTGAAGATTTCGAGATCGGCCGGCGCGCGAAAAGGCTCCGATTCGCCGATGACAAGCACGGACGATTCGCCACGATCGCCCGGACCGGATCCGGAAGCGGCTTCAATGGCGGCTACGATGGCGCGGTTAGTCGCTTCGGTGGTGACGTGCGGCGTCCCGAAGTTATCCCAGAATTGTTGCTGTATTCCAAGCCGTTCAGCTGCGTCGCGAAAGGCGTCGTCGAAAGGCACTTGAATTCAGTGTAGCTTGCGCCAATTGGCCGGTTTTCGGTTCAGAATTCCAGTTTGTCGATCAGATTATTCAACTGCGACTGGAGTTGCGTCTTTTGTTGGTCGAGTTCCTTCTGGCGGTCGTGCGATTTCGCGATGGAAACTTCCTGATCGGCCAGTTTTCGCGCGTATTCCTGCACAAGCTGCTGCTGCCCGGCGACCTGCGAGAGGCTGGCGATGTTGTCGCGATTGCGCTGCTCGTCGCGCGTGGTGGAATCGATATCGGCATCGACGCGCTTTCGCTCGCTGTCGGACGCGACAATTTGAGTCTTGAGATCGGATATCTGTTGCAACTGGCGGCGCGCCGAATCGGAGACATTCTGGTTGCGAATGTAGACGACCAGCGAATCGGGATTCATATTCGAGACCTGAGTCTGCTGATCGTAGACGTTTTCGACGGTAATCGGGAAAGTAACATCGCCCGAAGCCGGCACTTTCACTTCGAAGCGGTAAACATCGCGAGCGGTTTCGATCGGTTTCGCGGTATCGACGAGTTGAAACTGGGGCCGAACCGGGTACTCGATGATGAGTGTCTTGCCGCGCGGATCGATGTTGTGAATGGTGTAGCTGGTTTTCGATATGACGGCGTTTTTTGTAATCAGCATTCCATTGTGCGCGCGGAGCGAACGGACGTTGTCCGAGCGGGAATCGAGATTCGTCGTAATGCGGGTGCCGAGATCGACACCGTAACTGATGAAGCGCTTGTCTTTGGCCTTGATGGTTTCAACAAGGGCTTCGCCCGCGTAGGCTCCGCCGTCGAAGACGGTTATGGGGCCGCCGTCGAGGGTCAGACCGGTGTCGTTGGTGAGTTCGGCGGCATTCAGAGGATTCGGGCGGCTGGTATCGGAGTAGATGATCAGCTTGCGCGCCGCAATCTTCTGCTGGAGGAACGGCAGCATGGCGGACTCGTTTTTCTTCACGGTGACGGGGCTCTTAATCGAGTACTGGAAGAGATCGGCGATTTCCTGTCCCGATCCGACTTCGATGGTGCTGGGCGGCGTAAACCTGGGGGCCGCAGTCGGGGCCGCCAACGCACCCGAGCTGCTCCCCGTCATAGCGAATGAGTCGCCAGCATTGCCGCGTCCTCCGCGCCCACCACCGCCACCTCCCGGAACCCCGCCGACGATTCCACCCATTACTCCTCCGCCAGCTCCCGCACTGGCCCTCTGCCCTGCCTGGCCCTGCTGCGTTGCGCCTCCGTATACCGTCGGTGCGACGGCCTGATCCTCCGCCAATTCCGCACCCTGCCGCTGAATGTACTTCGGCGCATAGAGCTGGCTGATAAACGAAATCGGCTTTCCGGAAACCAGCGAGATCTTCACATTAGTCCAATCCTCTCCGGTGGTGTTGTCCACAATCGCCCATCCTTCGAGCGTCGGCTGCGTCCCGGCGTCATCCAGCATCAGGCGATAGCTCGACTTCCACGCCGGCATCGGCATGATGTAGGACGCCTGCACGTCGTGCAACTTCGCGTCGGTCGAATCGATATAGACGCTGCGCTTGTCTTTGGATCGCGAGCTCGTCAGCGCGGCCAGATAATCCTTGAACTGCAATTGCAGCTTGACGTCGGTGAAATGGATCGACGTGGCCGCGCCCAGATCGACATTCCGAAGATCGCCTGAGTCCATCAGCAGCGTAAGTTGCTCGCGTTCGGCGCGATCCTTATCGCCCGGAATCAGCCGCGCCGATACGATTTCCCCGGCGACCTTCTGCGTGCCGAATTCCATCTCGACGCGCGCGCCTTTCAACTGATCGATGACCGCGGCAAGCGGCTGGCCTTCCGCGATCCGGAACGGGAATTCGTTCAGCTTCTGATCGAGCGGAATGCTGGAATCGTAGCGCAGGCCCGTTACTTTGCCACCCTTGTCGTCGATGGTGAGCGACTTCAGAACATCGTTCATCGACTCGGCGTCGAAATCGAGCCGCGCCGATTCGCCCGGGGCCAAAGGGCCGGAGCGCTCAAAATAGCCGACGCCGTGCTTGTAGAGCACAATGGTCCGCACGGGCAATTCGGCGGCGGGTGAGATCGCCGCGCAGACTATCAGAGCAATGAGGCCTCGATTTTTCATACGCATGTGTAGACGCCATCCTTCGCAATAGGTTCCCTGAAGAGCCAGGTTCGTTCCCGGCGGTGAGACGTAATTTACTCTTGTTTACCGGGCAGGCTACTCGCCCATTACTTTAATGATGACGCGTTTTGACCTCTGCCCGTCGAATTCGGCGTAGTAAATCTGCTGCCAGGGGCCGAAATCGAGCTTGCCGTTGGTGACCGGCACGATCACTTCATGGTGGACGAGCAGGCTCTTCAGATGCGAATCTCCGTTCGTCTCGCCGGTGCGGTGATGCTGGTAATCGTCGCGGTAAGGCGCGAGTTCTTCGAGCCACGCGTCAATGTCGTGGATCAGCCCGTCTTCCGCGTCGTTGACGTAGACTCCGGCCGTAATGTGCATTGCGGAGACGAGGATCATGCCCTCGCGAATGCCACTTTTGCGGAGCGCGGCTTCAACCTGCGGCGTCATGTTGATGTATTCCCGGTGTTTTGCCGTCCGGAAGGTGAGATATTCGGTGTGGAACTTCATATGGGCGATCTTACTGCGAAGTGCTCAAAGTTCGCCACCACTGGTTGCGGAGTTTCCGGGAAATACCGGAAAAACCGCGGGGAAAAACAAAACCGGATTGGTGCTAGACTCCAGACGTGGGCCGGGTTGTACTCAGTGTCGCGCTGGTCGTTGCCGCAGCCGCCAGTTTGCTTTCCCAGGGCGGCATGATTTCGGATAGCGGCGGGGGAAGCGCCTCACATTACGTGGAAGGCACCGCGAGAATCGTCCTCGAAGACGGCTCGGGCCTGCGCACGGCTCCGCTGATCATAGCCGAATGCCCCACAGCAGACCCGAATTGCAAATGCGAGACCCAGTTTTTTCTCGGTGGCACGCTCTCATTCCGTGTGACGAACAGTTTTTCGGGTCCGGGAACCTGCTTTATCTCCGTAAGGCTGAGCGGGTACCAGACCGTCAAGACTTACGTTCGCGACGGCACGCTGATCAAGCTGTATAGAGCGGGCCCCAATGAAGATGTTTCCGTTTCCGCATCGAGCCTCCGCGCCCCGGCGGAAGCCAGGAAGCACTACGAATCGGGCGAGTCGGCGGCAGCCAAAGGCAAGTGGCCGCAGGCTGAGACGGAGTATCGGGCGGCATTTGCGATCTATCCGGGCTACGCACTGGCTCTGAGCGAACTGGGAAGGGCACTGCGGCAGCAGGACCGCCTGGGTGAAGCCGTGGAAGCCCTGGAGAAAGCGCGCGAGGCCGATCCGCAGTACATCAAGCCGGTAATCCAGCTGGCCGAAGTGGCTGGCCTGCAGCAACGCTGGGAGAACGAGATGCGGCTCTGCCAGCAGGCTTTGAAGATGCTGCCGGTTGGCACGCCGACGATTTACTACTACTATGCGCAGGCTGTCTTCCACCTGGGAATGCCCGACGAAGCGGAGAAACTGGCTCGCGAGGCGGTGGCGTTCGACACCTTGGGAGAGTGCCCGCAGTCGATGGTTTTGCTGGGCGAGATCTTTGAAAAGCAGGGCAACGTTTCCGATGCGGTTGTGGAATATAAGGCCTATCTGAAAATGGCGCCGCACGGGCCTGAAGCGCAACACGCGAAAGAAGCGCTGGCACGGCTGAAGAACCGCGGTTAAGACCGGCAGTGCACCCGTTCAGATGCTACGAGGGTCCGGTCAGTTCCACGATCGACCTCGCCGCCTCCGCCAACGCTCGGCCCAGTTTCGAATGCCCGTCGGCGTCGAGATGCACGCCATCGACGGCGCTCACCGGCGTAGCGGTCTCCGCATCGAAGAAATGGCAGCCCAGGTCGGCCGCGACCCTTTCGTATTCCGCCGCGAAACCGTTGCACCTCAATTCGGCACCGCTGAATTTCGGCGCGATGCCTCCGCGCGGCGCCCGTATCCTCGGAGGGCATACGATCAACACGGGTGGAACGGGCATTCCCGGCTCGATAGGCGCGCTGCGGATTTCGGCGACCAGAGCGCCAATTCCCTGCGCCGAAGACCAGGCGTTGTTGTAGGGGTGGGAGAACTGAAAATCGTTGGTACCGAGCATCAGCATGACGAGAGCCAGCGGTGAATGCATTTCAATGCGCTGCGCGAGGCCCTCTTTACCGTTGCGGCCGGGCTTGAAAGGATCATCCCAAACGGTCCGGCGACCGTTGAGGCAGTCTTCGATAACCCGAACGCGGCGCGTTACGGCATTCAACGAATTCTCCATCACGCCTGGCCAGCGCTCGTCGAAAGGCAGACGTTTGCGGGTCTCCGGGATGATACCCCAGGTCAGCGAGTCGGAATATACGAGGATCTGAATCATACATGGGTCTTCATATGCAGTTTATTCCGCGCGGCGGCGACTGAGCCTGGACGCGTCAAGCCCTTCAGGCGGCCGAGATTAATTGGCGCGGGTGCGAGATCCAGAAGTCCGGCGACCAGCGCGCCATGGCTTCGGGCTGGCCGTAGCCATAAAGCACCGCGCAGGTCTTCATGCCGGCGCGTCGGCCGGCTTCCATGTCGGCCGACGAGTCGCCCACGAAGAGGCAGTCTTCAGGGCGCGCACCAAGCGCCTCCATCGAGCGCAGCAAGACGTCGGGTTCGGGCTTGCACGGGAATCCGTCCGTACCCTGGACGTGATCGAAATGCGGCAGCAGGCCGAACATATCGAGGACTGCGCGAGTGGTCGGCGTGCCTTTGGTTGTCGCGGTGGATTTGCGGCCGGGCAGGACGGCGAGCGTTTCCTTTATGCCAGGGTAGACCTTCGTCGACGCGTGGTTCCGGCCCCAGTAAGTATTGCGGTACTGGAGGATCAGGTCGTCCAGCTGCTCCCGCGAGTAGTCCGGGCGAACTTCCTTAAAGCAGACGTCCAGGTGGAAGCCGATGAAGCTTCGCAGATACTCGAAATCGAGAGGCGACCGCGCGTGCGGCGACAGCACCTGATGGATCGCACCGCAGATATCCTCCGCCGAATCGAGCAATGTTCCGTCCACGTCAAACAGGTAAACCGGGAACGCCGGTACACTTGTTTGCGCGGAATTCGGATCAGGCAGGCTGTTCGCCTTCATTCAGTCCGGGTAAACGCCGTCCGCTTGGTTCCGGGCGGATCACCTGCTGCGTGTGGTCGGCAGTATCGCGCGAACTTCCGCTCGCGGCGGGAGGAAGATCGCCGCCGCCCATGATCAGGCGAACTTCCGCTCCATCGAGAACCTCGCGTTCCAGCAGCATTTCGGCCACCTTGACAAGTTCCTTCGAGTGCGCTTCAATAATCGCCCGAGCCCGGTTATACCCGTTCGAGATGATGCGCTTGACTTCTTCGTCGATCCGGATCGCGGTCTCTTCGCTGTAATCGCGGTGCTGGGAAATCTCGCGGCCGAGGAAGATCTGCTCTTCCTTCTTGCCGAAGCTCAGCGGCCCGAGTTCGCTCATGCCCCATTCGCAGACCATCTTGCGGGCCATTTCGGTGGCGCGTTCGATGTCGTTGCCCGCGCCGGTCGTCATCTGGTTGAGATAAATCTCTTCCGCGATACGGCCGCCCATCAGAATGGCGAGTTGATCGTCGCAATAGGTCTTGCTGTAGTTGTGCTTGTCGTCGGTCGGCAACTGCATGGTGATGCCGAGCGCCATGCCGCGCGGAATGATAGAAACCTTGTGCAGCGGATCGGCGTTGGGCACCTGCACGGCAACCACGGCGTGTCCGGCTTCGTGATAAGCGGTGGTACGCTTCTCGGCGTCGGTCAGGATCATCGAGCGGCGTTCGGCGCCCATCAGAATCTTGTCCTTGGCCAGTTCGAAATCGATCATCATCGCGACTTTGCGATTCTGCCGCGCGGCGTAGAGCGCCGCTTCGTTGACCAGATTGGCCAGTTCGGCGCCCGCGAGGCCGGGTGTTCCTCGAGCCAGCACGGACAGATCCACGTCGTCTCCGAGCGGAACTTTCTTCGTGTGGACTTTCAGGATCGCTTCGCGTCCGCCGACATCGGGACGGCCTACCACCACGCGCCGATCAAAGCGGCCGGGGCGAAGCAGCGCCGGATCGAGCACGTCAGGACGGTTAGTCGCGGCCACCAGGATGACGCCTTCGTTCGATTCAAAGCCATCCATTTCCACCAGCAACTGGTTCANNCCGCCGCCGAGGCCCGCGCCGCGATGACGGCCAACAGCGTCGATTTCGTCGATAAAGATAATGCAGGGAGCGTTCTTCTTGCCCTGCTCAAACAGGTCGCGAACACGGCTTGCGCCCACGCCGACGAACATTTCGACGAAGTCCGAACCGGAAATCGAAAAGAACGGCACACTGGCTTCGCCCGCAATGGCGCGCGCCAGCAGTGTCTTGCCGGTACCTGGAGAACCTACCAGCAACACACCTTTCGGGATTCGACCGCCCAGCTTTTGAAATTTCTGCGGCTCGCGCAGGAAGTCNNGCTTTGTTACCGCCACTCTGCATCTGGCGCATCATGAAAACCCAGAACCCGACCACCAGAATGATGGGGGCGCCGTTCAGCAGAAGCGACAGCCATCCGTTAGCGGAGGAATCGGTCACGGTAACAGTCACGTTTCGCTCTTTCAGCTTGTTCCAAAGATCCGTGTAGCTGGAAGGGACAACGGTGTGATACAACTCCTTGCCGTTCACGTAGTCGCCCTTGACCGACGTGCCGTCAACGGTTGCGGTCTTGATNNGCATCCACGGCGTTCAGGAACTCCGTGAAGTTGAGGGTGTTGTCGGTCTTGCCGTGGCCATGGTTGACGACGACCCACAACAGCCCGGCCATACACAGCACCACAGCCCAGAAGATGATTGTTTTAACGTTGGAGTTCACAAAACCTCATTTACCGACCTTGACCTTGCTCAAGCCCCGATGCGCCAGCCCCAGGCGTCCCTGTCTGGTTAGACGTTGCCTCGGGCCGATTCGATTCCATTTGCAACGAATCGCTTACAAGCAGGATCGACTCACTGTTCGCCGCCGCCGCAAACTCTCTGCCTGCGCCGAACCGCCGCGTCCATACGATCGAATCGCCCATCACGATAACCGGCCATCTGCGCCGTTCCCACAGCGGTATCCGACATTCCTGGAACAGGGTCTTAATCTTGACTGCCGCTCCGAGACGACCCGCGCGTTCCAACTGGTCCCCGGGGCGCCAGTTGCGAAGATGCAATGAACCGCGACACCGCGCCGAGTCCAGAGCATTCACGTCACTATTATATACGGCGTCGGGGGCCGCGAGTTCCAAACCGATGACTAACCCGCGTTCCGGAAGGCGGGTTTCGCCGGGGACCGTGAGCGGAACGCAGAAGTTGCGCTCGATCCGGGCGTCGAAATGCTGTGGAGCGAGACGGAGCTGATCGAACGAACGGAAGATGTCGAGATCCGGCAGCTGGATTCGCCCGCTTCCTTCCCTGGTAGCCATTAACGCGCGAATCGCCTCAACGTGATGGAACCCGATGGAGCGCAGATCGCCCCGAATCTGCTGAATGGCCCGCCGCAGCA
>PLEX01000238.1 GCA_003136575.1 Bryobacterales bacterium | reverse complement strand
GTGTTGCCCGATCAGGAGGTGCCGCGCCGCATTGCCTTCGTGTCGGACAAGGTCTTCGCGCCAGGATGGCTGGCCGGATTCTGGAACTCAGCCGCCCGGCTGGGATTCGCTTCGGCCTGCGTGCTGGCGGCCGGGATCTCTTTCGCCGCGTTGCATCGTCCGCCCGACGTCCCAACGGTAGTGCAGACCGCGAGCGTCTCCGCTGCCACCATCAATGAAGCTGTGAACAAAGCGGTCGCGCTGGCTGTCCAGAAAGCCCATGACGACGACATTCAAATGACCAGAGCAGCTCTCGACGAGGTTGACCGTAAGTACNNACAGAAGCAGCAGAACCTGATGGTTGCGATGCAGAGCAACCTGGAGTACTTCCAGAAGACCTACGAAAAGAACGCCCGAAATTCGTATACGGTATGGCCGACCGGAGCACGGCAGTGAAAATCGCGGCTCTTCTGGCATCGGCAGTTTTCTCAGTCGCGGTGCTCGCGCACCCCGGGTCCACGCCCGAGGTAAACGCGTCCCGCGTACCCGTTGCCGCGCTTAATGAGATCGAAAAGACTACCAACGACCGCTTCACCTCCGATCCGTGGGATTCTCTCGGCGACACGCGCGGGTCCTACCTTCCGGGCTACGGCGCAATCTTCACGTTTGAGATGAGCCTGGTCAGAGTGACGCCGATCAGTCCGTTCCACCTCACGACATCTCCCGAGGAGATTAAGTCGGTTCACGACCGGAAGGTGAAGCAACTGGCCGTATTGAAAGACGCTATGCGGGACATGCTGGTCAAAGCCGCAGCCACCCTCACCACACTTCCGCCTTCCGAACAAATCTGCTTCGAGGCATATTTTTTCAGCCAGAGCTTTGAAGACCATCGCGGGTTGCCGCAGCGCCTCAGCATGACGGCAAACCGGCAGAAACTCATGGATGCCGTGGCCCGCCACGCGAAACCTGCGGAGATTTCCGCGCTGGTCGAAGAGCGGGAAGAATAGTGTCCACGCAACCGTCCGGCATCGAATCAATGGGGGCCGAATCCACTGCGCCCGTGCGCCTCGGCCAGCTTCTGATCGAGCGCGGTCTGATAGCCGTCGAAGATCTCGACCGCGCGCTCGAACTGCAGCGCGAGCGCGGCGATAAGCTCGGCCGCATTCTGGTCGACATGGGCTATCTCGCCCAGCGTGACTTGCTCAGCGCTCTGTCGGCGCAACTCGGTCTGCCCATCGCTACGCTCACAACGCCCGCTTCGGCTCCCGAACTCGAGCGGCTGTCGCCTCGATTCCTGCGTCAGTCTCTGCTTTTTCCCGTCTCGGTTGACGAAGCCGAAGGCGTGCTCACTCTCGCGATGGCCGATCCGCTGGATTTCGAAGCCATCAACGCCGTGCAGACGTTCTCGAAGCTGGATGTGCGCCCGCAACTCTGCTCCGAGCAGGATATTCTCGACGCTCTCGATCGCTCGTACAGCGAAGGCGGCCGCCAGTCCGCAACCATCGGCTTCGCCACGGGAGACGAAGACGATCTCGAACATCTTCGCGACATGGCGAGCGAGGCGCCTGTCATTCGTCTGGTGAACGCGATGATCGCNNAGGAATTCCGCATCCGCTTCCGCGTCGATGGCGTCCTCTTCAATCAGGAACAGCCGCCGCGCGAACTGAAGGCCGCCATCATTTCGCGCCTGAAGCTCATGGCGAAGCTCAACATCGCCGAGCGCCGTCTGCCGCAGGATGGACGAATCAAGCTGCGCATTCTCGGGCGCGAAGTCGATCTCCGCGTTTCCACGTTGCCCACGCTTTACGGCGAAAGCGTCGTCATGCGTTTGCTCGACCGCTCCGCCGGGGATTTCTACGATCTGCGCCGGCTCGGTTTCGACGATCACATGCTGAACCGCATGGAGTACTTCACTTCCCTGCCCCACGGCATTTTTCTCGTGACCGGCCCGACTGGCAGCGGCAAGTCGACCACGCTCTACTCAGCGCTGAAGCGGATCAACCTGCCGGACAAAAAAATCATCACCATCGAAGATCCGGTGGAATACCAGATGGACGGCATCAACCAGATCCATGTGAATCCACAGATCGGCCTCACTTTCGCCGCGGGGATCCGACACATTGTGCGACAGGATCCCGACGTCATCATGATCGGCGAAATTCGCGACCGCGAAACTGCAGACATCGCCATTCGCTCCGCGCTGACCGGCCACTTCGTGTTTTCCACGCTGCACACCAACGATGCGCCCAGCGCCGTGACGCGCCTGACCGACATGGGCGTCGAAAACTACCTGATCACATCGTCCGTCGTTGCCGTCCTGGCGCAGCGTCTCGTGCGGCTCATCTGCGCCGAATGCCGCGAGAGCGCGGGCCGCGTGCTGAACCCGTGGGGCGAGCATGTGGACGCCTTCCATGGCCGTGGGTGCGCGGCATGCAACGGATCGGGATACAAGGGCCGCGCCGGCATCTTCGAATTGATGGAACTGAACGAGGAGATACGCGAACTGATCATGGCCGGAGCCGACGCGAGCAAGTTGACCGACGCCGCCCGCCGCAACGGTATGCATCAGTTGCGCGAAGACGGCTGGATGAAAGTGAAACAGGGCATGACAACAGCCGAAGAAGTCACCCGAGTGACACAGGAGTTTTAACCGGGAATTCCGATGGCGAGCGCATCCTTCCATTACCGAGCCGTCGCCGCCGATGGCAAGCTGCGCACTGGTGTGATAACGGCGGACACCACGGCCTCGGTCGCCCGTGAACTGCGCCGTCAGGGGCTGACGCCGGTCTATGTCGGCGCCGAAGAGAAGAAGTCGCTCGCGTTCAACCTGCCATCTTTCGGCGGGAATCGACGCCGCGACGTTCTGTTCTTTACGCAGGAACTCTCCACGCTTCTGAATTCCGGCGTCCCCCTCGATCGTGCCCTCACCATCACGACCGAGCTCACCACGCACGCGCAGTTCCGTGCCATCGTCTCCGACATCCTGCGTTCCATCAAAGGCGGCAAGTCGCTGGCCGATTCGCTGGCGCTGCACCCGCAGTATTTTTCGGACCTGTTCATCAATATGGTGCGGGCCGGCGAAGCGTCCGGCAGCCTCGGCGGAATCTTCGAACGCCTCTCCGAGTTTGAGAAATCGCGTGACCAGTTGCGCGGCTACATCATCTCGTCCATGATCTATCCGGCCGTCCTGGCCTGCGTAGGAGCGGGATCCATCTTCATCCTGCTCGATTTCGTCGTACCGCGCTTCGCCAGCATCTTCGAAGATGGCCGCATGCAAATCCCCACTCCCACAAAGATCATGCTCGACGTCAGCAAGGTGGTGCAGGACTGGTCCTGGGTAGTGGCGCTGGCGATCATCGGCGTGTCGGTAGCCTTCCGGCTCTACACGCGCACCGTAGCGGGGAAATCCTGGTGGGATGGCACGCGGTTGCGCATTCCATTGCTTGGCGAAGCGCTGCGCAAGGCCGAAACCTCTCGTTTTGCCCGCGCCATGTCGACGCTGGTCGGAAACTCGGTGCCGCTCGTCCAATCCCTGCACATTTCCGCCGGCATTCTTTACAACAGCCGCATGGCGAATGCGTTGAAAGACGTTGCACAGGGAGTCAAACGGGGCGAAGGCCTCGCCCAGCCGCTGGCAAAGACCAAAATGTTTCCCGCGCTCGCCTCGCATCTGCTGACGGTGGGCGAGGAAACCGGCAAGCTCGATCAGATGTTCGCCCGCATGGCGGACATATATGAGGAAGAAACCCGTTCGTCGATCAAGCGATTTACTTCCGCCTTCGAGCCGATGGTGATTCTCGCCATGGGTCTCATTGTCGGTGGCCTCGTGCTCAGCATGCTGATCGCAATCACCAGTATTAACGACGTTGCTATATAGGAGCAGGATATGGAAACAAACCAGTCAGACCTCAACCCTCAGAACCCACGCGCGGGCGTGACGCTCATTGAACTACTCGTGGTCGTCACGATCATGGCGTTGTTTCTGGCCATCGTCGGACCGCGCCTGTTGCATCGGGGCGATCAGGCCCGCGTCGTGGCGGCTAAGGAACAGATCTCGGCATTCCAGTTGGCGCTTGGCCAGTACAAGCTCGACACGGGGACATTCCCCACTACCGAGCAGGGCCTCGCCGCACTGCGTCAGCAACCGCAGGGAGTGGAACAGTGGCACGGCCCTTACCTCACGAGAGATCTGGGCACCGATCCCTGGTCGCACCCGTACGTCTACAAGTATCCAGGCGATCACGGCGATGAGCCAGACATCATGAGCTACGGCGCAGACGGCCAGCCCGGCGGCACGGATCTGAATGCCGATGTCGTGAGCTGGAAATAGTCCGGGATGCCCGCGGAGCCATTTGTGGCGCAGTCCTGGCCAACTTTTGCCGTCCTGTCCCATTGTGCGAGCCATTTGTGGGGCAGGCGGTTCCGGCTGCCTCTGCCTGCACAGCGCGGACACGGACGTTCTGCCACTACCTGCCTTCAGTTGAAGACGGCAGGCGGAACCGCCCGCCCCACAAAGAACGCCAGCGGTGTCACGCTGCTCGAAATGCTGATCGTGGTTACAATCATCGCCACGATCGTCAGTCTCTCCTTCCCTTCCCTCGTTTCCGGCCTCGCCGGCATTCGCCTTGCCTCTTCGGCAAGCTCCGTCGCCAGCTTTCTGACCTCATCAATGAACACCGTGGAACGCCATGAACAAGCCGCGGCTATCGTGGTGAACCCGAAGGAAAACCGGCTGGATGTCTTCACTGCGATATCGGGCGAAAAACCGGCAGCTACATACCAGATGCCCGCGAGCATCGCTCTCGAAGGCGACGAACCGCGCCGATACGTTCTGTTCCCCGGTGGCGCATTTCCCCGCATTGCAGTCGTATTGCGCAATGAAAAGGGCGCGCGCCGCTCGATCGAGATCGATCCCGTAACTGCCGTGCCGCAGGTAACCCGCATCGAGGATGCTCCCCGATGACGCCGCGCCACAGGAAATCCGCTCGCGCCGGTTTTACGCTGCTCGAAGTCCTCGTGGCCACGGTAATTATGGGCATTGCGGTCACCGGTCTTATTATCGGACTCACGCAATCGGTGAAAAATGCCGGGAGACTCGCGGATTACGACCGCGCGGTCATGCTCGCGCGAACGCAGATGAACGAGCTGCTCCTGGACGTTACCCTTCCGTTCGACGGCTCCGTCGATGGCACGTTCGATAAAGAGCAATCGGGCGGCATCCCGAGCGGCTGGAAGGCCGTCCTTAATCCGTTCGACGTGCCGCCGAATGCCGGTCCGGGTACGGTCGTTCTTCAGCAAGTCGCGCTTGAAGTCTGGTGGGAGCCGGCATCGGGCGGTCGTCGCACCATGCAACTCCAAAGCTATCGGCCCGCGAAGATCCCGATACCGGCCACGCCATGACGAGTCATTCCAGCCCTCATTCCAACCCGAGAGCGGGCGTCACGCTCATCGAAATTCTCATCGCGGTCTCGCTGCTGAGCCTTCTTTCGGTCGGCGTTCTGATCGCCATGCGCATAGGTTTCAACACGATGGCGAAGGTCGATTCACGGCTTGTCGGCGACCGGCGGGTCTCTTATGCGCGCCGTATCGTCGAGAGCGAGATCGCAGGCTACACGTACACCGTTGCCCGCTGGCAACCTCGCCCGGAATCCTTCCAGTTGATTCCATTCCAGCAATGGGAGGCGCAAACCATGCGTTTTGTCACATCCTACTCGCTTGAGGACGCCTGGCGCGGGAGTCAACGGATTGCTGCGTTCCAGGTGATTCCGGGAGCAGACGGCAAAGGCGTTCGCCTCATCGTCAACGAGTGGCCTTACACAGGTCCCGCGCAGGCCGGCCAAATGGTCGAGGCGATCGACCCTGATGGGACGGTGCGATTCGCGCCAGTCGTCGCGGGTCCGCAGTCCTTCGTGCTGGCCGATAAGCTGGCGTACTGCCGATTCGCGTATCTGCAGCCGCTCTTCAACCCGCCGTTCCAGTTGTGGCGGCCGGATTGGGTGCAGAAACAAGTGCTCCCGCTGGGCATTCGCATTGAGATGGCGCCGCTCGATGACACGCCATCCGACCTTCACGTTTCCACCGTAACCGTGGCGCTTCACGTCAACCTGACTCCGGGGACAACCTATGTCGACGCGCAGTAAAAGTGGATCCGCGTTGCTCACGGTTCTCTGGCTCACGGCCGCGCTCTCGGCCATCGGCCTGGCTGTCGCCAGCAACGTCCGCGGCGAAACGGAGCGGACCGCAACCAGCGTCGACGATACCAAAGCGTACTTCACCGCCCGAGGCGCTATCGAACGTGCGGTGCTCCACATCCTGTGGCGCGGATACGCGGACGATGCGGGGCAGCCGATCTACTACCGCGCCGGCCAGCCCGCGATGAATCTTGAATTCCCCGGCGGTCAGGCCGAGGTAGATATTATTCCCGAATCGTCCAAACTGAACGTTAACAGCATTTCTCCGGACAATCTGCTGCGCCTGCTCACGGCGCTCGGAGTGCCGATCGACCGTGCAACCGAAATTACGTCGGCGATTCTGGACTGGCGTAAGCCGGTCGATCCGCTCCACGTCAGCCCATTCGACTCGTTTTATCTGAGCCAATCTCCGTCTTTTTTGCCCCGCCACTCGTCATACCAGGAGAACGAGGAACTTATGCTGACTAAAGGAATCACGCCCGGCCTCTACTACGGCGAATCGCTGGACGATTCGCAAGCGGGATTGCGCGATTGCCTTTCCGTGTACGGCAGCGGCTATTCGGTCGACGTGAATTCGGCCCGACAGGCGACGCTTCAGGCTGTGGGCCTGAGCCAGGAAGACGCTCTCGCACTGGTTGCGCGCCGTACCGCCCGCCCGATTGCCGATTACAGGGAACTATCGGAGATTCAGCAGGCGCTTGGCCCCTCGGGACAACATCTGCTCCTCGGTGGCCAGACAATGTATACGCTGCGGGCGACGGCGCGCCTCCGGCTGCCCGACGGTAAGTTGTCGGATATGCGCCGGACCATCGCAGCCCTGGTCCACATCGACTTTCCGGGCAACGCGAAGGGCAGGCCCGCGGGATACCAGGTCATCCGCTGGTTTGACCGGACATGAGGGGTCGGACATGACGGCTACTCAAACCTCCCCGGCGCCGCCCCTGAAGGCGGTACCTGCCTCGACCTCCGTCTCCCCATTGCGGCGTTTAAGCGTCTTCGGCACGGGATTCGGCGTCGCCGTCGCTGGTGACGATATGGAGGCCGTGATCGTGCGCTCCAGGCCTTCGGGTTCCGTGGTTGTGGCGTCCACGGTCATCCGGCGCTTTGCCGGAAGGCCGGCAGCCGAATGGGGCGCGGAGATCTCGCAGTTTCTGGCCGGGCCGGGCGAGCCCCGTCTGGCCGCCACGCTGGTGTTGCCACGCGAAGAAGTAATCGTCCGAACTCTGCGCCTTGCTGGAGTGGCCGACAAAGACACGGCTTCCGCAATCGGATTGCAACTGGACACGATGCATCCATGGGACGAAGAGCCGGTCGAGTGGTCCTGGTGGCGAGTATCGCCGAGCGACGTTGTCGTTGGCGTAGTTCGCCAGAGCACTCTCAGCCACTACGAAAATTTGTTCTCGGAAGCGGGCATTCCGCTTGCGGCCGCCACTTTCTCCTCGGCCGCGATCTACCGGGCGTTGCGTTTGCAACGGACCCCGCCCGCTTCCACTTTTTGTTATGCCACAAACGCGCTGGGCCGTATCGAGGTATACGGCGAGAGCGAAGCGAAGCCCTGCTATTCGGCGGGCTTTTCACTCCCGGTGGAGCGCGCCCTGTCCCTGGCTCGTGCCGAACTCCGTTTTTCGCCGGAGTCGACCGGAATGGAATTAGGCAGCGCGCTGGCGGCTCCCGCCGACGTCTCACCTGGTGCCTATGCCGCCGCGCTGGCCGCCTCGGCGCCGCTGTTCGCCCAGTTGGCCAACCTCTTACCCGCCGAACGCCGCGCATCGCATTCGCGGACCCGGTATCTGATTCCGGCAGCGCTCGGCACCCTGGTGCTGGCCGGTCTGCTGGCCGTATTCGTGGTTTTTCCGATTCTGAACGAACGCCGTTACGTAAGCCAGCTCAACGCGGAGGAACGCAGACTCCAGCCCTCCGCACTGCGCGTTCAGTCCATCGACAAGGCTTTGGCGGCTGATCGGACGCGCGTCGCGTCACTCGACGATTTCCGCCGTCGGCCGCAGGCCGATCTCGATGTTCTCAACGAGTTGGTCCGGGTCCTTCCCGAAAAGGTCTGGACCAATTCCATTGAGATTTTCCCCGATTCCCTGGTAATCGCGGGCGAGGCGGATCAGGCCGCGCCGCTGCTGAAATTACTCGACTCCTCGCCGTTTTTTCAGAACTCCGAGTTTGTGATGTCGGTGACGCGCAATGGCGAAGCCGAGCAGTTTCGTATTAAGACCATGCGCCGCGGACGCGCCGGCAGGAGCACGCCGTGACGCTTTCTCCGCGCGAGCGCCGGGCTCTGGCGATTCTTCCGGCCGCCATTGCCGTTTGGGCCTTGCTGGAATACGTGGTTTTTCCCGATAATGGCCCGGCAACGGCTGAAGTGGCTTCGGTCAGTTCCACGCAACTGCGTCAGCGCGTGGCGCTTCTTCGCCAGACGGCGGCGACACTTCCCGTGAATGAAGCGCTTCTCAAGCAGGCGGATGCCGATCTGGCGGATCGCGAGCGCGGCGTGATTCACGCCGATACTTTCCCGCAGGCGCAGGCCCATCTGGTCGAGACGGCGCACCGCATCGGCAACGCGAATCAACTCGACGTGCGTGGCGGCGACTTCCCCGCTCCAAAAGCGTTCGGCGAGTACGGCATCGTTTACGCGACCATCACGTTCGACGGCCATATCGAGCAATTGCTGAATTTCCTCGCCGATCTCACGCGCGAATCCGAGCTCATCGTGCCGTCGGAAGAACGCGTCACCTCGGGCAATCCCAAAGAAAAGCTGATGACGGTGCGCATGGTGCTCGCAGGAATTGTGCCCAAAAAGCTGATCCCGGAAAAGAAAGGTCTGGGTACTTTCTGATGGCCGCTCAACCCAAACTGATCGCGCTGAACGTGGGGCTGGCCGCCGGACTTGCGCTGATAGCCTGGCAGGGACGCGTCCGATGGAATGAAGCGCGGGCTGAACGCCGCGCCAGCCTCAATGTTCCGGTGAAACGCGTCGCTCCGCCGGCTCTGGTTCCCGCGCAGAAACCGCCGACAGTACAGGCTGCCGCCTATGCTGACGTGGCAGCGAAGAACTTGTTTTCAAAGGATCGCAATCCCACGGTGATTGTGGACCCACCGAAGGTCGAAGCGCCGAAACCAATGCCGGCGCTGCCGGTAGTCTATGGCGCACTGGGACTGCCGAGCGGCGTGAAAGCGATCATGGCGGAACGCTCCGGCGCGGCCAGCAAATCGGTCCGCGTTGGCGATTCGGTGGGCGATTTCAAGGTCGTCGCGCTCGATCTGCAAAAGGTCACATTTGAATGGGAAGGCAAGCAGATTGAAAAGAGTCTGAACGATCTCGTGGATCGTACAGGCGGCGTTACGCCCGGCGCACCGGCTGGTCCGGCGGCGCCACCCGCGGCGCCTGTGTCCGCGCCCGCGGTCGGACCACAAACCGGAACGCCCGATGCGCCCACGCGCGCCTGCGTGGCCACCGACACATCACCCCCGGGCACCGTGATAGATGGCTACAAAAAGACCGGAGTCAACACTCCTTTCGGCGTCATGGGCTGCACCTGGGTTAAGGACAAGTAGATTTCTGTTTCGAGGAGACGAATTACAATGTTGAAAGCATTTGCCGTTTTATTGTTTGCCGCCGCGTTAATTGCGGCACAGGCTCCCGGTGGCACCGGGTCGACCCGTCGCAAAGCCACGATTAAGACCGTCGCCAAGACCACAAGCGCGCAGCCGCTGACCATCCCGCCCGACGCCATGGCGAATCCAAACGGTTCGTATTCATGGACCGACAAGCAGGGGAAAAGGTGGATTTTTGTCAAGACCCCTTTCGGTGTCATGAAAAACGAAGCCGTCTCTTCGCCTTCCGATTCAACCGCCCTGACGGGTGTGAAAGNNCTCACCGATGAGGAGCGCGCGTTGTTGACCGACCAGAACGCCAAACAGGATTAAGCAGATGACGAACCGAGCGCGTTTTTCAGTGAATCTCCGGACCCTATGCGCCCAGGCCGCGATAGCGTCGCTGTGCGCCTTCGCGTCGCCGGGCGCGCACGCCCAGGCCCCGGCGGCTCCAGCTCAGCCTGCTGCCCCTGCGCCGCAGGGAGTGCCGGTGGGAGGG
>PLEX01000102.1:29193-29368 GCA_003136575.1 Bryobacterales bacterium | reverse complement strand
ATGCCGTTCCGCGCAGGTCCGTCGGGGCCGAAGCCTTGCGGCGTGTTTTCGGGCAATATGGCAAACGGCGGAGCGCTCACCGAACCCGGCTCGTTTTCCCGCGCGCCCGCGGGCCGGTCGCGGTTGCGATCCGGCGGTCCGCCCCGACCAGTGTCCTGTGAAGACCCGCCGCGGC
>PLEX01000102.1:0-29137 GCA_003136575.1 Bryobacterales bacterium | reverse complement strand
TACTTTGCCCTCGGTAGTCAGGACGCGCATCCAGGCGATCTTTTCGGGAGCCTCTTTGATCAGGTCGTCGATTTCCTGTGTCAGCGCGGCAGTATCGCGGGAAGCGGTCCGATACGCGCGGGCCAGAGTCTGGGCTTTGCGGTCGCCTTCGTTCTGCGCTTCCTGGCGGACCATGCTGCGCGAGACATACCGATACGTCCCGACGGTCTGCCCCAACAGCAGCAAACCGAGCAGCAGCCCTAAACCGATCGAGATCTTGACCCAGACATACCCCGCCACTTTCTGCGCGTCAGCCATTGGAATTGAGTTGTTTCAGTCCGCGGGCGCGATCTCATTCCGCAACGCACGTGACACGTACAGCGTATCGCACCCTCGCCCGGTTACCTGAGTGCGGCAACGTTTGACAGCCATTTACACTCGTTGCTCCGGAAATGGGTTACACTGAAACCCATGCGTCGATCTATTTACTCCTTATTTGCCCTGTATGCCGGCGTCGCGTTTGCGCAAGGTCCTCCGCCCGGTGGACCCGGCGGCCGAGGGCCAATGCCCCCCGCCACGAACCTGAAGGTGCTCACGCAGGAGAACTATATAGGCGTGATGTTCGCCATGCCGGCAGCCCTCGGCGTGCGCTGCGATTTCTGCCACAACATGGAAAACCGCGCGAGCGACGAGAAGCCGACCAAGGTGACCGCGCGCAAGATGATGGAAATGGTCAAGAACATCAACGCCACGACCTTCAACGGCGAGCAGAAAGTCAGCTGCTATACATGCCATCACGGCGAACAGAAGCCCGCCGCGCCGCCGGCTGGCCGAGGACCGGGTGGTCCCGGTGGCCCAGGTGGTCCACCGCCCGGCGGAGCAGCACCGCCCCGCTGAACGTCGCTGACTACAAAATTGCAGGCTTGGCCTGTCCGGTAATGCCGGGTGTGATTCCTTGAGCGCACTCCACGTCGCGGCCGCTGCCCCAAGGCAACGCCGGGGACTTTTCGCGGGCGTGGAGTAGAATTCTCTTCATGCCCTTTTCTATTCGTGCGCGCCTCAGCGCCATGATGTTCCTCAACTATGTGATCTGGGGCGCATGGTACGTCACGCTCAGCACTTACCTCACAACCACGCTTCACTTTACCGGAACACAGGCCGGCGCAGTCTTCGGCACTACGGCCCTGGCGTCGATGATCTCGCCGTTCTTCGTCGGCCTCGTCGCCGACCGTTTCTTTTCCACGGAACGCGTTCTGGCCGCGTTGCATTTTATCGGCGCGATCCTGCTGTGGCGCGTGGCGAGCGCAACGACGTTCGGCTCGGTTTATGGCCTGCTCCTCGCGTACTGCCTCTGTTATTTCCCGACCATCGCGCTGACTAATTCGCTCACACTGCAACACATACAGGATCCCGGGCGCGATTTCCCGCTGATCCGCGTTTTCGGCACGCTGGGTTGGATTGCCATCGGCGTGGCTGTGGGATCGATGGCGATCGAAAAATCCGCGACCCCTTTTCTGCTGGCTTCCGGCGCTTCAGTCGCCATGGGTTTGTTCAGCCTGGCGTTGCCGCACACTCCGCCGGCCGCGAAGGGAGAATCGTTCAGCGTGGGCCGCGCTCTGGGACTGGACGCGCTCGTGATGATGAAGGACAAGTCGTTCTTTGTTTTCGCGATCGCATCGGTGCTTGCCTGCATCCCGCTGACGTTCTATTTTTCGTTCACCAACGACTATCTGAACGACGTGCATGTGGTGAACGCGGCGGGCAAGATGACGCTGGGGCAGGCGTCGGAAGTCGTCATGATGCTGGTGATGCCGTTCGTGTTGCGGCGCATGACCGTGAAAGGGATACTCGTGATGGGTCTGGCGGCGTGGACGATTCGATATGCCCTCCTCGCCCATGGCAATGCCGGGCCGGGCGTCTGGATGTTCTACGTCGCAATTCTGCTGCACGGCGTTTGTTACGACTTTTTCTTCATGACCGGCCAGCTATACACGGACCAGCAGGCGCCGGCACATCTGCGCAGCGCGGCACAGGGTCTGATTACGTTCCTAACTTATGGCGTGGGGATGTACGCCGGGTCGCTGATCTCGGGTAGCGCGCTGGATTTATTCACGACAGGCGCTGGAGCGGGTGCGACGCGCGACTGGCGGCACTTCTGGTTGAGTTCCTCGGCTGGAGCGTTTGTAATTCTGCTGGTGGTGGCACTGATGTTCCGCAGCCGGGCGAAGATTGAGGCGACGCCGGCGATAATTTGACGTGCTTGTATCCCCCGGCAACCGTCGGATCTACCCGTGAGCGCTTAAGGTCCGAAAACCGGTGTGTTAGCAGCACCATGTTAGACTCGAACCGGGACGGACAGTGCCTCCTTAGCCGTTCCTCCGGGAATAATGCCAACGGATCGACCCATCCGGTAGACCGCCGGGTTAAAACCTTCGAATGCTCAGGATTTTTAAGGTATTCGTACCGGCGAGCGTGATCATTCTCCTCGTCTGCGAAGCGGCGCTCCTCTACGGCTCCTACATAGCAGGCGTCTTTCTTGCGCAAAGGTTCATGGACGGCCCGGGTTTCGCGCGGTTTTTCATGTTTGAAGACCACGGATTCCTCCGGCTGGCCATTGTTACGGCCACGATTATGTTTGGCCTTTACCTCAACGATCTTTATGAGAGGTTCCACGCGCGCTCGGCCGTCGATCTGATCCAGCCGATCTGCATGGTAGTTGGAATCGCATTTCTGACTCAGGCGCTTATGAGTTACGCGGTGGGTGGCTGGATAGTGCCGCGCTATTCCATGATCTTCGGCAGCGCGATCATTCTTCTGCTTTTCCCGCTCTGGCGGGTCGCTTACAGCACATCGGTATCGAAGGCTATCGCCGCGGAACGCGTGCTGCTACTCGGTTCGTCCGAAACGCTCGCCGAGGTGGCAAAGTTTCTTGGTGAACGACCCACACTCGGCCTCAATGTATTCGGATTCCTTGACGACGGGGCCGGCGGCGACGATCCTCTGCCCGGCATCCCGCGTCTCGGCACGGTCGAGGACCTGGCGAATTTCCGCGACCACAAACCGGACCGCGTGGTCGTCGGCCTCGCTGAACGTCGCTCGCAGTTACCCGTGGAGGAGTTACTGGAGTGGCGATTCTCGGGCGTCGTCATCGAACACGCCGCCCAATTGTACGAAAGAACCTTCGGGCGGGTTTGTACTCGCGACCTGCGGCCAGCCGACCTGATTTTTTCCGGCGAACTGGGGCCGCGCCACCTCAGCGTGGCGTTCCAGAATCTTTACTGCACCTTATTCGCGGGCGTTCTTCTTGTAGCGTTTTCCCCGGTGATGCTGCTGGTGGCGATCGCGGTTCGCCTTAGTTCCCGCGGCCCTGTGCTTTTTCGGCAAGAGCGAGTCGGCAAAGGCGATCGGGTCTTCACAGTGTACAAGTTCCGTTCCATGGCTGCCGATGCGGAAGCGGAGACCGGAGCGGTCTGGGCCAGGCCCGACGACCCCCGAATTACGCCGTTCGGCCGCTTTCTGCGCCGAAGCCGCCTCGACGAATTGCCTCAGCTCTTCAATGTGCTTAAAGGAGAGATGGCTATTGCTGGCCCGCGCCCGGAACGCCCCGAATTCGTCGGGAAGCTGAGCGGGGAGATCCCCCACTACCGGCAGCGCCATTGCGTGAAACCGGGCATTACAGGTTGGGCCCAGATCAACTATAAGTACGGCGATTCCGTCGAGGACGTTGCGATGAAGCTTGAGTACGACCTGTACTACATCAAGAACATGTCGATTTCACTCGACGCTTATATTTTCTTCCACACACTCAAGACGATGGTGTTGTCGCGCGGGGCCCAATAGGTATGAAAATGCCGCGCGAAGGGCATTGAGTATGCCGGGCGCAGTAATCATAGCGAGCGCGATAAGTCCGGCATTGGTCATAATCGCCGCATTAACGGCTTTCGTACTGTATGTGCTCTTCGGCTATCCCGCCCTGCTCGGATTCCTGGCTCGCAGATTCGCCAGGCCTGTCCGCAATGGCCCGTTTCAACCGACTGTCTCGATCGTTGTCGCAGCCCATAACGGCGAAGACTTCATTGAACAAAAACTGGCTTCTGTGGCCGCTCTCGATTACCCGCGTGGACTGACTGAGGTTCTGATCGTCTCGGACGGCTCGACCGACCGCACGGAAGCGATCGCACGGGGCTTCGCCGAAGTCTTCCGCGGCGTGTACCGCGCCGTTCGGGTTCTGTGTTTGCCGAGAGGCGGCAAATCCACCGCTTTGAACGTCGGAATCGCCGCGGCCAGCGGGGAAATCCTGGTGCTCACCGATGTCAGACAGCGCCTCGCCCCCGACAGCTTGCGCCTTCTGCTCGAGAATTTCGCCGATCCCAACGTGGGCGTCGCCAGCGGCGAACTCGTCATCCTCGACGGCAAGACGGGCGAAGAATCGAGTGTCGGCCTTTACTGGAAATATGAATTTGGCATCCGCCTGCATCTCAGCGCGATCGATTCCATTTTCGGAGCTACGGGAGCCTTTTACGCGATCCGCCGGAACCTTGCAGTTCAGATTCCGGCGGATTCGTTACTTGACGACATGTACATGCCGCTGGCGGCGTTTTTTCGCGGCTACCGACTGGTGGTCGATCCTCGTGCGCGGATGTTCGACTATCCCACGGGCCTCGAAACCGAATTCCGGCGCAAGGTGCGCACCCTTGCCGGAAACTATCAGATCATTGCGGCGTATCCCGCGTTGCTGGGATTCGGCAACCGGCTGTGGTTCCACTATATTTCGTACAAATTTGCGCGGCTTTTACTGCCTTTTGCGCTGCTGGCGATCGCGGCCACCAGTACGTTGACGCCCGTGCCGTGGCGCACTGCGCTGCTTGCGGCGCAGGCGGTGTTCTATGGAACTGCTATCGCCGATTGGTGGATTCCGGATGCTTTCCCGCTGAAAAAAGCGACGTCCGCGATGCGGACATTTGTCACGTTGATGGCGGCGACCGCGTGCGCAGTCTGCGTATTCTTCGTTCCGGCTGGCAAACTATGGCGTGCGTCGTCCTCCGCCGGAAAACGCTGACGGAACCGGCGATGGTGCGCTCATCCGGCGGCGGCGGCTTCCGAAAGCGGCCGGATCTTTCCAACTCCCCTGGCCCGATCTAATACGCGCAACTGGCCACAAGGGCGGCGACGAACGTCCCCGAGCCTGCCGAGCCGTCGCACATAAAGGTTGGAGTTCCCGCCGCGGGCCGGAGGTGGTATGTGTCGCAACTCGCATGATTGGCGCCGGCATCGTCCGTGTAGTAAATGCAACTCAGACCATAGAGGCTGACATGGCGTTGCGGCGGAAACGGAGGGAATTTCAGAACCGGTTGCGGAAGCAACGGGCTGTCAGTCTCCCCGGCGGCGAGCGGCGCTCGGGCGGCAGCGGCGAGGGGCCTGTCCCGGCAGTCGCCACGGGGAATTTGCCCGTTATCCGGAACATTGGCATTTTGCTCGGGTACGACGCGAAGGACAAGAGACGGGACGATATTCGTCGCCCGCGCCGTGCCGATGTTCCGGATAAATACGCGCATCGCTCCGGTATGAAGGCCTTTCCGCGCATCGCAAACGAGAGGCTGAAGCAACGCCGGCGGACTCTGGTTGATAAGCATCGGCCTTCGGTCAAGCGCGCTCCGGTACTCGGTATAGGCGTCCCGCACCCTGATCGCAATGGCGGCAAATGCGGCCACGGCGGCAATGGCGACGACGGCAATTATTGCCAGAAACTTCCTGTCCTGAGCGGCCTTCTCCCAGCTCTGCCATTTAGGAACCTGCTTCCGGCTGTTAGCCTTGGCGGCCGGAGGGGAAGAATTTGGCATAGCCTGAACCGACAACCTCCAGTCGACTGACCGGCCGAAGTTCGACTTCGTGCCGGACGGGAACTTACGTCTGCGACGCCAGTTTAGCAATGCGTGAGGTTTCCCGTACCGCAGGGGCAACGTGCCGGCACTTCAGGGTGCCTGTTCGCGCTCGTCGCCGCCGGAATGTCGCCCGGTCGGTACACTGGTTATCATTGTGAATTCGCGTGACTGCTAACCTTTCCCCCATATCCACTCAGCGCTCCGAGCGGCTTCTGCCCGTCCTGCTCGTGCTTTTCGCCGCCAGCGGTTGCGCCGCGCTGATCTATGAAATCGTCTGGCTGCAATTGCTCCAGTTGGTGATCGGCTCGAATGCCATGTCGCTGGCCGTGCTGCTTGGCACGTGGATGGGCGGCATGTGCATCGGCAGCCTGTTGTTGCCGCGCCTGATCCCCGCCAGCCTGAATCCGCTGCGAATTTACGCGCTGCTTGAACTGGCGACCGGCGTATGCGGAGTCCTCGTGCTCTTCGGCCTCCCTCTGCTCCAGAACGTCTATCTGGCCGGAATCGCCGGCGGTTTGCCGAACGCCGCGCTTCGCAGCATCTGTTGCGCCATCTGCCTGCTGCCGCCCACCATCCTGATGGGCGCCACTCTTCCCCTCATCGCGCGCCGGGTGGAATCGACGCCGTCCGCTGCCGCATGGTGGGGCTATTTCTACGGTTCGAACATCGCCGGCGGCGTGCTGGGCTGCTTCCTCGCCGGCTTCTACCTGTTACGGGTTTACGATATGTCGATTGCGAGCTATCTGGCGGCGGGGATAAATCTGGCGATAGCAATTGCGTCGTTTTCGGTTCTTTCGCCGGCATCGGAGGAGTCTGAGCAAACTGGCTATTCAGAAGCTCCCCCGGCACCGACAACGACCGCCGCGCCGGGAACACGCCCATGGGACGTCTATTTCTCGATCGGTATTTCCGGGCTGACGGCTCTTGGCGCGGAGGTCGTCTGGACTCGCCTGTTATCCCTGATGCTCGGCCCCACCACCTACACCTTTTCCATCATTCTGGGCGTGTTTCTGGCCGGACTCGGCATCGGCAGTACCGTCGGCGCGCGAGCCGCGGCGAAGAAGGGCAATCCGCGTGCCTTACTGGTCGGCTGCCAGGTCATGCTGGCGCTTGCGATAGCGTGGGCCGGAATCCTGCTGGCCGACTGGCTCCCGTACTGGGAAGGGAATCTGAACTCCACCGCCGGTCCGTGGATCGATTTTCTGCACGATATCTGGCGCTCCATTCTGCCGATCTTTCCGGCAGCGCTCCTTTGGGGCGCGAGTTTCCCGATCGCGCTGGCATGCGCCGCCGAATGCGAAACAAGCACGGATTCCGGGCGCGTGGTCGGCGAGATTTACGGCGCGAACACCATCGGCGCGATCGTTGGCGCCGTCATGTTCAGCCTTGTATTCATTCCCGCGCTGAGCCTGCACGGATGCGAGCAACTCCTGATGGTGATCAGTCTTGCGGGCGCGACGGCGATGGTGGGCCTCTCGTTCAGCAGGTTCACGCCGAAGCTGATTCTGGGATGCGGCGCGGCCGTCTTGCTGGCATGGGCTCTTCCGGCCACTCCCTGGAAGCTGATCGGCTTTGGCAGGCGCCTGCCTACTACCACCGGCAACTGGAATCTGCTCTACACCACCGACGGCATGAACTCCTCCATCGCCTATTCGAAGTGGGAAGACCAGACCACGTATTTCCACGTCACCGGCAAGGTGGAAGCCTCTACCGAGCCTCAGGATATGAGCCTGCAGCGAATGCTGGGGCACCTCCCCGCAATCCTGCATACCAACCCGAAATCGATACTGATCGTCGGCTGCGGCGCGGGCGTTACGGCGGGAACCTTCGTCGTGCATCCCGAAGTGGAACACATCACGATCTGCGAAATCGAGCCGCGCATCCCTCCGGCCACGGCGAAGTATTTCGCCGACGCCAACCACAACGTCATGAAGGACCCCCGGACCCGGATCGTTTTCGACGACGCCCGACATTTCGTCCTCACGGCGAACGAAAAGTTCGACATCATCACTTCCGACCCGATTCACCCGTGGGTCAAAGGCATGGCGTCGCTTTATACCACCGAGTATTTCGACCTTTGCAAGCGCCACCTGAATCCGGGCGGCATCGTCACGCAATGGGTTCCGCTTTATGAAAGTTCGGTGGAGACGGTGCAGAGCGAAATCGCGACATTCTTTGAAGCCTTCCCGAACGGCACGATCTGGGGCAACCTGAATACCGATGGAACCGGCTACGACGTGGTCCTGATGGGCCAGGTCGACAAACTACCCATTGATGTCGACGCGCTCCAGGCCAAACTCGCCCAGCCGAAGTACGATGCGGTGCGGCGGTCGCTCTCCGACGTAGGCTTTCCCAGCGTGCTGAACCTTCTTTCCACCTACGCGGCGAACTCCTCCGATCTTCGGCAATGGATGAGGACCGCGCAGATCAACCGCGACCGCAACCTCCGTTTGCAGTACCTTGCGGGGTTGGGTCTGAACGTGAACGCCGGACCCGAGATCTTCCAGCAGATCATCAGTTCGAGGCATTTCCCGAACGAGATCTTCAGCGGGTCACCCGAATCCATGCAGCCCATCGAGCAAATGGTTGGAAGGCAGTTCGAGTAGGTCGGGCGGACTAACGGCGGTATTTCCCCCTTTTGCGTGGAGCCAGCGCCCGGCCCCGGGCAGCCGAAACTCAGTCCGACTCAAGTTTCGCCCCAGGTGGCCGATGAATTTAACAGAGACCAACCATGCCTCCGATGGCCCAGCAGACTTCGCAGTCCCCCCGCGATCAACGAACCGAATCGTTGAACCGCGTGATTTCGATGTTGTTACAAGGCCTCGCGCTACAGAATTTTTGTTCCGACGACGAGGAATTCGAAGCATTTCAGCGAAAAGTGCGGAAGCTTCGCGAGGAGATTTCGAAAATCGACGATGAAGATACCGGATTGCTGGTAGTCGGATCGTCGGCCCGGGCGCCGGATCGCGGCGACGCCGCCGAATTGACTCCCCGCCAGAAGGACATCCAAGCCGCTGTCTCCATGATCTCGGAGTCCCTGCTTTCTGTTGCAAGGCCGCCCGAGTTGCAGGCTCAGGCGCTGCGCGAAAGCGAGCACGATGTCACCTCGGCGCGAACCAGCGACGAAATCGCCGCAGCCGCAGCTCGTTTGTCCGCTTGCCTCGACAGCATCCGCACCCAGATTCTGCGAAGAAACGACGCAGCCCTGCTGCCTTCCCAATCGTATGCGCCAAGCGATATCGATTTGGTCACGGGGTTGCCGGATGCCCGGCAGGCGATGGACGCGCTTTCGGCGGCATGGAAACACCGCAAGCGGTACTGTGTGGCCGTTTTCGGCATCCGCCGGCTGGATGCTATCAACCAACGATTCGGATTTCAGGCGGGCGACGAGTCGCTTCGCGTGGTCACGCAGCATCTGGCGGAATATTTCGCGAGGGACTACCTCCTGTTCCGCTGGCGCGGGCCATGCCTGTTGTGCGTCATGGAAAAGAAGCTGCCGATGCCGCTCATCGTCGCCGAAGTCAAGCGCGTGGCCGGCATGCGGCTACAACAGGCCATGACGATGAAAAACCGCGACGCGATCGTCGCTATCTCGATGACCTGCAACATAATTTCGCTGGAAACCGATTCCATCGACGATGTTGTCGCGAAGATCGAAGAATTCCTCGTCAGTCTGCTGGAGAGATAGACTGGCCGGCTTTGAATCCGACGCGGAATCGCGCGACAACAGATAGCAAATTGCGGGCATCGTTGTCGCGTCCGCTCACGTCGGCCTACTTCCTCTCCGCCGTTTCCGTCATCATTTGCCGGACTTCCTGCATGATGTCTCCAAGCTGAGATTGGGAGGCTGCGAATATTTTCTGTGCGACTTCGGGAGTCTTTTTCAGATAGCTCTGGCCTACCGGCGACTCGAAAAATGCGAGCATGCCATCAATTTCGCTGTCCGTATAGGTTTCAGCGTAAATCCTGATCAAATCGGGGCGCATCTTTTCGAAGGACATCCTCGACTTGATCTGATCCATCATCTTTTTCCGGAGATCCTGGCCTCTTGCAATTTGCTCGGGTGTGAGGTTGGCCGTCTGGCTCTTCATCTGGGAGCCGATCATGGTGGTCACCTGGTCCATCATCTTGTCCATGGTCGCCTGCGAGTTGGTTAGAGCGAGTATCCGCTCGATCTTCGCCTGTTTGCTCAGTTCCTGCGCGGTTGCCGCATGTGCGGCCGCCAAAATGGTAAACACAAGACCGAAAAATACTCGAGCACAGACCGGCTTCATTCGCGTTAGTTCCCGGATCGTCATTGAATCTCCAGTGGCAAGGTTAATTCCTTAAAGGCCGAACCCATGATATCGGCTTTGGGCCGTTCGAACTCCGGCGTCCGTCGTGATAGCCTGTGCCCAGTGGCAAATAATTCTATGCAAAGAAAGCTCGCCGCTCGGGTGAGTCAGCTCAAAGTCGAGTCGGCATTTGAAGTTCTTGTTCGCGCCCGCGCACTCGAAAAGCAAGGACGCAGCGTGATCCACCTCGAAATCGGCGAGCCCGATTTCCCCACGCCGCCGCACATCATTGAAGCCGGCAAGCGGGCTATGGACGAAGGCTACACCAAATACGGCCCCACCGCCGGACTTCCCGAACTTCGCGAATCCATCGCCCGTTATATCCTGCGAACGCGTGGACTCACGGTCAATCCCGAGGGCGTTTGCGTCGTCCCCGGCGCCAAGCCCATTATGTTTTTCACTATGCTGGCGCTGCTCGAAGCGGGCGACGAGGTCATTTACCCCGACCCCGGTTTTCCCATCTATGAATCGATGGTCCGCTACACCGGCGCCGTTCCCGTGCCCATCCCACTGGTTGAGAGCCGCGGCTTCTCCTTCGATCTGGATCTGTTTCGCGACAAGCTCTCGGAGCGGACCCGCATGGTGATTCTGAATTCGCCGCAGAACCCCACCGGCGGCACAATCCCGCCCGAGGATGTGGCCCGACTGGCCGCCATGCTGCGCGATCGCGACGTCATGGTGCTCAGCGACGAGATCTATTCGCGCCTGTGTTACGACGGCACGCCGGTTTCCATCGCCACCTTCGGGGGCATGCAGGAAAAGACCATCATTCTCGATGGCTTCTCGAAGACCTATTCGATGACCGGCTGGCGGCTCGGCTACGGCGTGATGCCGCTGTGGCTTGCCGAAGCCGTGAACACGCTGATGGTGAATTCGAATTCCTGCACGGCCACTTTCACGCAGCGCGCCGGAATCGCCGCGCTCGAAGGCCCGCAGGATTGCGTCGACGCGATGGCCGCCGAATTTCGCCGACGCCGCGACGCCATCTGTGCCGGGCTGAACACTATCCCCGGCTTCCGCTGCCCGCTGCCGTCGGGAGCGTTCTACGCCTTCGTCAACGTCGAAGGCACTGGTATCGGCTCGAAAGAGCTTGCCGACTATCTTCTGAACGAAGCCGGCGTGGCCTGTCTGAATGGTGGCGCGTTCGGCCCGCATGGCGAGGGCTACATTCGATTCAGCTACGCCAATTCTCTGCCGAACCTGCTGGAAGCCGTCGAACGTATCCGCAAGGTATCGGTGCGCTGGAGTTAATTCGCATGAAACGCACACTACCCTTCTTAGCCGCGTCGCTCTGCCTCGTTGCGCCATCCCTGCTCCAGGCCCGCATCGTGAAGATAACGATTACCTCGCGCGCTCCTGCATTCAACAGCCAGAGCTTCGGCGAAGTCGGCCAGTACGAAAAAATCAAGGGCATGGCCAGCGGCGAGATCGATCCGAAAGACCGCCGCAACGCGCTCATCACCGACATTCAGTTCGCACCGAGGAACGCGCGCGGCCATGTCGAATACCGCGCGAACTTCACGCTCGTCAAGCCGGTCGATATGGGGAAGTCCTCCGGTGTTCTCTTCTACAACATTGTCAATCGCGGCAATCACCAGGGGACCTCCATATTGCACGTCGCCGGCGACCCCGGCGATGGCTTCCTCTACAAACTCGGCGAAGCGGTCTTGTGGAGCGGCTGGCAGGGCGATTTGCCGCTCTTCACCGATGGCTCCGACCATGAAGGCATTGAGGTTCCCATCGCCCGCAATCCGGATGGATCGTCGATCACGAGCCCCGTCTGGGACCGCATCATGAACGCCACCGGTAACACCCAATCGCTGCCCGGCGTTGTTGGCCGCGCACCGGCGACGCTCGACGCCAACAAAGCTAAGCTGATTTCGGAGGTCGCCGAAACGCCCGAAGGCGTGAAGAAAGGCGTCGTCACCATTCCCGCTTCCGACTGGGCCTTCGCCGATTGCCGCGCTACCCCGTTCCCTGGCACGCCCGACCCTACGCGAATCTGCCTCAAGAACGGCTTCAATTCGGCGCTGCTGTACGAAATCGTCTACACCGCGAAAGACCCGCTAGTTCTCGGCGTCGGCATGGCGGCTATGCGCGATCTCGTATCCTTCTTCCGCTACACGGAAAAGGACGACGCCGGCACTGCGAACCCTCTGTTTCACACCATCCCGAACGTGATCGCCATGGGTGAGTCGCAATCCGGCCGCTTCGGCAAGGCCTTCCTCAATCTCGGCTTTAATGAGGACGAGAACGGCAAGATCGTCTGGGACGGCTTCAACGCGCGCATCGCAGGCATGTTGGGCGGCTTCAACATCCGATTTGCGAAGCCCGGCGACATGGCCGAAATGTACAATCCCGGCGCTGATGGTCCGCTCTGGTGGGATGACTACACCGACACAGTTCGCGACCGCCCGGCGTGGGGCATTCTGCATCGCTGCAAAGCGACGAACACTTGTCCGAAGATCACTGAAACGTACGGCGGACCCGAATACTGGTACAGCCATGGAACGGTCGGCATCGCCGGAACAGACGGCAAACAGGACATTCCGCTTCCGGATAACGTCCGGCGTTACTACCACCCAGGAACGCCGCATGGAGGCGGACGCGGAGGTTTCGCGCTCGGCACGGCATCTAAGGACCCGGCTGTCTTCGCCACCAATCCGAATCCCGAAAAAGAGACCGACCGCGCCCTGTACATTGCGCTGGTCGATTGGGTTGTGAAGAACCTCGCGCCTCCGCCGAGCGTGTATCCGCGCGTCACAGACGGCACGCTGGTAACGGCGAATTCCGCCGCGATCGGATGGCCGATGATTCCCAACGCGCCGAAGCCGGATGGCGTAGTCAACCCGGTCCTCGATTACGATTACGGCCCGGAATTCCGCTATAACGACGAATCCGGCGTTATAACGAACGTACCTCCAGCGATCAAACACGTGATCCCGACCCTTGCGCCGAAGGTCGACGCCGATGGCAACGAAATGGGCGGCGTGGCGTCGTTGTTGCAGCGCGTGCCGCTCGGAACATACGCGGGCTGGAATCCGATCCCGTCGGGACCGCTCAAAGGCCGGCAGAATTCACTCGTTGCCGGCTACATTCCGTTCGCCCGAACAAAGGCGGAGCGGCTCGCGAGCGGCGATCCGAGGCTGTCTATTGAGGAGCGTTACCCGGATGCGGCTACTTACTACAGCGCCGCCGTGAAGCAGGCGAATCTGTTAGTGCAGCAACGATTTCTGTTGCCCGAAGACGCGGTTAGATTACTCAATCAGATGGTGACCGAACTGGAGGCGAGCGGGCTGTTCCATCGTTAGTTAAACTAAACGGGCAGTCGTTTACGAGGGGAGCAACCCGGGACGGATTCCCGTTTTGCGCCGCGACAGGTGGCACGCAAATGTCGGAACGTCAACTGTTCTGAAGCAGTTCCCCGACACCTTCGGCAGTCACTGCCCGGGAAAACAAGTACCCCTGGGCGAAGTTGCATCCGAGGCTCTTCAGTAAATCGGCCGATATTTCGTTCTCGACGCCTTCCGCGATAACCCCCAGGCTCAGGTTATGTGCCATCGATAAGATGGTGCGGATCAGTTCTTTCGAATCCGGATTGTCGTCCGCGAGGTTGGTTGTGAAAGACTTGTCGATCTTGATCGTGTCGAACGGCAGTTCCTGCAGATATCGGAGGCATGAATACCCCGTGGCGAAATCGTCCAGCTTCAGACCCACGCCCAGACTCTTCAGCGCCAGCAATACCTCGCGTGCCTGGTCCAGGTTGTCGAGGAGGGTGGACTCAGTGATTTCAATCTGCAGCCCTGACGGCTCCAGACCGGTTTCCGCCAGAATCTGCGCGATCTGCTGAACCAGATCCGAATCGCGCAACTGCACCGGCGAAACATTCACGGCGACATCGAGCGACACGTGTTCTGGAAACTGTTTGCGCCAGCGGCACATCTGGTCACACGCCTCACCCAGTACCCAGAGGCCGATCTCGCGGATCATCCCCGTTTCCTCGGCTATCAGAATGAACTCGTCCGGTTCGATGAGTCCGCGCTGCGGATGCCTCCAGCGCAGCAAAGCCTCGAATCCGCCGATCTTTCTCGTATTCAGGTCCACTCGGGGCTGGTAGTAGACCACGAACTGCCCTTTGGCCAGCCGTACGCAGGTCCGTCTCGATCTGCAGCCGGTTAATGACGTTTTTCCGCATGGAGTCGTCGAAAAACGCCCAACGGCCGCGGCCGCGCGCTTTGGCCGCATACATGGCGATGTCGGCATCGCGAATCAGATCCTCCACCGACGAATGCTCGCTCCGGGAAACGACCATTCCAACGCTCGCCGAAGCGGAGTATTCGCGCTCTCCAAGGATAAAGACGGGACCTATCGCCCCGATCAGTTTGTCGCCCATGGCGGCCACGCCGGCGGCGTCTCCCACATTCTCAAGCAGCACCGCGAACTCGTCGCCACCTAACCGTGCCACCATTGAGTTCGTGCCTTCGGCTGCCGAGCGAAGACGATCGGCGAATTGCACCAGCAACTGATCGCCCGCCACATGCCCCATGGTGTCGTTTACCAGCTTGAAGTGATCCAGATCCACAAAACAAAGGGCGAAATGGCTCTCCGGACTCTGCCGGAACCTGTTGAGAGCGGCCTCAAGGCGCTCGTGGAGCAGGAGACGGTTGGGCAGACCGGTAAGCTCATCTACCGTCTTTCGACGCGTCGCGTCGCTCTGCGATCCTGCAATTCTCACGGGGGTGCCTTCGGGATTCCTGAGTGCCGCACCGCGCCCGTTCATCCAGCGGTAGCTACCGTCCTTCTGCCTGATACGGTAGTCGATTTCAAAACCTTCCGAGGCGCTCTCCAGATGGCGCTGGATGGCCGCGCGCAGGCCAACCACATCGTCGGCGTGGACTCTTGAGAACCATTCTTCAGGCGAACTTCCGACCTCGCCGTCGCTCAGACCGGCCATGCTTTTCCATCGCGGCGAGTAATAAACCTGGTTGGAGGTGAGGTCCCAGTCCCAAAGGCCGTCGTTGGCGGCGCGGGCCACCAGTTCGTAGCGTTCGTCGCTGACGCGGCGGGCCCTCTCGGCGTGTCTCCGCGACAGCTGCGACCGGATTCTCGCCAATGCGACAGTGAAATCGACAGGCTTGGTGATGTAATCGTTGGCCCCCAGGTCCAGGGACTCCGCAACCCGGCCGCTGTCGGCGACCGCCGTAACCATGATCACCGGGAGAGCGGACTGTGAGTACTGCATTCTGAGTTCGCGCAGGACATCGGTCCCGGACTTTCCAGGCATCATCTGGTCGAGGAGAATCAGGTCGTATGGCCGTTCCGCCATTTTGCGCAGGGCGTCGGCGCCGCCGTCGGCGACTTCAACCTCGAATCCGCTCCGTTCCAATCGACGCGACAGGGCATTCCGATTCAATTCCTCGTCGTCGACAACCAGAAGGATTTCCTTCACAGCCATATTCGTTCCCCGTTCACGGCCGACGCCCCGTCGGCTGCTCCAATACTTCCCAGATGCCTTTCATATGTCGCGTCCGGCTTCCTGAGAACGGCTGCATACATGGCCCGCCTGTCCGGCGTTCCGGAGATCCGGGGACAGGCTTCGGTTTGTACTGCGCGCAACGTGAATCCGATGAAGTCATTCTCCACGGTCCGGCCGTTCAGTTCCCTTTCCGATGCGTCTGAATAACATCCGTGATTTCATAACGTTGCGGTTCATTCCGGACATCCTTCAAACATCTCCATTGGGCTTATCGACCGATTGCGGAAAAAACTATGGCAAATTCAAGCCACCCGGGCGTTTGTTTGTTTACGATGACGCGGTTACGGCGCTGCGAGCCTCCTGCACTAACCCGTTTGGGCCGGTACAAGCGTCTTGAGAGGGCCACCTGCGCAACACCCAGGCCTGACTCAATGTCGGTGGCAGACTCGCTCCTATGCGGTCTCCACCACTCCATGAATCGCCAAGTCAGCCAAACGTTCTCCGTCCGATTCACTGGCGGGCGACTCAATCGCCGGCTCGTGGATCTTTTCCCCGGTGCCCAGAGGCATGTGAACGGTAAAGGCGGAGCCTTCTCCGGGCTGGCTGACCAGATCGATATCCCCACCCATCAACTGGCACAAATGCCGGCTGATTGCCAGACCAAGGCCGGTTCCCCCGTACTTGCGCGTGTTCGACTCGTCGACCTGGGTGAAAGGCCGGAACAGCTTTTCGCAATGAGCGGCGGATATGCCGATGCCCGTATCCTGCACCCGCCAGTGAATCCAGCCCCGGCCCTGCTGGTCGGACAGGGTCGCTTCAACCGTTATAATACCGTTTTCGGTGAATTTGCTGGCGTTTCCGATCAGATTCAGAAGAATCTGGTTTAGTTTCATGCGGTCGGCCACCATGACTACGCCGCTTTGCGCGCACCGCCAGACGAGCTGGTTGTTCCTTTGGCGCGCCAGTGGTTCCGCGATCCCGACGAGTTCTCTGAAGACCTCGCCGATCGCGAAACTTTCCGGGTGCAGCTCCGTCTTCCCGGCTTCGATCTTGGACAGGTCGAGGACGTCGTTGATCAGAGAAAGCAAGCGCTTTCCGGCAAGGACAATATTGTCGAGGTCGGCCAGCATCTCCCGGTTTTCCGCCGCCCGCGCATCCTCCTGGAGCATCTCGCCGTAAAGGATAATCGCGTTGAGCGGCGTGCGCAATTCGTGGCTCATGTTCGCCAGAAAATTGCTCTTCGCGCGATTCGCGGCTTCCGCCGCTTCCTTGGCCTCTACCAGTGCTTCTTGTCCGCGTTGCCTGGTAATCGAGGCCCCCAGCATATCCGCGACCGCCCGCAGGCTGTCCTTCTCCGCATCGCCCCACTCGCGGCTGCGGACAAAATCCTCCAGTCCGAGGACTCCCCACCATTTGTCCCCGACCATAATCGGCACCAGCACGATGGACCCGCGCCACGGACCGATGCCGTTCGCGTCCGCCGCTCCCATCCCATCTGTCGCAGGCACCAGAGTTTCGCCACGCTCCAGAAGTTCGATCACGCGAGTAGCTTCCTGCCCGCGCCAGTGGAAGCAATCCCAATCCGCGTCGCCGGGGCATGTGGCGGACGTCCATTTTTGCTGCGGCAGCAGGCTGGTATCGCCTTCCGCGGAGACTCTGAGCACGAAGCCGCGGCTGGCACCCATCGCGCTTCCGATCTTGTCCAGAACCGACAGCATCACGGTGTTCAGATCGCTTGCCGACAAGAGCCGCTCCGCGGCGAAGCTCATACTCTCAAGAATCCCGTTTCGGCCCAGGATGGTGGCCGCCATGCCGTTGAATGCATTCGCCAGGCGTTCGATTTCGTCCTTACTGTGCACCTCGGCGCGGGCGTGAAGATTTCCCTGTGCCAGCTCCCAGACCGTCACCTGCAGCACCTGAAGCGGACGAACCAGCCGCCTGGCGAAATGTAAACTAACCAACAGACTCAGTGCGCCGCACGCCAATGAAAGGCCGAGCGTACTAAGATATGTTCGCCGCACGCTGGCATCGTAGGCGTCAACCGAGAGGCCAACGTGTATCCACCCCCAGGGGATACCGCTGTAATCGAAGGGTGACGCGTACTGGAAAACGCGGTGGCCGACCAGTGAAGACACGCCGATCGAAGAGCTCTCCTCGCGGAGCGCCGGATGCCAGGCTGCATCGAGTGTCTGGATCTTCCATGCCGAGCGCCCGACCACAATCGAGAAGCCGTCATTCTTGGTCATGGCCACATACTCGATGTCTTCGTCGGCGGCAAGCACCTGTGTGGCCTGATCCACCACCGCGGAATAGTCCTCCGTGACGGCGGCCCCGGCGGCAACTCCCCGGATGGAAGCGACGTTGCCGCGAGCCCGCGATTCGAGCGCCCGTTCAAACTCCGTTTTTTGCCGGGGAATAATAACCATCACAAAGACGCCGAGCGTAAACAGGGTCACTGCCCACACCAGCATGGTGATGCGCAGGGTAATTCCATGTGGGCGGCTCAGTCGGACCATGCAGTCATCGCTCCGTCGGCCGTTTCTCCGTCGTGCCGGGTCCCTTGGGGCCAATGGTTGAGGAACCCGGGAGCCGGTGGTACTCCGCAAACAGCTCGCGGGCTGAATCGAGGTCGCCAGGCTGGATACGCACTACACGCTCCGTCTTGAACAACTGTAGTAACTGGTGGCCGCGCGGATCCGTGTGCAGCGCGAGTATCGCATCGATCAGTTCGTTCCTGTGTGGTTCCGGGTCGAGCGGTGTGGCTATCACGCTGCCGATCATGGGACGGGAGCGGGCCAGCACCCTGAGCTGGCCCAACTGGGGATTCATTTCCTTCGCCATATTCAGATTGACCTCGTCCACAACGCAGGCGTCCACCTTGCCGAAGAACAGAGCCAGGATGCACGCCTGCGCCTTTTCAGGAACTCTGACCGAACCGAAGAACGATGCGGCCCGCCCCAGGCTTTCGTGGGAAAGAAGGACGTCCAGCCACACGTTGGCCGTGTTCGATCCGCCCCGTGAAGACGCCAGGACGTTCTTGCCCCGCAGATCGGCGACGGTAGTCGCCCGCGAGGAAGGATTGACCAGCAGGAGATAAGAATAAGGGGCGTTTCCGACCGACGTGAGTGCATGTGTCAGAACCGGAACGAGCAAGCGGGAGTTTTCGAGATCCAGAAAATCGGCGGTGGTAAGAATGAGCATCTGCGTGGAATGGTTCTCCAGGCGCCCGCGGATCTCCGGCACGGTTTCGAGGATGTCTATTTTGGAGTCCACCAGCAGGCCTCTCTGCTTTGCCATGAGATCGAACCAGGTTCGAATCGCAGCTGTGGCGTCGTCATGATTCACATTTGCCAGTGCCGAGCTGCTCGCAACCACGCTGAAGTGGATGAGTGGACCCGCGGGGACACTGATGCTTGTGGCTGCAGGCCCATGTCGCTGCGCAGGCGACTGGCCGACGGCAACACCAAGCGCCAGCAGGCAAATTCGGGCCCCGCGCAACCATCGCAGCCCGGACGCGGCCGGAGCCGTCTCCGAGACGGACCTGTACCCGCGCAGTGTGCCTGTGCCACTATCGTTGGCCATTCTCCCGGCCTTTCCCGGCTGCCGTGGCCGTTCTGGAGCGGATTTTCTCCACCTTGTCCAGCACCGCAAGGGCGGTTTCCAGACGAGTGACGTCTCCGGTGGTCAGACTCTGGAATTGAAACAGTGTCGCCAGCTGTTTGCCCGATACGCTGGCGTTCACATTGGTATAAACATGCGCAATTCTGTCGCGGGACGGGCTCTTATAATTCCGGCGGAATGTATAGAAAGTAACCACGAGCGGAAGAGACGTCGCAAGCGCGATCAGATCCTTCGCTACCTGCGGATTGAGTTCACACATAAGGTCGAAGCTCGCCTTCGATGTGATACAGGCATCGGCCTGGCCGAAGAAGACGGGCAACACGACTTTCGTAGCCTTGTCGTCTTCCGCTATGGAAGCGAATAACTGATCGGCCTGGGGGAGGTGCGCGTCATCGAGGATCGTGGAGAGCCATTGGTGAGAGATGCACATTCTGGTGCCGCCCAGTATCAGAAGCCGCCGTCCCCGCAGATCGCCGAGGCTTCGGATTCCCCGTTCCCGCTTCACCAGCAGCACATACTGCACGTTTCCAGGCGTCTCGGAGATCACCTGATTGGCGTCCAGTTCCTCGGCTGCCTGCCTGTACTCGACGACGTTCAGGGCAATCGCATCCGCCGAGCCTGTGCGAATGCGGCGCAATATTTCGGAACTGGGTTGGAACACGCTCGGATCCAGGTCGATCTGCACCTGAAAATCCCTCTCCATCTGTTTAATCCAGATCAGCATGGCGGCCCGGGCGTCGTTGATATTGACGCCGGACACGAGGCTCTCCGACACCGCCAGACGAATCGGCGCGCCGCTGTTGGCCGCGCCCGCGGTTTCGGGGAGCGGCGCGGCGCGCAGCCAGTGGCCCGCTCCGAGCAGCATAGCGAGAGCCGCTCGCCGCGAACTGACGACGGTGGCTGTTTCGACCGGCCCGAACCTGGCTCTGCCCATATCCATTTCGTCTAGCGCTCCGCCCTTCCCTGGCCACCAGCCCGGGCGCGAATCCTGTCCGCCTTCTCAAGCAGCGCAAGTCCCGGATCGAGGCAGGAATGCGGCCGGACTTTCAGGCTGTTAAACTGAAAAAGCGTGGCGATTTGTTTTCCCGCCACGGTGCCGGGCACGTTGGAAAATGCATGCACGAACCGATCCCGGTCCACGCCCCTGTAATTCTTTCGGAACATATAAAAGGTGACGACAAGAGTGGCCGAGGCCGCAACGGAGAATAGTTCCTTCGCGACCTGTGGATTCAATTCGCACATGAGGTCAAAGCTCTTCTTCGCCGTCACGCAGGCCTCGGCCTGGCCGAAAAATACCGGCAAGACGACTCGCGAGGGTTTGGGATCTTCCATCACCGAGCCGAAAAACTCCTCGGGCCGGCCGAGATGCTCTTCATCAAGGACGGTCGAGAGCCACTGATTCGCGATGCACATTCTCGAACCACTCAGCATCAGAAGCCGCCGTCCACGCAGATCGTGAAGACTCCGGATTCCACTGCCCCGTTTCACCAGCAGCAGATAATTCTCTTCCCCTTCTGAGTCATTGATCACTTCATTCGGATCCAGTTCTTCCGCAATCTGCCGGTACTCCACGATGTTCACGGCTACCGAATCCACCAGGCCGGCGCGCAGCCGCCGAAAGATTTCCGCGGTCGTATCGAATACCCTCGGACTGATGTCGACCTGGAAGTTCAATCCGGACTCCACTTGTTTGATCCAGATGAGCATCGACGCCCTGGCATCATTCAGATTGACGCCGGGGATCATGCTCTCGGAGATCGCGACGCGGATCGGAGCGCTGCTGTTCGGGCCAGCGGGTTCGGCGGCAGGCGTTCCGCCCGATGCCGATACAGCGACGGCCAGGCACGGGCAGGCGCCGAGCATCAGGGCGAGCATCCCGCGCCGTGAGGGAGTCGAGTTGCCCGTTTCGTCGTTCAATGCCGGCCTGCCATCCATAAAGTGCCGCCCGCCTGTCTATGAAGCCCACCGCCAATGCTACGGCTTCGCGATCAGTCTGTCGGAAACTTCCTTCCCGACCAGAAGAGATATCTGCGACTCGATCTCCACCAGGTCGTAGCGGGCTTTCAGGCATTGTGCCGTCAGCAAAGACTCAAACAACTGAGACCGGATGACCTTTTCGGTTTCCACGAGTTCGTTTTCGTATGCGCGGGAGGTCAGATCCCGGTTGTCCTGCGCGGCCACCATCGCCTTGTTGGCGGCTTCGTAGGATTTGTCAGCCGCAGCCAGCGAAACAAACGAGCTTCGGAGCTGCAGGCCGATGCCTTCCTTCAGCAGAAACTGTTCTTCCTTCAGTTTCGAAACCTTCGCCAGCGCCTCCGCCACCTTGTTGCGCGTCAGCATTCCATTGAAAATCGGGATCTCCATGCCCATCCCGATGCTCCAGCCTTCCTTATTTGCCGCGGTAGCCATTCCGGCGTCATAACTGTTCCACCAGCGGTGCAGTTCTCCAGTGAGCCCCAGCTTCGGGTAGTAGGCGCTGCGCGCGGTTTCCACTTCACCATTGAATGCCCTGAGACCGGCTTCAAGTTTCGCCCAATCGGGATTAAACTGATAGGCCGAGCTCACAAGCTCGTCCAGATTGCCGGAGTACGGGCGATAAGGCACTTCTTCATCGGCCGGGCGAATTGTGGCGGTCCATGGCTGACCCATCGTGTAGGCCAGGGCGGCTTCCGCGAGGGCCTGGTTCTTTTCGAGCTCCGCCACGCCGGAACGGATCGTCTCCACCATTTCCAGGTTATCGAGATAGTCGGTCTTGTTCACCTTGCCGGCCCCGCTCTTATACATGGACTCGGTAAGTTCGAGCGTGACCTCCATGCGCGCCAGCGTGTCCTTTCCCACCTGGTACAACTCGCGGGCCAGGAGCGCTCCGTAGTACAGCCGCACGACGCTGTCGGTGATCTCAAGATCTGTCCGTCGCGCCTCGGCCTGTGCCGCCTGTACACCACCCAAAGCCTGCTCGCGATATCCCTTCCGCATGCCGCCGTCAAACAACAGCCAGTTCATATTGCCGGATATGTTGAAGTTCTCCGGATCGGCCAGCTTGACGTTCTGCTGGGGAACCGCGAACAACTGAGCCGTTGTGTTCACCGTCTGCCCGGGGAAACTGACGGGCATCTGGACGTTCGATGGCGGAAATCCGGGGCCGAACGCATTGGCCGGAATCGTCACGGACGTAGTACCGCCGGGCACTGTTACCGTTTGCGCCGGGATATACATCTCGCTGGCCGGGAATACGAAGTTCGGCGAATCGCTGGTCCTGAGCCATCCGCCCTTCGCCGAAAGCTGCGGCCAGTAGCCCGCAAGCGCCTGACGATGCTGTGCTTCCGCCATCGTGACGGCAAAACGCGAGGCGGGACGGCGATGGTTGTTTTCCATCGCAATCCGCAGGCATTCCTGCAGCGAAAGAATCTGGGGGGCTCCAATCGAGGTGGACATACCCGGGGCGGGGATCGATGGCGACACCGGTCCTACGGCTGACGGCGTTGCTGCGGCGATCGGCGTCGTGGCGGCGGGTTTGGCAGCGGGTGCGGCAGCGTCAGCCGCAGCGGCAAGGCAGGGGAACAGTGCCGTCACGGCACCGAGTGCAATAGCAAGAAGGCGGTTCGATGTAGGAGTCATTGGATTTTTCGTTTGCTTCTGTTCCAGCGAGGCGCCGCACAGACGATCCTGCGGCACCCTGAGAAACTCATCGGCGGATGCGGGGAAAGTTCCAGATCCCGTCCCGCCATCGATGGTCCGATCGGTTCGTGCTACCGCTTGTGCCGGGCGGAATAATCACCATCGACCGACATGATCGCCCTTTCCAAATCGTTCAGCGTATTGGAGTTTGGGGGCTCGATGGCCGATTGGATTGCCGCAGTGAAGTCGACGCCGAGGCAACAAGACGATCGCCGGCCAGCGCATGTGTCAGACACGCAAAAAGAAGGCACTGATTCCGTCGGTATGCTTCGCGAACGATGGTGAGAGGGCGCGCTCGTCAGATTCACGCCCTTCAGTGCCCGGGACCCGCGGTCCGGGATTATTCCGACGCGGACATCCGGGGCTTCAACCGGCTGGTATTATGTCTTGCTGAAGATCGAGCCGCTCAGCGTACCGGTGCTGTCGGAGAACGAATCCTCTTCGATCCCCATCGAACGCATGATGCTGAGGTGAACGTTCGACATCCGCATCTCGGAATCCTTGCTCTTCCAATACTGGCCGTGCTTCAGGCCCATGTTCGCGCCGCCGGCGATCAAAGTCGGCAGATTGTGAGAATTGTGCGTCGTGCTCGCGCCGCTGCCGAACATAACGATCGTGTTGTCGAGAACGCTGCCGTTGCGGTCCTTATACTCGTTCATTTTGCCGAGGAAGTGCGCGATCTGGTTGCTCAGGAACAGGTCGTACTTCGCGAAATCCAGCTGCCCGTCTTTGTCGGTCGCATGCGAAAGATTGTGGTGGGTCTTCGAAAGGCCGAGCTTCAGCGGGAACGTGTCGCCGATGCCCATGCCGTCTTCGCGATTCAGCATGAAGGTGATGGTGCGGCTGATATCCGCATCGAAGGCCAGCGCAATCAGGTCCAGCATGTTGCGGTAATAATCGGCAGGCTCGCCTTCGGGCGTCGCGTCAAGATTCAGTTCCGAGTAATCCTGCTTCTTCAGCGGCACGTTGATCCAGCGCTCGGACGCGATCAGCTGTGTTTCCACTTCGTCCAGCGAGGTCAGGTACTGGTCCATGCGGGCCTTGTCGCTCTTGCCCAACTGCTGGTCCAGAGCGCGGGCATTCGCAGCCACGGCATCCACCAGCTTGACGCGGCGCTCGGTGGTGGCGCGCTCCTGATCGGCCGAGGCATGGTCGCCGCGGAACAGACGGTTGAAAATGAGCCGCGGATTGCTTTCGGCGGGAATCGGGCGGCCGTCGAGGCCATAAGAAATCGTTCCGGTGCGCGACAGGTAGCCGGTGCCGGCGTCGATCGAGAGGACCACGGACGGGCGGCGCGTGAATTTCTTAGTGTGTAGCGCGATGACCTGGTCGAGGCCTACGGTGTTGTATGTGCCGGGCTTCGGATTGTACAGGGGCGCTCCGGTGAGCCACATGTCCGAGCAGGTGTGCGGATCGGACTTCGGGCCGCTCGGATGGTAGAGGCCGCCCATGAAGCTGAGTTGCTTCCGGAACGGGGCGAGCGGCTCGGTCGACTTACCGAACACGAATTCTCCGTCTTTCTCGGCGGAAGGAAACCAACTCCACTCGGGAAGGCCGTGCTCTTCCTTCGGCAACGACATGCCGTTGGCCGTGTAGATGGCGCAGAAGCGGCGGGGGATTTCGTCGGTAACCTCGGCTCCCATGGCGTCGAGGACGGGCAGAGCGAGCATGGCTCCGCCGACTCCCCGGAGGAAGGCGCGGCGGTCGAGTTTGAGGGAGCTTGTCAAGACGTTTCTCCTGTCGGTATCGATCTTCCCAGTCTACTACTTTTCCAGAAACATTTTACTATTGACCACGTACCGGATCAGATCCTTCATCCTGTAGCCGTCGGTTTTCAGCTTGTCTTCGTCCTGCCGCATCACGTTCAGCTCGTTGTAGGTGAGAGTACGGCCGGTTCCGTAGGTCGCCAGGTGCTTCAACACGCTGAAGGCCACCTGATCGATGCGATCTTCGCCAAGGTAGCGCTTGAGGTCGTTGGCGCCGGACACTTCAGTCTTGTCCGGCAACGTGGAATGGGCGTCGGCCGGTTTTTGCTTCAGGCGTCCACCGGCGTCGAATTCCTCAAAGGCAATGCCCCAGGGATCGATCTTCGAGTGGCACTGCCTGCAGCCCGGCTGATTGCGATGCTGCTCGATACGCTCACGCAGGGTATGCGCCTTGTCCTCTTTCAGGGCCGGCACGTTGGGCGGAGGATCGGCTGGCGGTTCGGCGATGATCTTGCGCGCCAGCCACGCGCCTCGCTTCACCGGATTCGATTCACGGCCATCCGACAAACCAGCCATGATCGCTGCTTCGGTCAGGACGCCGCCCAGCTCCGGGCGCTCGTGTTTGATCGGAACGAACGTGTACCCGCTCTCGACCTTGTCGCCCAGACCGTAATAGCCGGCCACGGTCTCGTTTGCCACGATGAAATCGGACGAGATCAGATTCTTCACCGGCAGATTGTGTCGCATCAGATATTCGACGAATTCAATCGGCTCCTGGCGGAGCTGCACGCGCGTCTCATGCGTCAACTGCGGAAAGAGCTTGCGATCCGGCTCGAGCACGGTAAACTTATCCAGATTCAGCCATTGGGAGGTGAATTCATTGGTGAAACGGGAGAATTTGGGGTCGTCCGTCAGGCGCGTCACTTCGGCATCGAGCTGCTTGCGCAACTGGCCATGTGCCGCAAGGTTCAGCGTGATGTGGTCGGGCGGGCCGTTCCACAGGAAGTAGGAAAGCTTCGATGCCAGTTCGTATTCGTCGAGCGGTTCCGGCGCCGGTGTCTTGCTGTTTTCCACCATGAACAGGAACTGCGGCGACGTGAGCGCGACTTCGAGAGCTTCTTTGACGCTGTCCTCAAACCCGCTCCCGGATGACGACGCACGCTGGTACACGGTCATCAGCGCATCGACTTCGGCGTTTGTGGCCGGGCGGCGATAGGCGCGAGTGGCGAAGTTGCGAATGACGTCCTGCGCGTAGGCGGGCGGATTGTTCTTGTGGGCGGAATCGATAAATATGTTGCGGTAGGAAGGCGCAGGCCACGTATCGTAATAAGGCCCTTCGAATTCAACCGATCGGATCAACAGACGCGGCATGTCGCGGCCATCGGTGTATTCGCTGTGCACCGCTATTTCCCGCACGCCCGCGAGGTAGTTGACGTTGTCCTTTTCCACCTCGGGGTTGGGATAGTTCCGCATGGTGCCTTCAAAGACGAAGCGGGTCAGCTTATCCCCGGAGACGGCCCGCGGCTGCCCGACCGGGGCGAATGTGCTGCCGCAATCCCGGCGGAATCCGAGGTGAACGCCGAGTAGCGGGGAGCGCTTCTCAAAGGCCAGGAATTTGCGGGCGGTGTCGTCGCCATCGGGTAGCGGAGTCAGCGTTATACGATCGAGCTCCCGCAGCGAACTGGTTTGCGCGTTCAGCTTCAGCGGCCCGGCTTCGAGCCGAACCGCGACAAACGCGGACTGCTGGGATCCGGTAAATTGCCGGTCGCCCAGGGTCAGCACGACATCCGGCACCGCGGGTTTGCGAGGCGTGGCCGGCGCGGCTTTCGGATCGGCGGGCGGAGGAGGCGGCTCTGCCGTGAAGGGCTTGCCGGGTTCAACCAGAGCCTGGATTTCCGGTTCGCTCAGAATTCGTTTGTAAATGCGGAATTCACGCACCTTGCCGCGGAATTGCTTGCCCTGCGGCGAGCGGCCGAAGACGAGATCGGCTTTCGGGTTATCGAGGTTAACCGCGGCAACATCTCCCTTGCCGGCCAGCGCGCCGTTGACGTAGATGTGCGTCAGGTTGATCCCGCCGCGCTTCACCACTACCGCGACATGCTGCCATGTGTTCGCCTTCAAAGCTCTGGCGGCTACCGTGGTGACGAGGCCGCTGGATCTCGTATCCTCGCCCGCGGTCTGAAAATGGAGTCTGCCGCCCTTATCCATCAACAGATACCAGCCGTGCGAGAAAGGCGAATACTGGGTGGATTCCGTCCGCGCATCCTTTGTTTCCGGCGCGAGCGATACTATGCCGCCTTCGCGAAGCAGATCCGGGCGCACCCAGAACGAAATCGTAAAATCGCCCGAGCCGACGTTCATGGCATCGCCACGCGGGATAACAATAGAATCGCCTTCCTTATCGAAGGAGACGACTTTGCCGAAGGGAGAATCCTCGAATTGCGCTTTTCCCTGCAGCGCTCCGGCGTTCGCACCGTTGCCATCAAGCGGCCAGTTGCCCGACAGCGCTTCGGTGAGGCGCGTGGCATCGGGCGCGGACGGCGCGGCGGGCGTTGACGGCGCGAACAGATCCACCTGATACACGCCGGACTTCGGGATGTTCACGGTTTGTGGCGTTGCGGGATTGGCGACGGTGACGGCGTCGGGAGCGCCAGCCGCACGGGGTTCCGTACCACTCTCCAGCAAAAGGCCGTCGTTATATTTCGCCGCCATCACGGTGATGCGGAAGCGGCCGTCGTCGGGCAGTTCGCGGCTCGAGATTTTGAAATTCACGCGTGGGCCGTAGGTGCTGTCCATGCCGAAGATTTCATCGCTCGGAATGGCCGGCCGCAGCAATAGGCCTTCGGGAACCAGGTTGAACGGCTTTCCTTTCGGATACCCACCCGCGCCCCGCATGTCGGCGAAGACGGCGTGATAAATGCTGTCGAATTCCCGCCAGCCCCGGACCGTATCGTTGCCCTGGTAGCCTTCGATGTAGCGATATTTCGTCTGCATCATGTGGCGTTCGAAAGGGAACGGCTTGGCGATCGGCGGTTGCGTCACCAGTACGTCTTTGTTATCGAGCAGCGCGCTGTCCGCGCCGAGGTTGAGCTGACCTACGAACGGTTCCGGATTCACCCCCGCGCCAAGGTCCATGCGGAAATCCTGAATGGAGGGCTTCGTCTTCGGGTCGATAATCGCGCGGGTCAGCGCAAGATCCGCAATTTCCAGATAGGATTCGAGAAGCTGAGTGGAGAGGTGCAGCGTTTCCTGGTTATTGACGAAGCCGTCTCTGGAAACGGCGTCGGGAGGGACGCCTTTAGTGAGATCGTCCTCGAGCATCAGCAACTCCTGTAAAGTGTTGCGATACTGCGCGACGGTCAGGCGGCGAACGAGACCGTTTTTCGGAGCGACGCGAACGCGGGCCGCCTCGATGTTCTCGGTGATCCAGTCGACCATTTGCTTGCGCTCGGCCGCTGTGGGCTGCGGCATGCCTTCGGGCGGCATGGTTCCATCGCCGACTTTCGTGCGGATGGCTTCCCAGGCTCGAATCTGTCGATCTTCGAAAGAGGCGTCGAGTTGGTCGACCCGGATACCTGCCGTTGCCGTGTCCGTGTTGTGGCAGAGCATGCAGTTCTGGTCGAAGAACGGCTTGACCATTTTTTCGAACGCGGCCTGGTTCGGGTTGGGCGCGGTGGGCGCGGCCTGAGCGACCCAATGGCGCGTTGTCCATGCGATGCCGGCGAAGAGCGCGAGAAAAGCCAAAAACGCGCGAATTCGGGCGGGAAATTTCCGTGAGGCCATAACTGGTGCCGATGGCTCCGCGGACCGATTTTTCCGGGGAGATCGATTTGAAGTCAGGATATCATCAGCGGGCTGAGCGGAGGTTGCGCCGTTCGGCCTGGGATAGGGCCGAGGGAAACCCGGGGCGGCCTTTTCGGCGGCTCTTACCAGTATCTACGGCGGACTTCAGGTTGTCGGGAAGATCCTTCTGTGCGTGCCGCAAGAAGGCGAAAATCGTCGAGGGCGTCACCGTTTCTGAGGCGACACGCGGGAGAAGGCGGGGCCGGCCAAGTTCGGGGTGACTATCAGATGGCGTGGGAACCCGCGGGCGGCAACTCGCCGACGCGCCGCCATCCAAATCACAACCAAACGGCCCTACAGGTGTTCGGCGCACGTGCGTTTTATTTCGTTCATCACGCTGTCGGCGGGGCGATCCCAGATCGTTTCAATACATGATCTCGACGTCAATCGGACCGGAATATCCAGCCTCTTCCAGGACAACCGGCGCAGTTCGGTGACCCCGGCACCCATCAGGCTGCGCACGGCGAAGATCCCCTGCAGCGGCACGGTCAGAGTGCAAACCGAATGGTCAGGCAGCCTTGTGGATCGGCTCGTGATGGAGGCGCATCAACTGCTCGGCCCTTGCCGCAAACATGGCATACGTTCGGCCGTTGTCATCGCAGAACTCGACTTCCTAGA
>PLEX01000209.1 GCA_003136575.1 Bryobacterales bacterium | reverse complement strand
TACCGCAAAATCAATCCGGCGGATGCGCCTATCGTCGTAATGTCCATGCAGTCGGACGTAGTACCGAGATCGCAGCTGTATGACATCGCTTCGTCGATATTCGCGCAGAAGCTCGCGCAGGTGCANNTCGCTGCCGGCCGTGCGGGTCGAACTGAATCCGCAGCCGGTTTCGGATTATAACGTTGGTCTGGATGAGATCGGAAGTTTTCTTGCCGGCGCCAACGCCAACACGGCGAAGGGCGAACTCTCGACAAAAGACATGACGATCCCGCTGTCCACTACGGACCAGCTTCTGGCGGCGAAGGATTACAAGAATCTGATCGTCGTTTACCGGAATAACTCGCCGGTGCGGCTGTCGGATCTCGGCAATGTCATCGACTCGGTTGAGGACGTGAGGAACATCGGTATCGCGGACGGCAAGCCCGCCATTCTGATGGCCATTAGCAGGCAGCCAAACGCCAACATCATCGAGACGGTCGACCGCGTGAAAGCGTTGCTGCCGCAGTTCGAGGCTTCGCTTCCGCCAACCATTCATCTTTCGGTGGATAACGACCGCACCGGCACGATTCGAGCCTCCGTCAGCGAGGCGCAGATCACCATGGGGATTTCCATGTCGCTGGTCGTGGTGGTGGTCTTCGTCTTCCTGAGAAACGGCTGGGCGACGCTGATCCCGAGCATTTCCGTGCCGGTCTCTCTGATTGGCACGTTCGGCGCCATGTATCTGCTCGGATACACGCTGGATAATCTCTCTTTGATGGCTCTCACGATTGCGACGGGATTCGTGGTGGACGACGCAATCGTCGTGATCGAAAACATCACGCGATACATCGAGAATGGCGTGGAGCCGATGGCTGCCGCGCTTAAAGGCGCGCAGGAGATCGGATTTACGGTACTGTCGATGAGCGTCTCGCTGATAGCGGTCTTCATACCGATTCTTATGATGGGCGGAATTGTGGGGCGGCTCTTCCGCGAATTCGCCGTGGTGCTCAGCATTGCGATTTTCATCTCCATGCTGGTGTCGCTGACGGTCACCCCGATGATGTGTTCGCGGCTGTTGAAAGTGGAGCACAATCACGGCCGGCTGTATCGGTGGAGCGAAGGTATTTTCCAGTGGATCATAGACACCTACGCCTCTGCTCTGCGCGTCGTGCTGAATCATCCGGCTCTCACCATGCTTGTAATGGCGATCACGATCGGCATCAACGTCTACCTTTACATTAAAATCCCCAAAGGGTTTTTTCCGCAACAGGATACGGGACGCATGCAGGGGCAAATCCAGGGCCAGCAGCATATTTCCTTTGCGGCCCTCTCGGAGAAGATTCAGTACTTCGAAGAGCAGATCCGCTCCGACCCGGCGGTCAGAACGGTTGACGCCGCGGCGGGCGCGGGCGGACGCGGCGGAAACTCGGGCATGGTGTTTCTGGAGCTTAAACCGCTCGAAGAGCGCAAGGTGAGCGCGGACGAAGTAATCGCCAGAATTCGCCGCAAGACCGCTGGCATGCCGGGTGCGACGCTGTTTCTGCAGTCGGCGCAGGATATTCGCATCGGCGGCAGGCAGGCCAACGCACAATACCAGTACACTCTGCAGACGCAGGAATTGGACCAGCTCACCGAATGGGGGCCGAAAGTTCTGGCTCGCCTGATGCGGCTTCCGGAAATCGTGGACGTCAGTTCCGACCAGCAGAATTCCGGCCTGTCTTCCAACGTTGTGATCGACCGCGATACGGCTTCGCGTCTCGGACTGACGGCGCAGGCGGTGGACAGCGCGCTCAACGATGCGTTCGGGCAGCGGCAGGTTTCCACCATGTACAAGTCGATCAACCAGTATCACGTGGTGGAGGCGCTGCAGCAGAAGTGGTGGCAAAGCCCCGATGTGCTCAACAAAGTTTATATCCAGACGCCGAAGGGTTTGTCGATCCCACTCTCGACTTTCACCCATTTCAACGAAGGGCTGACCCCGCTTTCGCTGCCGCACCAGGGGCAGTTCCCCGCAACCACGATTTCATTTAATTTGCCGGAAGGCGTCGCGCTGGGCGACGCGGAGCTGGCGATCCAGAAGGCCGTGATCGATCTGGGCATGCCTGCCACCATTACGGGGAGGTGGGCCGGTACGGCGCAGGCTTTGCAGGATTCGATCGCCGGACAGCCCGTTCTGATTCTGACGGCGCTGCTGGCGGTCTACATCGTGTTGGGCATTTTGTACGAGAGCCTGATTCACCCGCTGACGATCATTTCCACGCTTCCTTCGGCGGGCGTCGGCGCGCTGATCGCGCTGGTTTTGTTCCGCACGGAATTGACGATTATCGCCATGATCGGAATCATCCTGCTGATAGGCATCGTTAAGAAGAACGCCATCATGATGATCGATTTCGCTCTGGCCGCCGAGCGCCAGCAAGGCATGAATCCGCGCGATGCCATATACCAGGCCTGCCTGCTGCGATTCCGCCCGATCATGATGACGACTTGCTGCGCCCTGCTGGGCGGGCTGCCGCTCATGCTGCGAACGGGAACCGGATCCGAATTAAGACGCCCCCTCGGTTACGCGATCGTGGGCGGACTCGTCGTCAGCCAGATGCTGACCCTGTTTACCACGCCCGTGATCTATCTGTCTCTGGACAACATGCGACTTCGATTCTCCCGTAAGCCCGGCAAACACAAACCCGGTTTCCTGATCCCCGGCGGTTTACCGGAAGGTGGCCTGGCGGGGAGTGCGGACTAAACAATATTCAATGCGCCGATCTTATCTGGCAGTTCTCATATCCGTCTTCTGCTCGTCCTGTGCCGTCACCGCGAGGTACCAGCGGCCGGCGATGCCGACTCCCGCCGCTTTCAAGGGTCTGGCGGACAGCGATCAATGGAAGACCGCGGTCCCAGGCGACGGCATCCTCAAGGGTAAATGGTGGGAGATTTTCGGCGACACCGTACTCAACGGACTGGAGGAGCAAGTCGCCGTTTCCAATTACAGCGTCAGACAGCTGGAAGCTGAGTTTCGCGAGTCGCTGGCGCTCATCGCTGTCAGCCGTTCCGGTTACTATCCGACCGTCAGTGCCGGCCCCTCGATCACCCAGAGCGACCGTGGACCGAACGCCGGTGGCGCGCCGGGCCGTGGCACTTCCGCTTCCTTCGACGGTCTGTTCAGTGCGTCCTGGGTCCCGGATCTCTGGAACCGGGTCGGCCTTTCCGTGCAAAATGCCAACGCCAACACACAGGTGACCGCGGCGAACCTGGAAAACCTGCGTCTAAGCCTGCAGGCTACGCTGGCGATCGACTATTTCGAGCTGCGCGGCGATGACATGCAACTCGATCTGCTGAACCAGAACATCGACATTTACCAGCAATACCTGAAGCTGACCAACGACAGGTTTCACGGCGGAGTTGCCGCTTTGTCCGACGTTTCCCTGGCGGAAACGCAGCTCTATCAGACGGAGGCGCAGGCGACCGATCTTGGCATCACGCGCAACCAGTTCGAGCACGCCATTGCGGTCCTGATCGGGAAGGCGCCTTCGGAGTTTTCGATCGCAGCGGTCAAGGTTACCGGCCCGTTGATGCAGCCGGAGCCAGGCGTACCCGAGCAGGCGCAACCATCGCCTGAAGTCGATTATTCGGCGATCAAGCCGCCGCCGATTCCGGTCGGCGTACCCTCCACGCTGCTGGAGCGCCGTCCGGACATTGCCGCCGCGGAACGGAACGTGGCAGCCGCCAACGCCAGTGTTGGAATTGCAAAGACGGCATGGTTTCCGACGCTGACCCTGAGTGGTTCGTCCGGCCTGGTCAGTGGCAGCCTGTTGAATCTGCTGACGTGGGGCAGCCGGTACTGGACGGCCGGTCCCGCGCTGGCTCAGACGATTTTCGACGCGGGGAAGCGGAAGGCTCAGCTTCGACAGGCCCAGGCTACCTACGACGCTCTGGCCGACGGCTATCGGGAAACGATACTGAGTGCGTTCCAGCAGGTGGAAGATAACCTGTCTTCGCTGCGAGTCCTCGCGCAGGAAGCGCAAATACAGGCCCTGGCGGTACGGGCCGCGGATCAATCTCTGGCTCTCGAGAAAGCGCGTTATATTGCCGGTACCGATTCGTACCTGAACGTCATCACGACTCAACAGATTGCGCTCAGCGACGAGCGCACTGCCGTGACCCTCCTTCAGGAGCGCATGGTCGCGGCGGTGAATCTGATCCTTGCGCTGGGCGGCGGATGGGATTCGTCGGCGCTCCCGACCGACACCCAGCTGAGGTCCCACGACCTGGAAGACCCGGCGAAAGCGTTGAATGTAGCCCAGCCGCCTGTACGTCAGTAGTCGCTGTGGGGCGGACGGTTCCGCCTGCCTTCCGGGCAGCGCACTTCCGATGACCATCAACGCCGACAGCCCGCAGCAGGTTTACCGCCAGCGGCTGGACGCGCGGTCGGAGTCGCTGGCCGCTCTCGATCTCAAGCGACGTCGCTGCGGGCTTGTTCGTCTCGGGGTATTCGCAAGCGTCGTCGCAGTGGTGTGGTTTGCTGTCCAGGGGACGCTGCCCATCTGGCCCGTCGCGATCCCGCTGGCAATCTTCGTCGCCCTCGTCTGGTGGCAGTCGCGGGTGGAACGCGCGATGGAACTGGTCCGCCGCTCCATTGCGTTCTACGAGCGCGGTCTGGCTCGCATCGAAAACCGCTGGCAGGGCGGTGCCGAAACCGGCGAGCGCTTCATCGACCATCACCATCCTTATTCGCTCGACCTCGATATCTTCGGCCGCGGCAGTCTGTTTGAGCTGCTTTCGACGGCGCGTACCCGCGGCGGCGAGCGAAAACTGGCGGACTGGCTTCGGACGGCCGGCGAACCGGCTGAACTACGGCAACGGCACGAGGCCATCGACGAACTCCGCCCGCTGCTCGATCTGCGGGAAAAACTCGCGGTTCTTGGCGGCGATTTCCGCGTCGGCGTGAACCCTGAGCATCTCACCGTCTGGGCCGGCGCGCCCGCGAACGTCTTCGGCCCCGCCATGCGATGGAGCGCGCTCGTTCTCTCGGCGCTGATGGCGGGAGCGTTGGCATGGTGGGTGTCGACGGCGTTCATCGGGATCGCCGCAACCCGGTTCGTGGTCGCCATCGGTTTGATAGTTGGCGCGCTGGGCTTGAGCCTGCGCCGGCGAGTTCTTGCGATCGCCGGCGGCGTCAACGAACCGGCCCACGACCTCGATTTGCTGGCGCAGATTCTGGAACTCCTGGAGCGGCAGACGTTTACTTCGCCAAAGCTGGCGTCACTCGGCGCAGCGCTCGGCACCAGCGGCGGACAAGCGGCGTCGCGTCGCATCGGGCATCTCCGGCGGCTCATGGAGATGCTCGATTCCCGCGAGAACTACATCGTCCGGGTGATCGGCCCGCCGCTTCTCTGGACCACCCAGACGGCGATGGCGATCGCGAACTGGCACGCGGAGAATTGCAGCCTGATTCCCGTTTGGCTCGATGCCGTAGCCGATATCGAAGCGCTTTCGTCGCTGGCGAATTACGCATTTGAGCACCCCGCCGATGTTTTCCCGGAGTTTGCAGTGGGCGATCCGGTGTTCGATGTCGAAGACGTGGCGCATCCCCTGCTTCCGGAAGAGCGAGCGGTTCCTAACAGCGTGAGGCTCGCCGCGCCGGTGCGGTTGCTTGTGGTGAGCGGTTCGAACATGTCAGGGAAGAGCACGCTACTGCGGGCGATCGGCGTGAACGCCGTGCTGGCGCTCGCCGGCGGCCCGGTTCGCGCCCGGCGTCTCACGTTAGCGCGCCTTTCGGTGGGTGCGTCGATTCGCACGACGGATTCTCTCGAAGAGGGACAGTCCCGATTCATGGCGGAAATCCTCCGGCTGAAACAGATTCTGGAACTACCCGCGCCCGCGCTCTTCCTGCTCGACGAACTGCTGCACGGCACCAACTCGCACGACCGCGCGATCGGCGCCGAGGGGATCGTTCGCGCGCTGATAGACCGTGGATCGATAGGGCTGGCGACGACACACGATCTATCGCTCGCCGCGGTAGCCGATCAACTGGCGCCGGCGGCCGCGAATGTTCACTTTGAAGACCGCCTCGAAAATGGACGCCTGGTGTTCGATTACAAAATGCGCGAGGGAGTGGTGACGCGCAGCAACGCGCTCGATCTGATGCGCGCCGCCGGCCTTGAACTGTTCAGGCGCGAGTGACTGCCGAACCGGCCCGCAAATGGCCTACCAGGTCAATTGCAAAAGAGACAAGCCCTGGCGCGGCAGTCGCAGGTCGAAGTTCGTCGTCTTGCTCAACGTCACGGTCGCCGGCGGATTCAGTTCCTGCAACTGACCGGCGCTTTCCAGAGACTTGTACTGCTCCGGAGTCGGCGTCTGAGGCGAACCCATGTTTTTCCACGCGGTCCAGGCGTTGCTGTGAGTTTCGTCGATGCGATAGTGATGCACCGTGACCTTCTTCGCCGTCGTCGGAAGGCCGGAAACCTGGAGTTGTACGGAGGCTTCGGGGCCAGGCAGATCGTCGTCGTGATAATTCCAGACCAGAATGGAAAGTTCGCGGTCCGAGCGCACCGCCATTGCGTCGACGTCAGGCGAAGCGCCGCGCACTCCGCCGGATTGAATTGCCGCTACAGGTATCGCGCCGCTGCTTTCCACGGAGACCCGGTCGCCATGCATGCGCGCCGCCATGCGGAATAGATTCAGTACCGGTTTATCGATGCCGTTGCTCGCCAGCGTGCGGAAACCTTCGAAGTAAGGCTGGCCTTCGAACTCGAACGCCCACGTGAGCATCCCCGCGATGTTCGTCTTCTCGCGGTCGGCCAGTTCGAACATGTTCTTCATCATCACGGCCTCATACGAGGCATAGAGAGGTCCGTTGCGGTAAGCGTTTTGCGGATAGACACGCGCCGAGCAGGCGGCGCAGCCTTCGGGATCGGACTCGCTTACAACGATCGGCAAGTTACGGAATTTGGGGAACGACGCCACGATCTGCATTCCCTGCGAGGCGTCGGCAACGTTCTTCGAAATGCCCATGCGGACGTGGCCTTCCACGACCTGCGGCTGGCCTTTGGCGTGATATGTGATGAAATCGAGCGGCGCGCCGGCCGCGCCCGTTGCCGCATTCTTGCCGCTGTTGCAATGCTCAAGGAATTGCTTCAGAAATGCGGCGGCGCGCGCGCCGTTCGGTCCGGTGGATGCGGGGCCGCCCACTCTCGCGGCAGGCGCGGCTCGCTTGATAGCGTCCGCCGCGAAGTCGTAGAGCCGGTCGTATTCCTCCGGCGTGCCGTGCCAGTAGCCGATATCGGGCTCGTTCCAGATCTCCCAATACCAGGATTCGACCTGAGCGCGGCCGTACTTCGCGACCGCGTGCTTCACCCACTGGTTGATCAGTTCGCCCCACTTTGCGTAGTCTTTCGGCGGATAGGCCCAGCCGATGTAATACTGACTGAAATTGTCGCCGGGTTTCCAGCTGGGCGTGTATGGATCCGGATGCGAGGAGAGCGCCTGCGGCATGAAACCCACTTCGACGAACGGCCTCGCGCCAGCCTGGATATAGGTGTCGATGATCTTGTCCGTGATGGTCCAGTCGTAGACTGGCTTGCCTGCGGCGTCTTCGGTGTAGGCGTTGGTGGACCCCCATTTGAAGCCGGGAGTGCCGTCACCGGTGGTCAGCATGAAGTGCGTTCGGATGTAAACCGGAGTGTCGCCCTTCTTGCCCGATACGCTGCCGAGCTCGCCGACCAGCTTGCGGCCGTTCGGCGCATAGGTGAAATTCGGCTCGTCGTAGCCGAAGTAGCCGGAGATGGGCTTGTACGGGCCGATTGTCGCGGCTGCGTCGACCTTGATCGTGACGTCTTCCTGCGCAAACGCCGCGGCTGCGAACAGCGGCGGGAGCAAAAGAAGCTTGAGAAACATTGGTTTTGGCATCTGCTTTACTCCCGATTCATGCTGACCACCCGCCACAACGGGGCGTTGCGCTCGGACTCCTCCTGAACGAAATCCTGCGTGGTTTTCGAAGGATCGTAATCGCGCCACAGCCACGCGAGCGACGCCGGCAGTTCCGCCGAACCCTGCCGCTGGCTATGCGTGCCCGGGCCGAGCGAGAAGTGGTAATCGTAACCCTTAGTCTTGAGCGAGTTCGCCATCTGGATGTTCTGCATGATCCAGCTGCCCGCGCGAACGTTCTCCTGATCGTGCGCTCCGTCCTGCAGCCAGACGCGGATGTTCTTCTTCGGCTCCATGCGAACCATGATCGGGTACGCGCCGCCACCCCTCGGCTCGGCCGGAGAAACCTGAAGCGCGGCGAAACTGCCGATCAGGCTCAGCACGCGGGTGAATTGATCGGGATGGCGGTAAGCCGCGTTGAAAGAGCAGATGCCGCCGGAGCTTTCGCCCACCATCGACCGGCTGTAGCCGTCGTGCCGCAGTTTCACGTTCTTTTCGACTTCGGGCAAAACTTCGGTGAGGATATAGTCGGTGTACTTGTCGTCTACGGTATCGTATTCGATGGAACGCAGAGCCTGTCCGTTGGGACCGACGCCTGGTTGAACGAAAACGGTCACCATCGCAGGGATCTTTTTCTCCGCCGTCAGGTTATCCAGCGTGTCGAGAAGACGGTAGGGGCTTGGCCGGGGCACGATGTAGAACTGGCCGTCGCCCCAGATCTGCACAGGGAGTGCGGTCGAGCCATCGTACTGCGCGGGCACGTAATACCACATGTTGGATTTCATGCCGGGGTAGACCTTGCTCGTCAGTTCGATGGGACCAGTGAGCTTGCCCTGCGGGACGCCGGGTTTGGGGTAGGCGTCTTCAGTGAACGCGGGAAGATCGTTCGCGCCGCCGATTACCTTGCCGTCCACGATCCAGTTGAAGCTGTACGCGCTGCCGGTCTTGAGCGCGGTTTCATAGACCCAAAGCTTGCCGACAGGCCACGCTTTGGCGCGCGGCAGTGTGGTCTTGATGTTGGTGATTTCGATCTCGGGCTGCTGCTCCGTTTCAATCGCAAAGACGAACTCGCCGCGCTCACCGGCGGCGGCCGATCCGGCCTTCAGGCGGTCGACGGGCGGCGCGGCAGCGGGATTCGCGTTGGGCGCGGGCGGAGGAGGTGGCGGATTGAGAGTGGCGCGGATTTGCGCCTCGAGAGCCGACTCTTCGGCAATTTGCTTCGCCGATTTCTTCTGCGGTTTGGCCCCTGGCTTCGGGGCTGCGGCTTTTACCGCGGCGACGAGCTTCTCCGTTGCTTCCGTGGCGGCAACGGTACCGGGATACGCGACAGACGCCGATTCAGGGGGCCCCGAGTAGTTCGGCCCGCGACCTCCGCCGCGTCCGCCGGAGAAGCCGAGGCCTCCGCGCCCTCCCGAGAAACCGCGGCCTCCGCCGGGCGCCGGTGCTTGCGCGCAGAGGGTGGTTACCGCGATTGTGAGCGTAATGAGTGTGCGCATGGCTTACCTGAACATTCTATAACCAGCGTGGCGAGCACGATCAACCTTACCCAGCGCTCTGTCGCGACGACGTGAGGCGGGAGCCAGCAGACAATGTCGTGGGGATTGTTCGATGTATCAAAAGGGATTTGAAATACTACGCAGACCGCCAGTCAGCGAGTGTGATTCCCGCCTGGCGGAGGATCTCTTTCACAAGTGGACCGCCGATCATTTGCGAGCCATGCGGGTTTGGAATATGGACCTTAATCGGACCCTTCCGCATGAAGTCGTGGCGCCCACCGGAAATGGGACCCTCATACCCAAGGCTGCGAAACCGCCGTATCAGTTCGCGGCGACGTATCGATTCCACCCGCTACGCCGCTTTCACAGTGAGTCCAACCCGGCCAATACGCGGTATGGAATCGTGATCCCGAATTTTCAGAATCAGCCACTCCTCCAGCACTTCCTGCAATACTTCCCGACACCGGTCGAGGGTGCGTTCGTTCGCCCAAACTCCGGCGATACCGCCGATCTGTCCGAAGTACGTGCCATCTTCAAGAGTCTTGTAGCGCGCGCGCTTCATGGCCTCTTGAATGTAACGGCTAAGCATCAGCCCCATAATACCGCGATGTCGGGCTGTTGGACTCAATCCGCTCCTCGCGCACGCCGTCGAGAATCCGATCCCAGTTGGCTGCGGCTTCCGGGACGCCCTGATGCACCAACAGACCATCAACCTTTGTCATGGAAAGCCGCTTGCACTCGCTTGAGCAGCACGCGATCCGCCTTTTCAATAGCCCCGGTTCCGTCTCCGGCGTGAAGCCCAGCTGTTCACAGAGTGGTTTGGGGATCATAACGCGCCCTGCTTTGTCTATGCTGAGTGCGATCCATCCGGATCGGCGTTTAGCGACTTCTCAGTTTAAGAAACAACGTGAGTCCCGCGATGGAGACCAGTACGCCCGTACCTGGCTCCGGGGAGGAGATTTCCTCACTTCCGAGAACCGCAAGCGCACCGAGCGTTCGGCTGGTTCCGCCGCCCCAGCCGAAGCCGTGGTTATCCTCGAATATCCCAACGTCGCCAGTCGTGTTGGAATTCCACTGCACAACGGAAGTGGTGTCACCCGGCAGCACTTCGACCCAGTACACCGCCCCAGCCGTCAGAGGAACGGTACCGTTTCCCGAAAGCGCCTGCAGCGTACAACAAGTGGAAAATAAAGGTAAGTTGGTCACGCTCCAGGACTCCAGAATAGCCCCGGGGGAATCACCTGTTACGCAATCTGAGCATGGCGTGTCGCTCAATAGCTCAACTGTCGCCGAATTGGTTCCTCCGGCATAGGTCAAGGCGATATCCAGCTCCGTGAAGTCGAAACTACTTGCGGGGAGGAAGAATTCTGAAGGTTCGAGCAACATATTGTCGTTCGCAGCCGCACCTGCGGCACTAGAAGGATGCCTGATTGCTGCTATATACGCTGGCGCCGCTTCCCGGATTGTCGAAAACGATGCTGTCGGCCCAAGTACTGCCCGTGACGCACAGGGCTAGAACTCCGGCCAAATAGATGGATGTGTTCCTTGCCATTCTTCGGTTGTATCGCCAAGAGTCAACGCCCACAGTTTCTTTTCTAATAATTTGAGTACCTGTACTTGGCGCCCAGTCCCTTCGACGCCCCCGATTCTGCGGTCGAGAGGGGGCGCGGCTGGCTGCTATTTTGCGGCTACCTGCTTCGGTTTCGCGGTCTCGGCCGGTTTCGTCGGGGTNNAGTGTCTGGAATCCATAGCCCGACGTCGCCAGCTTGTCGTCGATGGCCTGGACCGTATGCTTGTCGTACGGCTTCAGGCCGCGGCCCAACGCATAGACCAGCATCTTTTCCGTCAGGCAGCGGGCGAAATCGGCCTGCATGCCGGTCAGAATCTCGCGCATCTGCAACGGCGTCGAGAACGACTTGCCGCTCGGCAGAACGCCGCTCGAATCCACCGGGAACTTGCCGTCTGTCGTGCGC
>PLEX01000225.1 GCA_003136575.1 Bryobacterales bacterium | reverse complement strand
TTCTCAGAGGCCTGAACTGTTACAATTTTCCGGAGAAGCGTATGGTCTTTCCATCCGAGCCTCCTCTCTCCCATGCGGACTAAACTCCGTCGGAGACACAGCAAGCAATTTCCTGCCTCGGCTAACGGCGCCAAGTTCCGTTAGATTATCGCATCCGCCTTGCATCGACGCCGTTGTCCGCGATAAATCCGCGATGGACAGGATGATATCCCGTATTTCGATGTTACCGGTAGCCTGACTCTCGGTCGTCGTCTGTTCCGGAAAACGACCAAGGGCCCGGACGAATGTTAGAGTGTTGTTTGGACGGGCACCTTCGGCATGAAGGTATTCTGTCCCGCTCTTCTCCCCTATGTCTTCCGCCCTCATTTGCCGCGTACCGCCAGGTTACGCCGATCGTTTTCTCTTCGTGAACTCGCCGCTGTTCGTCACTCGCGAGCGTGCAAAGGAGGTTCAGGCTTGAAACTCGCTGTTTCAAACATTGCGTGGCCGGTCGAGCAGGACGATGCCGTTGCGAGCGCGTTCGTCGAGCTTGGCGTTCGAGGTATCGAAGTTGCGCCAACCAAGATCTGGCCTGCGCCATTAGACGCAACTGACGTTCAGATCGATGCCTACCGCCAATTCTGGGAATCCAGGGGAATCGAGATCGTCGCATCGCAGGCTCTCCTGTTTGGCAAGCCCGAACTCACTCTCTTCGAGAATGAGGAGACGCGGAACCGGACGCTCGATTATCTGCGGGGCATCGTGCGGGTCTGCGCTCGCCTGGGTGCCGGAGCGCTGGTATTCGGATCTCCGGTGAACCGGCGTGTCGGAGACGGGAATCCGGACGCAGCCTGGACGGCGGCTGTGGATTTCTTCGGAAGGCTGGGCGAGTCCGCTCTGTCCGAGGGCACGGCGATCGTCATGGAGGCGAACCCGCGGGAATACAAGGCCGATTTCGCCACCCGCGCATCCGACGCGCTCAGGCTCGTGCGCGAGGTGAATCACCCGGGCTTCCTTCTGCATCTCGACACGGCGTGCATGACGCTGGCCGGCGATCCGGTGTCTCTGATCGGCGAGTCGATGGATCTGCTCCGGCATTTCCATGTCAGCGAACCGTTTCTGGGTCCGATAGGACCGGACAAGGTAGACCACGCGCAATTCGCGAGCGAGCTTTCAGGGCGGGGCTATTCACATTGGATCTCGATTGAGATGCGGGAGAGCCAGCCTTTCGCGGTCGAGAATCTGAGTTCAGCGGTCCGATTTACGCTGGAAGCCTACGGAAACGAAGCGCGGTAGTGGTTATTGGCGGCTTCGCGGGGCGGCCGGGTTTAACCGTCAGGCCGGCGGCGCGGGCGCCAAGCCAGACGCGGGTTTCTGAAATGGCATTTCAATTGCACTTGTTGGCGGTAGCCGTGTCTGCTTTCCTGTTGGGAAAAAACATTTAGAGGTCATGACGTTTTGGCTCGCCCGCTTTGGACCGCGTTTGCTGGAATAGACTCAATAAATGTTCATAACGTGTTATTTTTAAGAGAAATGTTCGCGGGAATTCCACTAGACATACGGGTCATTCCGGTCGATAGCAATGATATACCGATTTTGATGACCACGAATTATGGCGCAGCATTCGGTTGAAAGAAGGGATTTTCGCCATGTTGACTTTCGTTTCCAGCGGCGTACCAGCCTTGCTTGGTTTCGGCGCCGCCGGGTTGGTAGTAGGGTTACGAAAACTGTCCGTTGCACTGCACTCGGTATTGCAGCTCTCGGACGAGCTTGACCCGGTAAGGCCCATGGTGGCTTCCGGTTCCAGGACGTCAAGTACGGCGAGTTCCAATTCGCGCTCTGACACCATTCCACATACAGAATCTCTCGCTCGGCTTTCCAACGCATTGGAAAGATTGAACGTACCCTCGGGCACAGCGGAATCGACCGGTGCCGTCCCGGATGCCCCGGTGGCGCATGGCATACGAGACTAGCGGCGGTGGGCCGGAGCGCGGCTCCGGCAGCTGGCTTTGGTTTTGTCGCATGGGCGGAGTTATGCTGAGATGAGTCGATTATGTTGTCTGATCCAGGCGTTTTCGCCCCGAGGCGGTTCCTCCCTGTACTGTTTGCTCTGGCGATCGTAGCTTGCGGCCGCAGCCCGAAGTATTATGTGGAAAAAGGCAACGGCTTTACCGATACCGGTAAATTCGCAGACGCCGCGATCGAGTACGAGAAGGCGATCCAGAAGGACGAGGATTACGGGGAAGCCCACTACAGGCTCGGATTGCTGGACTTGAAGCGTAATCAGCCGGGGCCTGCATTCGGTGAATTCCGGCGCGCGACTGAATTGATGCCGAAAAGCGAGGAAGCGTGGTCCGAGATGGGACAGGTCGCGTTGAGCATCTACAATGCCAACCCACGGCATCCCGCAACACTGTACGATCAAGCGTCCGCCGCCGCCGCGAAATTGCTCGCGATCCATCCCGACGGCTATTACGGCAATCTGCTGAAGGGTGCGCTGGCGATCGTGGACAAGAACCCCGTGGAGGCCGCTGCGCGTCTTCGTAAAGCTTCCGCGGCGAAGCCTGGCGATTCCGACGCGCAACTTGGTCTCGCGACGGCGCTTGCGCAGGGCGATCAGGCGCCTGAGGCGCTGGCGCTGGCTCACGATATCATCCGCAACAACAAGTCCTACGCCCCCGCCTACCAGTTTCTTTTTCAGCAATATCAGGCTGAGGGCAAGAAGGACGAGGCAGAGGGGATCCTCAAGCTTCAGATCGATAACAACCCGAAGCAATCCGCCTACATTCTGGAATTGGCGCGCTATTATGCGGCCACGCAGAAGTCTGCCGAGATGGACGCAACGATCTCGAAACTCGATGTCGCTTCCGACTTTCCGAACGGACGGCTCATCGCCGGTGACTTTTATCTGTCGGTGGGCAGGCCCGATCCTGCCCTGCAGCAATTTAACGCCGGCCTCGCGTCGGCCTCAAAAGATCGCAACACATACCGAAAGCGGATCATCCCGATCCTCGCCGCGCAGAAGAAGTGGCCGGAGACATATCAGCTGATCGCGGCGGCCCTCAAAGATCAGCCGAGCGACGAAGAGCTGGCATTGATGCGGGCCCTCGCGTGGCTCGATGAAGGCAAGCCGGAAAATCTGGATAAAGCGGTTGCCGAGCTCAAAAAACAGGCTGACAAGAAGCCGAACGACGCCGCCCTGCATTTTCAGACAGGCACGGCATTGGCGCGGAAAGGGGACAAAGATGGCGCCGTCCGCGAGTGGGTTGCGGCGAACAGGGAGAAGACCTATTTGCCCTCCCGCTACGCGCTCGTCGAGTTATACCTCTCACAAGGTAAGAACGATCAGGCGCTTTCGGTTTCTGACGAGATCGTCGCCCAGACTCCACGCGACGCGCGGGCGAACCTGGTTCATGCCTCCTGTCTCACTGCCGCTGGCCAATACATTCGCGCCAGAACGGAAATCGACCGAATGCTTGTCCAGTTTCCCAAGTCGCCCCAGTTGCTGTTCCGCCTGGGCGTCCTCGATATTGCCGAGCATAAATATAAGGATGCTGAGGACACTTTCAAAAGGATCGATGGGACCGCGGCCAAGGATCCTCAGGTGCTGGCTGGTTTGGCCCAGGCGCTTCAGGGACTAGGCCAGGGCGCGCAAGCCGTGCAGATGCTGCAGGCGGAAGTGAAGAGCGGCCCGGTTTCTCCGGCACTTCGCCAACTGTTGGCGAGCATCGCGACCGCCGCGGGTAAGTACGATGTGGCGGCGGACCAGTACAAGGAACTGTCGGACGCGACTCCGGGTTCCGTACCCTTGCAGCTTTCGCTGGCTTCGGCTTATACGGCCAAGGGGGACGCCGCCAGCGCGCAGGGAACCCTCGAAAAAGCGGTGCAGGCGGATCCAAAATCCGTTCCAGCCTCTTTGATGCTTGCGCAATCGCTCGTTGCCGGAGGGCGCGTGGAAGACGCCAAAGCCCGTTATCGTAAGATTCTGCAGGCCGAGCCGAACAATGCGAACGCGCTCAACGACCTTGCGTATCTGATGGCGGATTCCGGCGAAAAACTGGATGAGGCATTGACTTATGCCCAGCGCGGGACCCAGTTCGCGAAAGATCCCGGTCTTAAGACCTCGCTGTCGGACACTATCGGATGGATTTATGTCAGGAAAAACATGAATGACCTGGCAATCCAGACGTTCGAGCCACTAGTCAGTAACGACCCCCGAAACTCTACATACCTTTACCACCTGGGGGTCGCGCTGTTGCAGAAGGGCGACAAGCTGAAGGCGAAAACCGAACTTCAGGCGGCGCTGGCGGCGAAGCCGGGTCCGCAGGACGAGGCGAAAATCAGGGAGCTTCTGGCCAAGCCATAAGTGAACGGCGGGGATGCAGCGTACGTGCCGCTTCCGGGGAACATGCGCAAGTTCGCAGCCGGACCCGGCCGAACGGGAGGTTCCTCCGGTGTCAGGCGGCCCGGCGGCTATTGCGCTTATCCGGATCAGGCGCACGGCCGGCGTGAGTGAACAGCCGGATTGTGTAAGGTGCCTCGCGTATCCATGCCGGACTGCGAATCGAAAACGCCGCACTTAGGACCGCACAAACCTGTTGCGCGCTTCGCGCTCGGCCTCCGAACCCTCTACCTGGTGGACATCCTGAGGCGTTCCTGCGACGCTCGGATGACATCCGCAAAATCGGGCGCAGTCAATATCCCCAGATCGCATTTCGACAAGAATCCATTCATACAGAAGTCTTTGTTGCGCGCCCTGCGGGAGTTGGCCACCGCGTCGGCTTCCGCGGGCTTCAGCGACTGAGGCTCACACTTGGACGAACCCGCCAGGCAATTTTGGTAATTTTTCTCGTTGAGGCTGGTTCGAAACGCGGATGCGTCCGACGGACTGAGCGTCGACGGATCGCAAAGGGGCCCTCCGGCCATACAGGTCTCGAAATTTCTGCGCTTCGCGGCTGCGGCAACCGACACCGTTTCCTCCTTACTGAGAGCCGTGGGATCGCACTTCTGCGAGCCGATCGTGCAGGCATCGAAATTCCGCTGGTGCGCGGCCGCCGACACCGCCGCCGCCTGCTTCGCGTCCAACAGCACGGGGTTGCAGGTTGCATTGCCCTGAAGGCATTTGTCCAGATTGCGTCTGGACCGGTCTGCGGAAACCAACTTCGCCTCCCCATCGCTGAGCAACAGCGGATCGCAGTTCGCCGCACCTTCCATACAGCGGGCGACGTTCCTGTCGTGCAACGCGGTTTTCAGATTCTTCTGCTCCTCCGGCGTGAGAGCGGTCGGATCACACGTCACGGTGAACGCGCGGCACATCTCCAGGTTCTTTTTCCGCGTGTTGGCCGAGAATCGCGCGATATCGTCCGGCTTAAGCCGGCTCACGTCGCACCGCGACATAGCGTGCATGCAAAGGTCGAGGTTATCGTCCGCGTTGACGCCGCCTGCCGCGCCTGTCTGGGCCGCGAGGCGAATAGCGAACAGACCCGGTAGGAGAATAAAACTCAGGGCGGTCCTGAGTCGACTCATTTGACAAAAACTGCCGTATTTCATCAAAACCATCTACTTGCAGTATACGGGATTTGGCGGCGCGCACGACCTGGGGCGTCGCGCGGCCTTGCCCGTTCCCTGGCACCGCGCGTCACAGCCCGTGCGCGTCTGAGCAGGAAAATTGAAAGGGCCAACCGTCTTGCGACGGTTGGCCCTGATACAAGAACAGATTTTAGCCAACCGCGAACTACGCGACCGTTTCCTGATTCTTCCGGCGGCGAGCCGCAGCCACGACCAGAAGTCCAGCCAAACCCAAACCAGTCAAACCGTAGAACCGAGGCTCCGGAGCCAGCGTGCCATCCATCTGGTAATTAGAACTGGCCGACCGTTTGCTGATGTTGGCCGGGTTGATGACAGTCGTAATCGTCACACCAAAAGGCTGACTTGCGGGAACTATGTTGACGTCGGAAACGCTGAAATTGTAGGGTACGACGTTCAGGCCTGCCGATCCTGCCGCTCCATTGTAGGAAATGGCAGGTTGGTTCACGCCAGCCACCGAAACATTCGACGTCGTTTTGGTTCCCTGATCCGTGCCGCCATCGCCAGCCGACAGCACCAAGAGCGGACTCCCGGTGTAGCCAGTCTCCGTGAAAGCTACGGTAATAGTGCCAACGGTAGCTGCATTAAATTCACCGTGAGCGCCCGTAGATCCCACAACGTCCAAATCCAAATCCACTGGGGTCGTCGCATCGCTAAGATCCTGAGCCGTTACGCTGATATTCCACGCACCGACGACACCCGCGAACATCAGGTCGTTGCCGTTAACAACTGGTCCGAGGGACACAGTGCAACCACCGCAAACCGAGTCAGTGATGGTGAGTGTTTCGAGCGCGAAAACGTTGCCGCAGGCCACAAAAGCAAAGACGCCTCCCGCCAGAAACCCTGCCGCGTTCCTTTTGAAAAATTGTGAAATCATTTCTTCTCCTTATAATAACCGTCAATTGTACCGCTTATCCCGATGGCCCAAACAACTACTGTCGCTCAAAACCGACTCCTCCACCACTGGCCTAAAGAAACTGCGGCTTAGTGCAAGTGTAGGATATATCCCCTCATAATGCAAGCCCTAATCGTGAATTGGTAGTACTGGAACTCACGAAGCCCTCGATCACACGTTGAAATCGGACTCAAAGAGAGTTTAGCACAATCCGATGCGGATTGTAGCCTCATTTTTCAAGCATCGCGCAGCAGGTCCTCTAAATGGACATAAAGACTTTAGTTTCATAGTGATAAGGCAAAAATCTGTGCTGTTCAAACGGCCCACAGCCCAGTAAAAGCTCATGCCGATGGCGCCGTTTTGCCCCTGTCCACAATTCCGCCCTATTCCTCGTCTGTAACGCAGCCGTTGCTGGCGCTCTTTACCAGGCGGATGTACTTGGCGAGTGTACCCCGAGTGGCCTTGAACGGCGGCATCGACCATGCAGCTCGACGCGCCCTTAGCTCCGCTTCCGGAATCTCCACATCCAGAACGTTGGTTGTGGCGTCGATAGTGATTATGTCGCCATCCCGAACGAGAGCTACCGGACCGCCCTCCTGGGCTTCCGGAGTGATATGGCCGACGATGAAGCCGTGCGAGCCGCCGGAAAAACGCCCGTCGGTGATCAATGCGACGTCCTTGCCAAGCCCAGCGCCCATAATCGCCGACGTTGGCGTGAGCATCTCCGGCATACCTGGTCCGCCCTTGGGTCCCTCGTATCGGATCACAAGCACGTCGCCTTTCCTGATTTCGTTGCGCTCGAGCGAAGCGAGCATCAGTTCTTCGGAATCGTAGACCCTCGCCGGGCCGGAGAATCGAAGCCCCTCTTTCCCGGTAATCTTCGCAACGGCGCCCTCGGGCGCAAGGCTGCCGTGGAGAATCTGGATGTGGCTGGTTGCCTTGAGCGGCGCGGAAAGCGGCTGTACGATCTGCTGGCCGGGAGTTAGCCCCGGCAGGCTCTTCACGTTTTCGGTATGGGTTTTGCCTGTGACGGTCACACAGCTGCCATCGAACATGCCGGCTTCGATCAACATTTTGATCACAGCCGGCGTTCCGCCCACCGCGTGCAGGTCTTCCATCACGTACTTGCCGGAGGGCTTGAAATCGGCCAGAAAAGGCGTGCGGTTGCTGACGTTCTGGAAATCCTGCAGCGTCAGGTTCAATCCGACCGACCGCGCCATGGCTATCAGGTGCAGCACGGCGTTCGTCGAACCGCCCAGCACGCTGACGGTCACCATCGCGTTTTCAAAAGCGGCCCGCGTCATAATATCGCGCGGTTTCAGGTCGAGGGTCAGCAGATTGCGCATCGCGGCGCCGGCGGCAAGGCATTCGTCGAGCTTTTGCGGATCTTCGGCGGGCGTGGACGCGCTGTAAGGCAGCGACATGCCAAGCGCTTCAATGGCCGAGGCCATCGTGTTCGCCGTGTACATCCCGCCGCAAGCGCCGGCGCCCGGGCAGGCATGACGCACGACATCCGCGCGAACCTCTTCGGTCATGTGCCCGGAAATGAATTCGCCGTAACTCTGAAAGGCGCTGACGATATCGAGGGTTTTGCCCGGATTCGATCCAAGCGTGCTGTGACCGGCACGGATCGTGCCGCCGTAGATCATGAGGGCGGGACGATTCATGCGGCCCATGGCCATGATGCAGCCTGGCATGTTCTTATCGCAGCCGGGGAGCGAAATATTGCCGTCGTACCACTGGCCGCCCATGATGGTTTCGATGGAGTCGGCGATCAGATCGCGCGATTGCAGCGAAAAACTCATACCGTCGGTGCCCATGGAGATGCCGTCGCTGACACCAACGGTGTTGAAGCGCATGCCGACCATTCCGGCGGCCTGCACTCCTTCCCTGACTTTGGCGGCGAGATCGAGCAGGTGCATATTGCATGGATTGCCTTCGAACCACACGCTGGCAATGCCTACCTGCGGCTTGTTCAGATCTTCGGGCGTAAGGCGGGTGGCGTAGAGCATCGCCTGCGACGCCCCCTGGGATTTGGGCTGCGTAATGCGGGATGAGTATTTGTTCAGTTGGCTGGACATGCGAATCCACCAGTATATTGCGCACCCGGTCGCGGGCGACATTGTCGGCAGCTCGACCCGCGCCCACAAATATACCGGCGCGTTGACCTGGGGATTAGTTCTCCGCGCCGCGCAGGAAATTCATAGACTGCAAGCCGCCAAGCGGCGCGCCGCCTAGTTTTTCGTCATTGCGAAGCCAGTCACCTGAACTTCGGTGTTGTGCGCAAAGCGCAGGCCGTAGATGCCGTCGGTCGATTTCAATTTTCCGGCGGTCACCACGTCGGCCTTGTCGAAGCCGGCCACAACCGTTCCGTTGATCGAGCACTCAATACGCCCGCCTTTCACCGAGAGCGCAATGTCCTGCGTGACCGGTTCGCCCACGGCTGCGGCCTTATGCACGGCGGGACTCGCCGCCCCCCGGCCGTTCATCTGAAACGGCGCGGGGCCGAAACCGCGAACGATGAAATTGCCGTTGCCATACGCCGCGCAGTAGAACGCCGACTGCGCCGGCGTACCCATGTCGTTTCCGGCGACGACGATGCCATAGGGATGCGGGTGACTATTCAGGTTCATGTACTTCGGCTCGAGGAAAGTTGCCTTGACCGTGTAATCGCCGGTTGCCTTGTTGGCTGGATTCCAATAGGTCACCGCCGGACCGGTCGTAACCTTCCAGATGGCGCCGTCGAGCGCGAACTTCGCGCTGTTCAGCGTCAGGCCAGCCTGGCCGGCGTCGATCGCTCCGGTCCAGCCGGGGACGGTTATTCCACCGTCGGCAACGGCACGGGACGCATCGGCGCCCGGACCTTTCGGCGTCGCGGGCGGCTGAGCCTGAGCGAAAATGCCGATGGAAGCGGCGGTAACAAGGGCGGAGATTGCAAGTATGGGGGCGTGAACGAAGCGCATGGTCGTTTCCTTTTCGATGAAATACCGGTCACGATAATTATATGCATTCCCGGGCTTCGATGTGTTGTCGTCTCCGGGTCTTCATCTCCCGTGGCTCAGCGCCGGTGCCGCTGCGGTGCCGGCATTCGCCACCCCGGACTTGTGCGACATCGAGACCCGTGTGTGTGAGACAGGTAAGGGCACAACTGCGGGGCACCAGCGGGCACGCGCCTCGCTGCTTTGCTGCCTTGCGGGCGCGGGGCGGATCGGCGGCACGTGCGCTCGGCGGAATAAAACGCCACCACCGTTTTTTGGGTGATAATATACTTGTGTTTCCTGGCAGTTTTGCTCTACAATTGTGGGTGTAGTGACAGGCCGGGTATTAATCAGCAGTGTTTCCGTAGGGGCAAATGAACATCTTGTCACCGGGACGAAAGTCTACAGCGGACTTCTCCGAGATCATGCAAAACCGAGTATGACGCCGGATAGAATTCAGCGGCGAAGCGTATCCAATGCATCCTACTATCTGAAGTTTGGCAGTCGAAGGATAAGGGCCTCGATTCATGACAACAATTCCCGACCGCAACTGAACAATTCCGTTAGGGACGATCAGAGATCCCCACCCCCTCTTTGGATCGGCGTTTACTCCAAGCCTGTTGTCGGAGTTAATACAGGCAATGTCAGAGAAATTCCTGAACTGCTGGCCTTTGTCGTCGAAGTCACTGGAGGGCGCGAACAGCATCCCCAATCCAGCATTTATGGCAGGAGTTCCTCCGTAGTTTTTGGTCGCGAATGTGGCGCTACCGGCCAAACCAACTACCTGTATGTCGTTGATCGTGAAGGTACCCTCCAAGGCTACCCACGGACGAGCGGAGGCATCAAGCTGTTTCTGCATAATGTCAACTTGCGCAAACGCAGCCTTAGCTTGCCGCTGCACTTCGCAAAAAGTGCGGTACGCGAAGATACCGCCGGTTATCACCGCACCGAGGCCAATACACTCAACCCAAAGCCGTATCTTGTCTCTCGTGTTTTTTTGTGGGCGATCAGTGTTCTCGGCTACGTAATGGTCGGCTATGGCTGGTGGAACGCTAACCGAAACTTCAAGATTGCGATGGGATGGTGGCTGTTGTTCACTGTAATCGGCGCTGTACTTCTCATCTACGGAGTGAATGCTCTTCTGGATCGACCTGAGAATGTCCAGCAAAGCACGGCGGAACTTACTTTCAAAATCATTCACTCCGAAGCTTTTTCCTTCCAGCAGCATTCGGATTCCCAAACCGGGGAGACGCCTCTCTCGCGACCCGCACTCTGGCGTCCAGCTCCGGCTTCGATACCTTCAGGAGTTCGATCATGCCGCGTCTGAAGTTATCGAATTCAGGAGTGGCCTTGAAACGCGCGGCACTGAGCGGTTGCCGCGCCCTTGTCTCTTTGTCGGGAAGCCGGTCAGCCATGTTGGTCCACCATCGTCTTTCCGGTGAGTTCCTTGTACGTGAGGCGCTTGCCAACGCATTTCCGCATTCCGTATACGAACCGATTGAGGTCGTTCATGCTCCGGTTAATATATCGGAATGCCTGTTCGTCAAGGTAGCTCTTCAAGTGGAACGGTTCGACACTGACGTACGTTCCGCCCAAAGTCCTCTTCAGGCAGGACCAGAAATTCTCCATTCCGTTGGTATGGACCTTCCCTTCAGCGTAGGAGATGGCGTGATTGATCACCTGATGCGCGAACTCATCATTGATAAAGGCGTACGATTGCAGAGCGTCCGTGTAAAGTTCCGCTCCCGGTTCCACGTTCTCCCGAAGTTCCGCCTCTACCGCGCGCCGCTTGCGATTCGGAAGTACCTTGGTTCGCACCGTGCCGCCGCGATCCAGGATGCCCATGACAATCGACTTGTCGCCCTGCACGCTGTTCCTTTGCGCCCTGATGCGGCGCTCCTTGTGCATGTTCCGCACCTTGCCGCCGATGAAGGTTTCGTCCGCCTCAACCTCACCGGCCAGTTTGTTGTAGGTCTTGCCTTCCATCGCAACGCGGATGCGGTGAAGCATAAACCATGCCGTCTTTTGCGTCACTCCCATAGCGCGGTGAATCTCCCAGGACGAAACGCCGTTCTTGCAATTCAGGAGCATCCAGACCGTGGGAAGCCATTTCTCAAGCGCGATCGGGGAGTCTTCGAAGATGGTCCCCGTCTTCAGCGAGAAGTTAGGCGACGGGTGGCCGGAGTAGCACTTCCACATGTGCCGCTTTTCAAGCCATGTGACCTTTTCCGCCCCGCACGTCGGGCACTTGACTTTCCCTTCAGGCCAGCGCAACTGGACCATAAAGTCCTTGCAGTTGGCGAACGAAGAGAAGTGAACAATAGCGTCTCGAAGGGTACCGTGGTCGCTCATAAATCCAGTGTACTCCATTGTGAAAAGAAACGCAAGTATATTATCACCGTTTTTTGTTCCGGCAATTCATACGTTTGTCATTTTCCCGTGCCCGAATCGACGTACGATGGATAAAGACTGCGTATGTCCGCATTGACTACCCGGCAGTTCGCGGCACAACAGGGCGATAAGCTCCTGCGGAGCCTCAGCACGCAGATTGCCCGCACCATCCGGTCGCTTGAGGAACGCGCACAGGTCACGTCGCCGGGTCCGGCTGAACGTGCGGTTTCTCCGATCTTTGGTGCCGGGTCCGGCGGCTCTCGCGCTCGCGGGGTTAATGAAGTGCACGATCTGCGTGTGGCGATTCGCCGGTTCATGCGCGTCCTTGTCGTGCTGAAGCCGTGTTTTCCCCGCGGCGAATCCAGAAGAATCCGGCGCAGCCTGAAGCGGATCATGGTTCACGCGGGCAGTGTCCGCGATCACGATGTTTCCATGGGCGTTCTGGGCAAAATGGCCATACCCCACCCTGGCCCGACGGAGGCCGGCGGCACCGGACCGAAGGGGTCCGGCCCGGCGACCATTGCGCAACAACTTCGCGATAGGCGGGAAGGAGAGGCCGGTATACTTCTCGCGTGTCTGCAACGGTGGGTGGAGCGGAACCTGCCTTCCGCCTGGCGCAAGGCGTTGAAGGCAGGGGCGGAGAACGAAAACGGCGGATCCGGAACCGACGACGCGCGTTTTTGCAACACCCGTGCAGAAACGATGGCGACCCGCATTCTTCCCGAAATGGCGGAAGAACACTTCCGGTGTGGCGCGGATGCCGCTCAAGAGAACGCCTCGGTAAAAGAGATTCACAGTTTTCGAATCGCGGCACGGAATCTCCGCTACACTCTCGACCTGTTTGCGCCGATGTACGGAACCGCGCTCGCCGGCCTGCTCGATCAACTTAAGGATGTCCAGTCATTGCTCGGCGATCTGAACGACTGTGCGACCGTGCGGCGCATTCTGCACCGCCTGAAGACCTCGAAGCAAAAAGGCGGCAAGGAGGTTCTGACGGCCCTCAGGAAACGGCAACGCAGGAAGAACGAACAGTTCCGCGCACATTACGCCGCCGAGTTCGCCAATGCGGCGACGCTGCGACTGTGGAAGACAAGTCTTCGCGACGTTGGCGGCCGGGCCCGCACACGGAAAAGGCCGCCGGCGCGGCGCACCTCGGCCGCGTGACTGGACACGCTTACCGACGGCGACACTTTATGCCCGCGCCGCGCGCGGTGGAGTTCGCGTTTACTGGTAGACGCCAGCCTTCTTAAAATCTCCCGCCTGCACGACGGAGAAACTGTTCGTCACATGTTTCCGGAACGCGGCATTCACCTGGTCGAGCGTGAGCGCCGCCAGTTTTTCGTCCAGCTGGGTGTCCCAGGCGAGCGTCCGCTCCTGCTCGGCCCGAGTCATGATCAGACCCAGGATCGCCGCGTCGCCCGACCGGCCGAGAACGCGCGCATCGTGGATCGCCGATTTGGCTGCATCCAGTTCCTTTTGGGTAAAACCTTCGGCAAGCGTCTTCCTCAGTTCGTCGCGGAAGCTCGATTCCACTTTGGGCGAGTTCTTCGGATTGCTGATGATGCTCGCCGACAGGATCGCCGCGTCGCCGTCCCATGGGGCTGAAAATGCGCTGCTCGCACCGTAGCTCAGCCCTTCGCGATTGCGGATGCGGTCCGGCCACCGCGCCGTAATATCGCCGCCCATCATGTAGTTAGCCAGGACCACCGCGGCATAATCCGGATCGGTATCGCGCATCTGAATCCGCAGCCCCGCACTGAATTGCGCGTTCTGCTTGTCCGGCGTCTCAATCTTCGTGTTGATCGGAGTTACGGGCAGATACTTCGACTCGACTTTGGCGTAAGCACTCTGGCTCTTCCAGGCGCCAAACAACTCCGCCGCCGCCTTTTGCAGTTCATCCGTCTTCAGCGCGCCAACGACGACCAAATCGCCCTGCGACGCGCCGTAAAACTGCGCGTAGAACCTCTTCACGTCATCCAGGGTGACCTTATTCAGGTCTTCGATCTCTTCGTCTATGGTTCGCGGGTGCCGAATGTCGGTTCGCGGGAACGGACTGAGGTTAGCCTGCAGGGCCTGGGCCGCGAGAGTGGTCGGCTCGGTGCGGCCGCGGTCGATGGCATTGATCTCCTGCTGGCGAATCTGCTCGAAATCGGTTTCCGGAAACGCGGGTTCCTTGAGGATTTCCGCCATGAGGCGCAGGGCCGGAATCAGATTCTCCGCCGTGGTCTGGATGGACGCGGAGCAGCTTCCGAGCGCTGCGCCTCCTCCGCCGCCACGGCCACCGCCGCCTCCCCTGCCTCCGCCGCCACCCCCACCGCAAACGGACATGGTCGCGTTCAGCTTCTGAATTTCATCCTGAATCTGCTGGCGGGTCCTATTCTTCGTACCGCGAATCAACAGGGCGCCGGCCAGCTGCGCGGGCGCGTTCTTACCCGTGAGCGATTTCTCGTCGCCAAAACGCAGATTGAGGCTCAGCTCAACGGTGTTGCCGCGCGTCGCCTTCGGCACCAGCGCGAGTTTCAGACCGCCCGGCAGCTTCGAACGAACAATGCGTTTTTCGACGGCAGCCGGGGATGGATCCAGCACCTCGCCTTCGGTCACCGTGACGCTCGGCTTGTATTCGGTCAGGAGTTTTTCCATCGGGGGCGCATCGGGTACCACAGTGCGCTCCGGCTCGGCGTCCGGAACGAAGGTGCCGACCGTGAGGTTGGAATCCTTGAAATACAACTTCGCAACGCGAACCACATCTTCCGGCGTGACCTTCTTGATTTCTTCGTAGTTGGTGAACAGATAGCGCCAGTCGCCATCGGCGGCCACTTCGGTGAGCGTCCGGACCACCATGTTCTGCGAGTTCGTCATCTCGCGGTCCATGCTCTGGATGATCCGCTGCTTCGCCCGATCCACTTCTTCCTTGGTAGGCGCTTCGGTCATCAGCCCGGAAATCGTGTCGAGCATGCCTTTCTTCGCTTCGTCCAGCTTTTGGTCGTTAGTCAGCGTCGCCCGGAACTGGACGACGCCGGGATCGTGCATCTCCTGCACCGACATGGAAGCAGTAAGCGTTTTCTTGTTATCGACCAGCGCCTTGTAGAGTCGGCCCGTTCCGCCGGTTCCGTTCAGGATCCCGGCCGCGACTTCGAGCGCGGCGGCATCGGGATGCGCCATGGCCGGCCCGTGATACGCCATAATCAGGTTCTGCCCGGTGCCAACGCGCCGCAATTCGACTGTGCGCAGACCGTCCTGCGCGGGCTCGGTGGTGTACGTAGCATCGAGTTTACGTTCGGGACGCGGGATTTTACCGACGGAATCGTCGATCATCGCGAGCGTCTTCGAAGAGTCGATCTGCCCGCCGACGATCAGCACGGCATTATCGGGCTGGTAGTACTTCCTGTAGAACGCGGCCAGCCTGTCGATGGGCACTTTTTCGATGTCCGCGAGCGAGCCGATCACTGACTTGCCGTAGTTGTGCCACAGATACGCGGTAGACATCACGCGCTCTTCGAGGACGCTGGCGACGCTGTTTTCGCCGCGCTCGAATTCGTTGCGCACGACTGTCATTTCGGTATCGAGCAGTTCCTTCTCGATGCGCATATTCACCATGCGGGTGGCTTCGAGACCGAGCGCCCACTTCAGGTTTTCGTCCGAGGCGTTGACCGTCTCGAAGTAATTCGTGCGGTCATAGTCCGTGGTGCCGTTCCAGTTGGCGCCGTGGTCGGTGAGTTCCTTCTTGATGTTGCGTCCATCCTTCGAGAGGATGAAATTCATGTGCTCAAGAAGGTGTGCCATGCCCGTTTCGCCGTAGCCTTCGTGGCGAGAACCGACGAGGTAGACCATGTTCACCGACACTTTGGTGCTCGAAGCATCCGGGAGAAGCAGCACGTGCAGGCCGTTGGGGAAGGCGTACTCCGTGATGCCGGCGATGGAGGATCCTTTAGTGACGCCCGGCGGCAAAGTCTGGCCAACGAGCGTCAGGGTCAGAAGGCAGGCGAGAAGCAAAATTCGTTTCAGCATAGTTTCCTTTACGGGTGCAAAAACCGTGGGCCGTGGGCGAAAACGCCCACCACCGGACGCGGCAGGCGTTCACGGCGCCACTACAACAGCCACATGGCTGCGATTCCCGCGGCGACGTTGCCGCCGTTTCGGCCCTGCAAAGTCTATTTACCGGCCGAGTATTCCTTATACAAAGCGTCCATTTTCAGATTCGCCAGCGGACCGGGATGCACGATCACGCGATAGCGGAAGCGCATTTTCTCGCCCGGCTTCAGCGTCACATTTCCCAACGGCTCCTTCTTGTTGGTGAACGCGTTTCGTCCGAAAATATTTGCCGCGAACAGTCCATAGCCGCGCGCGTGCCAGTAGGTCGGATGGCCGGGATTTTCGGGGTGGTCCATGATCGTGATGCCGACCTGCTCGCCTGCCACGGTGCCGGAATAATCCATCCAGTCGGCGCGCGTACCCCAGCACGCGGCTTCTTTCTGTTTGCCGTCGGCGCACGTCATGATGCCGGTGCGCAGCGGTTCTTTCGGCTGCGTCTTCGTACCGGGCGCATTGGCTTCTTCGAGTTCCGACGCCACGCGAATCCCGAACACGCCGTCCTTCTCGTCTTCGAAAGTGGCTTCCTCTTTGGCGGTCAGCGTGAAATCGAAATCGATCACGCGATTCGGACCGCCGGCGTGGAAGATCATTTTGCGGTCATCGATGAGAACCACTTTGCCATCCATCTGCTTCCATTCCGCGGTCGCGTCGATCTCGCCCGTTTTCGCGCCGCTTTGCGCCTTATCGATCTTCGTGACGAAGATGTGGCCCATCTTGTCACCCTTATAGGAGAACTCGTTGTTCCAGTAGTCGTAGCCGTTCACTTTCGAGTGGGCGAACCAGACGGCGCGCTGATGCTGGTGGTCGGTGGATTCGCCGGCGATGGTCTCCATGGGGAAAGCGCGCGTTACCGAGATACCGGACGGCGCGCGCAGCGGGTAGAGGTAAGGCTTCGCGACGTCGGGTCCGTAGAAGAAAGTGGTGTAGGGCTTGCCATCGATATCGACGGCGATCTGGTCTTTGCCCTGGGTGATTTTCACCTGGGCGGCGAGCGGGAGGGTCGCGAACGGCAGGGTCGCGAGCGGCACCGTCGCGAGCAAGTAGGCGAAGATCGGCTTATGCATGTTTACCAGTAAACCACAATTTGTCGATCGGGAGGTTCGGAGACGGGATTGGGCAAGCCGCGCGTGGAGGAATTCAGCGGCGAAGGACGATTTCGCGCCCCCTCGGCACTCCGCCACCATCGTGACTAATAGTAAGGTCGGTTCCACTGGTTCCGGGCCCTTCGATGGTGAGTTGCCCATCGGCATCCTGCGATGCGGCCCTGTAATGGAAACGGAATTCCTTCGGATTTTTTCCGGCCGGCAGCGACTGCAAGGCGATATCGACGTTGTGAGGCCCGTCGAAGTCGGCCAGAACCGCGCGATACCGGCCTGCCAGCGCACCGCCCTTTTCCACCCAGATCTCGATCAATACCTGCCGCGGTTCCTCGACTCCATTGAACTGCTGGGACCGCTCGATGTAACGCCACGTACCGACCAGCGCTTCGGAGGCGGCAGGCGCCGATGGCTGGCCTGGAAGAGAAGTCGCTCCCGCCGCCGGAGCGACCGCCGGATGCGTGCCGGAGACCACGGCCGGACTCGCGGGCATTACGTCCGCCGACGGGCCGGCAGAAGCCGGGTTGGTTGAAACCATCAGTGGCTTCGCGCCGTCCGGCTTTCGTTCGACGGCGTTGTCGAGCGCCTGATAGTAGTCGGTCCATAGCTTTTCGAGGAGTTCCGCGATCTGACGCTCCGAGTCCCTGTAGACAATCACCGACATCTGGTGCGGTGGCTCGGGTTTGCTAAGGGGAAGATCGAGCGGGATTTGGTTGCGCAGGTTTTTCCGAAGGTTGTCAATCCCGGAGGTATCGGCCACCACGCTTCTGCGGATACGGCTCCAGTCGGGGGAGTCTGTGAGCCGTTTGAGACGCGCCTGCACGTCCGTGAGAGTCGCGCCCAAAAGTTCCAACTGTTCGCGGCTTACTGTTTCGACAGCGACGATCGGCTTTCGCGCCGAAGCTTCGGGGCGAAACTGTTCTATATACTTTGCGACACCTTCCGAATAGGCCTTCCTCTTGCCCAAATAGTTCAGGAGGGCCGAGAGCGACCGCTGTATGGTTTCTCTGCCGTCAACCATCGCCAACTGGAAGGCGTTTTGCTCGATATCCCGATCGAGGCGCTGCCACGCCTGCCAGGCTTTTGCCGTTTCTTCGGCAAGAACATTGATTGTGTTATCCCCGTAATCGGGCGGCGGCGCGAGTTCCTGAGCGTGCATCGGGAGGCAAATCAGCCATCCGCAAACCACAAGAACTTTACTGAGGGGCACGCGCAGGTTGTGCCGCCGAGCGCGGGCGGACGGCTTCCTCCGATGGCTGGCGCCGCGCCCGGCGGCTGTTGCGCTACTGAGCGAAATCAACTTTGAGAACATCTATTCCACAACTCCTCGAAGAATTGAATGCCAGAGAAACAGCGGTCACCTGCCCCGTCCCGCCGGAGGAACGATTGCGGATTTCCCGTTCCAGACAGTCGGAGAAGGCGCCATCGAAAAGCGCATCCACCTGATAGTTGTCCGGTTTCAAATTGTTGCTTTCCGCGAGAGATCTGAGCAAAGGCCAGTTTGAAGGCGGTATCAGTCTGAACTTCATTCGGCGGCGAACGTCCAGTACGGTCGGGTGCATCTGCCAGTCCGGCGGATCGAAAGTGTAACGCGTAAACGACGGATCGTTCGGGTCGAGCACGGCGAATGTTCCGTTCTGCTGTCTTACGACGGAGGGTAACTGGTCGTCGGTGTCTTCCGCGATATTGATGGTAATTTCGCCCAGTCGGACCTTGATCTTCGACTTTGGCGGAGTGGGGTAATCGATCACCGGCGGTATCGCGAGCTTCGCAACAGCAACCGTTCCCCGAGGAGGAGGCGGCGGCTGTGGCCGCATGCCGGAGGGCGGAATGTACACAATTGTCATTGGCCTGTCCTTCTTTGCGTGCTTTTCAACGCTCCGGGGTAGTCCCGAGATTGACTCAGTGAGGACACCCAACATCAACAGCGTCGCCTCAACCAGACAGCCGGTGAAAAAGAAGTTCAGACGCCACGGCGGCGGTTCGGTAGCCGCGCGCAGGGCCCGTACAATCGGAGGGTCGTCGTCCGTATATGCGGGGTGTCGTGATCTCCGGGCAAACATCGTCTAAGGCGCCTGTTGCGGCACGAGAACTTCCATGCCCCGGGGGACATAGGTATCGCTGGACGTGGTACGTTCCAGCAGGAGGCGCCTGTCGCCACCGAGCTGGACGGTTAGTTCGCCGCGGGCGGCGGGCGTTTTCGAAATCCACCGCAGTACCGCCTTACCGGGGGAAACAACTTCCCCGGATAAAGTCAGGTCCAGATCGCGAACATCCTGCCGTCCGGGAAGGCGGGCTGTGTAAGCTCCCGACAGTGTCTTCCCCGAATAGTGAAGCTCCAGTGCAACCCGCACCGGTTCGCCGAATCCGGTCCACGCGTTCGGACTGCTCGTATAAACCCACTTGCCCTCGAAATCCGCCGGTTTCGCCGGTCCCTGCGCTTTCGTGGGCGGGGTAACCCGGGGTTTCGCGGAGGCTGGCGCAGGGACCGGGTTGACCGCCGGACTGTTGGAAGCGACGGTCGCCGGGGACTTCCCGCCATCCACTTCCCGGCTCATTTCGGCGTAATAATTCTTCCAGTGTTCGCGCTGAACCCTGACGCTTTCGCGCTCCTGTTCCCAGACCTTCGAAATGGCCTCCAGTTTTTGATCGAGCGGATCCCTGGCCTCGATCCTCTTGATGGCGTCCTGGGCGTTCCCGATCGAATCCAGGGAGCGAATCTGCTTCGCGAGAGACAACTGCACTTCGGCAAGTTGTGCCCGCTCGGCATTCATATTGTGCACGACTATCGCGTACAGGTCGTCCTGCGAAAAATCCCGGATGAGGTCGTCGAGTCTCTCGATCTCGCTCAGTACCCGCGTCTGCTCAGCCTCCAGACGCTGACGCATTTCCGGTATCGGAAGATCGACGCCCTTCGCGCTCGAAAGACGCGCCCGGGTTTCGGCGAAATGCGCGACCACGAGATCCAGGTAGACTGCCTTCTTCTGCATCATTTCATCTTTGAGGGCCGCCGACCGCGTGATTCGATTGTGAATTTCGCGAGGATTGCCCTTCAGGAAATCGGCCTCGAGGTTTGGGTCCGCATTGAGCCACTCCTGTTGCGCATTCCGGTAATCGCGCTCGGCTTCTCCAAGCGACGGGGGGTCGGCGACAACCTTCCTTTGCTGAGGGAAAAGGGGAAGGGCCGCAAACAGGAAGAGGAATCCGGATAACAGCAGCCTGGCGGGACTTTTCATTGTGCGCGGCCCTTCGCCGTCGGAAGCGCCTTGGGGCCTTTTGCTCCGGGGAGGCTGCAGATAGAATCCGCACTCGCGCGAAGTGTCTGGTAATAGGCCTTCATCTGCTCGACGTAGGTCTTGACTTGCACCTGATACTGCCGCACTTCGATGAGGCGGGCGTCGAGCGCGATTTTTGTATTTGTTACCTTGGCGTTAGCGTCTTCAAAGCTCTGTTGGGCCTCAGACAATCGACCTTCCTCTTCCCGGATATCGAGAATAATCTGATCCAGTTGCTTCTGCAGTTCGACGGTACGCTTGGGTTCCTTCTCCAGAGTTGCTTTGTCCCGCAGCAGTCTGTTGTGCTCCTCGGTAAGAGAATCGACGATGGATTGCGTGGTTTTCACATCTTCTTCCATGCTGGCGAGACTCTTCCTCTGGCCTTCGACGCGTTCATTCTCGACGAGTTCGGTTTCCGTCCAGAACTTCATCTCAGCCTCATACCAAACCTTCATCGCCTCCTGAGTATCAGTCAACAGGTCGTCGACGTGATTGATGTTACAGGTCTTCTTCTTCAGATACTCCTCGATGCTTTTTGAGTTAGCGTCGCTTGTCTGTTCGAACTTCTCGCGCAACTGGTCTTTCAGGACGCGCATGGAAGCAAATCTGTCGTCACCTGTGCCGGCCGCCACAGGTTGCTGCTGCGACGGGGCCGAAGCTCCAGGTTGCGCCGGGGCTGGCGGCGTCGCGCCAGCCGACGGTCTGGCGGAGGATGGCACCGCCGCAGATTGGGCCTCCAGACGCGGAAGCGCCGCCAATATGAATGTGAAAACGATTAAAGTCCGTGGCCAGTTTGATCTCATATTGCAAAATCCTTCCTGCCGATCAGGGTTCGATCCTGAACGTGTAATCCGCAACCTGTTCGGTGTCCAACCGCAGTATGACTTGATAAGACCCGCGGATGGGTTCGCTGTTGAATTCGACCACCGTATTGGGACTCACCAGACGACCGTCCCATATCTTGCCGTCAATGTCCCACTCGATCGAGAGGCGATGTCCCTTGGCCGGAGGGGGTATCCCGCTGAGGATAATCCTCGCTTTCAGTTCGCCCACCGACATATTCCCCAGAACGCGGTCGTGGTACCGGAACGAAAGCCCCCTCGTTATCAGGTGCTTATCGTCGATTAGTTGTGAATAGATCTCGAGACTGTAACCTCTCGGCGCACTCGACGGCGGAATAAAAGTCGCCGCGGAGACAGGTGGCTGAGTAGTGGGGGCGGGCGATGGCGGCTTGGGGGCGGGAGGGGCTTGTCTCGGCGCGGCATCCGGCCCGGATCGCGGAGAAGATCCAGGCGGGAATGGCCCGGGCCTAGATTCCCTCGACGCAACCTGCGGCACGTCCCGCGCCGTCTGTCTGGGCGTCGTCGATTTCGCCTTCCTCGTGAGCTTAGCGTCGGCGACGGATAGCGCTGGTCCCGAGGCAGCAATTGGTCCGCTGTGTGCGGCGGGGCCAGTCGAGGCGGAACCACCTCCTGGCTTTTTCGGACCGTGGAGCAGCAACAAGAGCGCAACGAGGATGGCCAGCACTACGCTTGCGATCCCGGCATAAATCAACTTTTGGGAGGACCCTGCGGGCTGGCCCGGTTCCGGCAATCTGGCTGCCGGATCCACGCCCGCTTCGAGCGCAGTCATAAATCCCATGCAGTCGGGGAATCTTTCGCCCGGATCCCGCGACATTGCTTTGCGCAATGGCGCTTCAAGCCCGCCAGCCAGATTACGGCTGACAGTAACCGGTAAATCCAGTTGGCCGCGAAGAATCGCCGCGCGTACGTCTCCGGACGAAGAAAAGGGCGGCCTGCCCGTGTAGAGATAGTACGCAATCGCAGCCAGGGAATATACGTCCGTGCGCGGTCCAATGGTGCCGGGCGCAATCAGATGCTCCGGCGTCAGAAACGGATGAACCCAACCAGCACTTAGTTCGGCTCCGGGACTTCGCCTGGCGCGCGGCGAAACGGCAAAGCCGGCGAGACGCACGGATTTCTTTGCATCGACGAAAATATTGGAAGGCTTAAGATCGGCATGCACAATGCCGGCGCGATGCGCCTGATCGAGAATCTGCGCAATGGAGCGAAGGATCTTGTTCGTTTGGGCGGTTGAAAATCGCTCATGTTTGAGAATCGATTCGAGTGTCTCGTCCTCAACGAACTCCGAGGCGATCCAGGCGTCATCCTGATCGTCGATTACGTCAAGTACCGGAACGACTCTGGGATGCCGGAATGCGAGACACTGTCTCGCCGCCTGCAGAAAATGAGCGCGATCGGCCTTCCATTCCTCGCTGCCCGGTGGCGCAGCGGACGTAAATCGCCGCATTGCGACGCGGCCCGAAGGACCGTCGGCTATCCAGACGGCACCGGTCACGCCGGTACCTATCTGGCGTATTAACTTGTACGCATCGGAGTGATCCAGGGACATTTTCGCCGATTTTACGCCTAAACGAAAATTTACTACATTTCCGGTGAGATTGATGGTAACATCTTTTCTCAGTGATGTCACTCCAAAAACTTGTCCGGACAGCGGCGACGTTATCGATTGGCAAGCTTATGACAGCTGCCTCGGTACTACTGGTACTGTCGTGGGTTTGCGGCGCAGCCGAGCCACGGATCAGTATCCCCTCGTATAACCAATTCACTCCGGACGACGAACTGAAAATCGGCGGAGCGCTCGCCCACGACTTCGAATCGGGACGCGAGATATTATCCAATCCGCTTTTGGACCATTACCTGAACGACTTAGTAAAGAGGCTTGGCAAGGCCTCATTGCGGCCCGAACTGGTTTACACTTGCCGTGTCGTAAACACGAACGACGTCAATTCTTATTCGTTTCCAGGCGGTACGATATTCGTTACGACCGGGTTGCTTGCGTTCGTTGAAGACGAGAGCGAACTGGCGAGCGTGCTGGCGCACGAAATCGGGCATATTGCCGGAAGGCACTACCTTAACCGCCTTTCGCTTGAAATGCGGTCGAAATCGCTCTGGGATCAGACCAGAAAAATGCTGCCTTTACTGGATTCCGCCCAGGTGCAGCAAGCCTTTCAAAAGATCGGCGTTCCGATCACCGGACTCGCCGTGCAGCAATACGACCGCTCCAACGAAAACGAGGCGGATCTGCTGGCGGTTTACAACCTCGTGAGGGCGGGCTGGAATCCGCTTGGCGAGGTGCGGGCGCTTGACCGGCTGCAGAATCCGGGGGGATCGCAGGGAGAGACCGCAACCATGCTCAGCGTTCACCCCAATCCGACGGATCGAAGCCGCGCGGTCAGCGCCGAGATCAAAACCATGGCGCTGGCCAGTTCGCTCGACGACAACAGCCTTTCATTTCGCGCCATGAAGACGGGCCTCAGTTTGCTGCCAAAACCCGGCCGGGGACGCTGACAAATGCGCCGGTTGCTCGCCGCGCTGCTGTTGGCGGCGCGCCTGGTACCAGCAGCAGGCAACCTGCATTTGCAAACCACGTTTTACGCTGCCAACACGCCTCCGGGGACGATTGATGCGGTGCTCGACCCTCCGTCGGCGTCCACCGGCGCACCTTATCTGCTGGAAGACGGAGAGAAGGGCACGACACCTTCCGCGACCCGGGAATTTCGTTCCACCCTTTACGGGGTGACCGCCATTCTGGCTTTGGACACCAGCGGCAGCGTACAGGGGGCGCCGTTTGAATCCGTAAAAGCGGCGTTGCGGGACTACGTTTCAAGCAGTCGGCCGCAGGATCGGATCGCCCTAGTCGGCTTTGGCGATTCGGTCGATGTCCGCCAGCCTTTCACGTCGGACAAAGCGCTGCTTCTTGCGGCCATCGACGGTCTCAGGGTAGGTAGCAGGCACACGCTTCTCAACGCAGCTATCGCGAGGAGCCTTGGGATGCTTGCGGCGGAAACATCGAATCCCCGGAGGCATTTGCTGGTTATCACCGACGGCAAGAACGAAGGCCCGGGCCCCCCCCTGGCGGAGTTGACGGAGACGGCGGCGACGTCCGGCATCCCTGTGGACTGCCTGGGAGTGACGCGACTCACGGGCCGATATCTCGAGTCGATGCAGGCACTGTCACTGGCGACCGGTGGCGCATACCTGCGAGCTAAAGGATACGACCAGCTTCGCCAGGCGATGCGGCGGGGAATCGACGGGTTGTTGGGCACACAGGTGATGACATTCCATTTGGCGCACGTCCGGGCGGATGGTCGCAAACACTTGTTGCGAATTGTGACACCCGACGGGTTAACCAATGCTATTTCCGTGCTTCTTCCCGAACCGCCGGCGTCGGACACGTTGCTCTTCGTCTCGGTCGGCGCCGCCGTGGTCCTTTTTGGCGCAGGTATGCTCTTGATCCTGCACAGCAGAAAGCGACAGACGAAGCCTCTCGCGGCCTTTCCGGCTGCTACGTCGGCAGGACCGGCGCCCAAGGCCCGAACCGCCACGGTTTATGAAGCGATCGATACTTCACGGCCCCCAAAACCGCCCGCATCGCGCGGAGCGGGTGGACCGGGCGTACTTCCAAACAGGCCAATTCAGCCCACCGACCGGGAGCGCGCCGAAGCCGTGCCGACCGCCGAGCCAACGGAGTTTCGCCACGTTCTGCCATCGCCCGAATCCGGAGTTCCAACGGCCTGGTTCAGACTGGTGAGTCGGTCGGGGTCGTTAATTCCCAACACACGGTATCCCATCGATGCCGCGGAAATCTGGATCGGCTCGGGTGAAGCAAGCAGGATCCACGTACAACACGATTCCACCGTTTCCCGCTCCCACGCCTGCATCCAGTGGATCCGGGGCGACCTGTATCTGCTGGACAACCGATCGACGAACGGCACGATGGTCAACGGGGCAGCCGTTACGCCGGGTTCCCGGGTACGCCTGCAGTTCGGCGACAAAGTCGCGATCGGTGAGTCGATGTTTACGGTCGAGCCTCCGGACCAGCCGCGTTAATCGCGCGCAAGTTGAAATCCGGCGGGTGAAGCTCTATTTTCCGGCAGCGTTCAGCTTAAGCCTTGCGGCCGCGGTTGCATAGGAGATTGCCGAAGTTTCGTCCTGCAGAATCCCCACTAATCCATCGTCGGAAAGCACGGGTGAACCCAGAGCGGACGAGTCGATGGGGTCGTCGAAGAGCAGGCGGCCGTCGACGACTCTGGCGCTCAGTCGCACAATTTCCGGATCTGCCGATTGGGTGTAGGGTCCGGCGGAGAAGCGGAACGCCACTATTGCCGGATACCCTTCCGAGCGGGGTTTGGCATCAATGAGGGTCATCGGAGGTCCGCTTTTCGGCGGGTTGGCGAACTCCAGCACCGCGAGATTCGACACGGAGGCCCTGGGGGCCGTGCTGACCAGAGTAGCCCGCGCACCGTTTTCCGTAGCTACCATTTTTTCCGTCTCAGCCGTTCCCGGCAATACCCGAAAGTCGTGTTTTTTCAGGCTGACGGCATTGCCTTCAATCGGAGGGCCCGACAGCCGGGAATAATCGGTTCCGGCCGGCCAGAGGAGCAAATCGAATGAGTCTTTCACCATGGTCAGTTCCCCCCGCTTCAGTTTGAGGGCGATGGCGGAATCGAACATCCACGGTTCCACCATTTCGCGCGTCGTGACAACCTGCTTTTCCGTGGCTCGGAACGCCACGCCCATCTTCTCAACCGGATAGCGATTGTGGTTGGAATCCGTCATTTCGTATCGCGCGACGGCCAGGAATACGCTCTTGCCGAAACGATCCTGCAGACGCTTCTGCGTTTCGTCGGTCCCCAGCAGATAGAGCAGAGACTTCGAAAGAATAGTGCGTCCGGTTTCGGCGACGGAAAGCGCCCTGAGAGTCTGGTCCCGAACCAGCGAGCCGCCCGGTATATCGAGTGGCAGATCGGCGTCGATGCGCAGGGGCGCGTGCGCGGTCTTCTTCATCAGCAGCAGCGATGGCAGCGTATCGAGTTTTGCCTCCACAAGAGCGTTGCCTTCGATCCTGATCCTGCCACCCCGGACCAGTTCTATAAGCGGCTGCAATGAACTCAGGTCGCGGAAATAGATCGTGAGCTGCATGGGGCGACGAAGCGAAGCGCGCACGCCGGGATGGAGTTCCAGTTCTTCCGATACCGGCGGCACGAAGACAGGGATGCCATTGATGCGCATGCCGTAAAAAGTGATCGTTCGGATTCGCACCTGTTGAGTCGGGATGATCGAAGGCGTGATCGCAAAACCGATCCGGTCCGTCTGCAGATTGAGAAGTTCGATTTTCTCGACGCGAATCTCCTCCGACGACTTTGGCGCATCCACGCGCGTTTGCGCAGCAAGTCCGCAAGGAAAAGCCAGCCGAAACAAGGCGAGAGCGGCGGCGAAACGAAATTTGGAATTGCGGTACACAGTGGTTCACCTCACTTGGATTTAGGCGCCGGAACGCTGTATTGCACGGTCAACTCGCTTCCGGGTGCGAGAGAGAGGCTGGCGGTTTTCGAGGACAATTTCGTCAATTCGGCCTGCTGCGGTTTGTTCTTGGTAATTCTCGACGCCAGACCGCCGGCCAGCGAAGCCAGACGTCCCGCCGGCCCGCTGGCGCCGCCGCGTTCCTGTTCGATGGCACCGCCATCCTCGTCGACTTCGGCCTGTTGCTTGCTGTTTACGATGCGGACAACACTGGCGGCGACCGGCGAGTTCTTTCCTGAAGCGTGCAGGGTGTGAAACTGGAAAGATATCTCCGCATGCTTCGCGCCGGCCCCCGGGTGAATGTCTTTGATTTCGCCTTCAAGATACCCCCCGGCCAGATCCGCGGGCCCGGTTATTTTCCCGACGACCAAATCTCCGGGGCGATTCAGCTTCGTCGTCAAAGGGGCCGTGAGACGAACCGTCAGTTCAGCGGTCGCCGCTTGTTCTTTCGGAGCCTGTCCAAAAAGCGAAGCGGCTGCCAGAAAGAAAGAGGAGGCTGCCACAAAGAGTGAAGCGGCGGCGATCCAAACGCTTGCTGTTTTCATTTGGTTTGTCCTGGGTCGAGTTTTTGCCAACGAATTCGAACGTTATCCGCCGTCATCCGGAGCAACAGTTTCCGGTAGCCATCGGCATCGGACGGCCGTTGGATGATTATACCTTCGTTATCGCCATCAATCCACACGCGAACCGGTACGCCGGGAAGCGTGTCTCCGGTCAGTATTCCCCTGCTGGCCTTAGTTCCGTCGATCTCAACACTCTCGCCTTTGGATCCGGTCCACTGCAGTACGCCCGACGTTCTGCCGAAAGCCATGGGAGTCGGACGTTTGGGCAGGGCGGAACCGGTAGCGGCATTGGCCTCCTCCGGCGCGGCAGGGGTGGTATCCCGCTGGAATTTGTCATAGGTCTGTTTGATCTGATCGATGGCGGTTGAAACTTCGCTGCTTCCCTGGCCGATCCGATCACCCGGCGCATTTCCAGCAGCCGCCGGTTCGGTCCCCCCCGTCGCCCGCGCGGAGGCCGTGGCCGCACTTGCCCCGGTGGGGTTACGCTGGGCGGATACTCCGCTGGCAGCAGACTGGCCGTCGCCGGATTTTCCGGGCGTCGCGTGAGACTCCTGCCAGCGAAGCACAGCGAAGGCCGCCAGGAGAACCGCGGCGGCGATCGCGGCAATTCCCGCCGATCCGGGATGCTTCCGAACCGTCGAGACCACCGCCGCCGGAGTATGGCGGCCGGAGGTCGGACCGGAGGGCTTGGCAATCGTCACCCCGGCGCCGCTTAACGGGAGTTGCACACGCGGAGTCGATGAGGGGCGCTGCCCGGAGGGGTTCTCAACGGGCGTGACGACCCGCGGCATCTCGATGCCAGACGCGGGCCGTCCCTCCGCGGGTTCAGACAGCGGAGAATGAGCGGACCCGCCCGCCGCGCCGCCCTCGTTCAGATGGCCCGCGCCGATGCCAGCCAGTAGCTGAACCGACACGCCAAGAGCGGCGGCGAATTCGGCGCAGGACTGAAAGCGTGCTGCGGGAGCCTTTTCCAGCGCCCGCATGACCGCGTTTGCCAGGGCGGGCGGGACCTCGGGGTGATTGGGAAGAAGCGGAGCCGGCGGCGTAAACTGATGGGCATCTCGTACCCATTCGTTGGCCGCCGGGCCTTCGGCGTGAAACGGCGGAAGCCCGGTCAGCAGTTCGTATAAAACGCACCCGACGCTGTAGATGTCGCTCAAAGGACCGATGTCGCGACCGACAATCTGCTCCGGACTCATGTAACAGGGTGTCCCAATGCCACCAATCCGCGTCAGGCGGACCGCGTTACGCAGCAATGCAATTCCAAAATCGCTCAGCAGAATTCTGCCCGAGCGCGACAGCAGGATATTTGAAGGTTTTACGTCCCGATGGACAATATTCGCCTCGTGCGCATGATGAAGAGCGCCCAGCACGGACTGCGCGATGCCGCGAACTTCGGGAACCGGTATGCGCCGCCGGCGTCGCATGTAGCGTTCAAGCGACTCACCATCCACCAGATCCATCACCATGAAAATCGACCCGTCGAGACGAAACGTTCCATGCGCCTTCAGAATGTTAGGATGACGCAGCGTTTTCTGACTTTCGCCTTCCCGGGCCAGACGCTCCTGCAGGACGGGGTCGGCCGCATAGAGGGGCAGCAGCGTCTTAATGGCCACCAGTTCTCTGTTAACCGTGTTTCGCGCGCTCCAGACCTGGGCCATGCCCCCTTTGCCGATAAAAGCAAGAAGTTCATAGTCGCCACACCGCATTCCCGGACTGAGATCGGATATCACAAACCGGTCGGCCTCCCTACCCCAGTGAGCGTAACTCCCGCGCTTCGTCCGCCGGAAAAATCTCCGGGCGACCGCAATAGGACGCCTCGGCGGGCAAACCGCACCATGCGGGGTTGGGCGCTGACGAATAACAAGTTCATTAAGTCACGGCTGTGCCGGTCGCCGGATCCACGGCGATAAATGTAAAATGGGTCGACCCCGCGCGGATCTGCGCGTAGTTCGGTAGTTTGACGTAGGTCTCCTCAATCGGTACACCGTTCATGTCGGTGCCGCTCATGCTGACCAGGTCGCCAATCGTAAAATTTTTCCTGTAGGTGATGTGGGAATTCACACCCGACAAATGCGGATCCTCCGGCAGCGCGATCTCGCACTCCGCGTTTCGGCCGATCCGGTTCCTGCCCTCGCGAACCGGGAAAATCTGCCCCTCCGGTTTCCACGTGTAAGTCAACAACAGTCCCACTATTCTCCGGTCCACCTTTTTCTCCACGACCGGTGAGGCGGCCGCGGGGGCGGATTCGGAGTCGGAACCGCCGAATACCGTCTTAACTCGCGGAGTCGCCGGTGGCGGAGCCGTTGCAGGTGCCGGTTGTTCCCGGGGCTTGACCACCCTTGTGGATGAAAGCGGACCCGTGGTCTGCGGCGATCCGGGAACGTGGGCGGGATGGGAAGGATGCCCCGGGGGTACTTCGATAACCGTCGCCCCACGGGGGGAGGACGCCGTCGAAGGTTCCATAAGGGTAGGCATTCGCGGCGGTTCTCCGTAGTCCATGAGCTGACTACGTTCACCCTGACACTCGAGGCATTCCTTCCAGCTGGGATGCATGGCGTGTCCTTTTTCGCAATAAGCTCCTCGCGCCGTGGCGGCGAACGGAGTCCGGCACAGCGAACAGAAATTCGCTTCGGGTACATTTACGGCCTGACATGCCTCGCAGATTTTCATGATTCGTTCACTCTCTTCGGTCTGAAGTCCGCAGGCCGGAATGGCCGATAGGGCCTGCCGCCGAAGTGGTACCTTTTGTCGCCGATGTCTCCGGTCCGGAAAGGGAAGGCCGCATATACAGTGCCACTCCACTCGCCCCGAAGTTTTCCTGAAACATCCAGTGATCGCCGGCCGGCAATGGCGCCGCTGGTTGGGAACAGGCAACCAACACGCAAATCTCCGCCGCCGTCTGATCGAATCCGGCCATGAACACAGCCGAGATGAAAACAGGGGGAGGCGTTGAGCCGACACTGGCGCCAACACTCCGCCATACATTGTTCGGCTCGACCGGCCTTGGAACTTCCGTTACGGGATAGCCCGCCGCGCGAAGTCTCGACGCAACCTTCCCGGTCTCCTCCTGAAAACCGGGGTTTGAGACTGGCGGGAAGACCAGAGCAACCGATTTTCGGCCGGCAAGCGGACGCCCGGTCGCCGGATCCGGAGTATGAACTGGAAGCGACGCAGTTGCCGGGTTGCCCTCAACTTCGGGAGTGGGCTTGCCCGCGGTCGAATCGCCACCCGCCGAGTCGGCAATCGCCGCAACAGAGTTCACCGGCGATCGCGCCGCTCCCGACGTTCCCGATGGCTCGGCGCCAGCCCCGATACCGAACGGCGATGGCGCCGTTCGGGTAGCAGCCACCCCCGGCTCCGGGGAGAAGGTCGTGGTCTTTTCGACCGACGGTAATTGGACACCCCAAGCAAGGAGCTTTTCACGCAAGCCCGCGGGGACAACCGCTGGGCGCAGGAACGCCGCAATCGGGGCAGCGGCAAGCAGCACCGCGATTCCGATCAGCCAAAACGCGAGGCGTCGGCTGCGACGCGCCCCTTCCGCCACGGGTGTCTGACCCGGCGGATGCTTAACCGCGGCTACAGCCTCCAACGCGACAGGAGGGTCTGGCTCTGTGGCAGTTGCGGACGAAGCGGGCTCCGCCCGGATGACGAACAGAGAAATGTTATCGTGTCCTCCGGCGTCGAGGGCAAGTTGCAGCAGCGCGTCGGCCGCGGCCTGAGGGTCGCTGTTTTGTCGCAGCGCTTCGACAATGGCCGCTTCTTCGACATAACCATAGAGACCGTCCGAACAAAGCAAGAGAGTCTCGTCGACTGCAAGCGAGTGCGGTTCGGAAACGTCCAGTTCTATGGCGGGGCGTTGACCGAGAGCACGGGTCAGCACGCTGGCATCGGGGTGATTACGGGCTTCCTCGGGCGAAATGATGCCCGCGTCCACCATTTTCTGGACCGCCGTATGATCCTTGGTCAATCTTGTGAGGACGCCGTTACGAAATACGTAGCAACGACTGTCGCCGACGTGCGCCACTATATAGCGCCCGCCCGATAGTACGCACAGCACAAGCGTTGAACCCATACGCAGGGCGTTGGCTCCGCCGTCCTTTTCGTTGCTTTTTTCGAAGATATCGCGGTTCGTCATCCGCGCCGCTTCCGTCAAACTGTCCCGAAGGGAGAACCTTACGGAAAGGGTCTGGAAATGCTGCTTAAACCCCGTAATGGCCATGTTCGCGGCCACCGAACCGCCTTCGTGGCCGCCCATCCCGTCGGCGAGCAGGAAAACCTGCCCGAAAACGCTCGAATCGAAGCTGACGATCTGGTCCTGGTTCTCCTGCCTGACCAGGCCCTTATCGCGCCGGGATCCGTACGTAATCTTGTACATGCCCTGTTCCGGCGCCATATTATCGGACCACCCTTCTCCGAAGCATCCAGTAACTGAGGAGCATCAGAAGAGTAGTCATGGCGCCGAGGACGCCAAGACAGAGCGCGTAGGGTGAACGATCCGGGAGAAACTTCAGATAATCCGGGCGTTTGGGCGCGAGCGGGAAAACAGACTCGGCAACATCGGACGGAAGTGCCTTTCGCGTGCCCGGTGTGCCAGATGGAGCGGGCCGCTTCTTCGGCGCAACGAAAGTAGGAGGCAGAATAGCCGACGCGAGGGGACCCAGTTTGGCTCGCATTTGCCGATCCTGGGCGCGAATTTCATCCTGACATGTTTGTGTCGTTTTTTCCACGGCCAGCCGGGTCTGCTCCTCGGCCTGATCCATAACGGACTGGCAGGGATTGAACGAATACTTCGGCTGCGCTGTCGCCTCAGCCAGGAGGTCGGCTTCGTAACCCCACCGCGAAGGAATCGCCATTGCCAACGTTTGGGTGGCTCCGCTCATCGTGAAGAGAGGCTGCATGCCGCCCGCCAGAACGATCATAGGCAGCAGGACAAGCGGAAGACATGCCAGGGCCGAGTCCGTAGTGCGGAACTTGGTGCTGATGCAAAGGCCCACCCCGACCCCGCAGAGAGAACTCATCAGGAGCACGGCAAAAAAAGACCAGAACGATCCCTGCAGATTACAGGCGAAGTATATGACTCCCAGCAGGCTCAGGCACTGAAATACGCAGAGCGCTCCAAGAACGATGAACTTGGAAAGGATATAGAGCGGAATCTTGAGACCCGCCATCTGTTCGCGTTCAAATACCGACCATTCGCCTACCACTTCCCTGACGGCGTTATTACAACCAAACCAGATAGCCGCTATCACCATCAGAAAGTGTACGCTGGCGAGCTTCGAGGTGAATCCGATCCAATCCCCTCCGGCGGAGGGGTCGAAATTCAGCCGCGAAAACGCCAGGTACACGAGCAGCGCAAACCCCGGCGCCTGAGCCAGCAGGATTCCGGTCTGCAGACGATCCCGGATTTTGAGAATGAGATTCCTGTGGACCAGACTCCAGAGCTGGGCAAACTGAAATCGCTGGCCTTTTCGGTTCGACCCGTGTTCGGCTGTGTGTACGGTGCCTTTTCGTTCGTCGCAATACTGCCGCTTCTGTGGAGATCCGTTGTACTTTCCCTCCCATTCGTCGGACGTCATAGGCGAACCTTCAAGGCCCTCGAAAACCAACTCAGGGCTCGGTTCGGCTCCCGGTGCGCGGCGTTTAAGTTCGCTCACCGCCTCGATGTTAAAGAATTCCAGCGAGTCCGGATACGTGGGGCCGTAATAAATCAGTTTGCCCGGCCCCGCGTCGGCGCCGGGTGGGAGCTTCTCCTTCGAATCGCGCGAAACCATCACCAACTGGTCGAACAACCGGTATATTGCGGCGCTCGGCTGGTGAATCGTCATCATGATGGTCTTGCCCGCCCGCGCCAGTTCGTACAAATGCTTTACGACCTTGAACGAATCGCTCGACGACAATCCACTGGTGGGTTCGTCCAGAAACAGTACCGTTGGGTCGCAAATCAGCTCCATGGCGATATTGACCCGCTTGCGCTGACCACCCGAAATGACCTTGCGCTCCGGTGAACCAATGAGTTTGTCGGCTATGGCGCCGATTTCCAGAGTCTGGAGAACGGACCCGATGCGGTCTCTGATTTCCGAATCGCGCAGATCGGTCCGCAGCCGCGCCGTAAAATACAGGGCCTCGGATACGGTTAACAGAGAGTGAATGATATCGTCCTGAGGGACGTAACCAAGCTCGAGACGGTAGGTGTCAAAGCTGGCGTAGAGGCTATTGCCGTTGAAAAGAACATTCCCGGACGCCGGTACGGTGTAACCGTTAAGGGCCTTGAGAAGGGTAGTCTTGCCTGCGCCGCTCGGACCCATGAGCGCAACCATTTCCGTGGGAAACACCGTAAGGCTGATGTGTTCGAGCAGCCGGTCCGACCGCTTTCCCCGGGCATCTACGCAAAGCTCGTCCACTTCAATGGTTACGTTGCCCTTGTAGTCGCGCCGGTGCAACGTGCCGCCATCTTTTAGTTCGAGCGAGATGCTCCCGAGACTTACAACTTCGCCCGGTCGAAGCAGGCGGGTGCCCTCAATTCTTTCACCGTTGACAAAGGTGCCGTTGAGGCTCTTGAGGTCCCGAACCTCGATGCCCTGGGCCGTCTTAATCAATTCGGCGTGACGCCACGAAACCGACGGATAAGGCAGCGGGAAATCGCAGCTCGGATCGCGTCCCGCGACGGTCCTCTCTTTTGTGATTGCTACAAGCTGGTGAGGCTGGGTGCCAACGGTCGGCGTCTCGTTCGCGGTCAGTAGCCTGGAGGCCGGAACCGGATACGAGCCAAAGAATACGCGGTCGTCGCTTGTAATCGGAGACCGGCGAATCTTGTTGCCGACTGAATTGACCGCTGTGCCGTTCAAGGCGCCAAGATCCTCGATCACGGCGCCGGCGGAATCCAGCAGTATTCGCGCGTGGTAACCGGAAACGGTGGGATAGTCGATCACGACGTCGTTGTCGGGACTACGCCCGATTCGAATTACCCTGACGCCCGGGGGCGGCGGCACCAGCGTGGTCCCGATGCCGTTATTTCCCGGCACACGGTCCCAGGGGAACGCCGCATTACGTCCCAACGTTATGATTTGATTGGGCTGTACCCGGGTTGGCCCGGCGATGACTTTGCCGTCGACATAGGTGCCGTTGGCCGACCCCAGATCTTCAACCGTGAATACGCCGTCGACAAGCGTAAGCTGGCAATGGCGACCCGAAACGGTAGCACCGGGCGCTACAATGTCGCAGACAGGCGCGCTCCCGATCACCCAGGTTTTTCGCACAGTCCGCAGCCCGGCGGTGTGCGAGGTTTCCGGATGGTTATGAATCGTGCCCCGGCTCTCCGGCGCGGCCCCGGGCAGGTCTGCCCCGCAATGGGAGCAATAACGCGATCCGGGCGCGGACATCGCGCCGCAAGCTAGGCAGGATAAAGGAGGCATAACCAGCGTCCGTGCCGCAGGCGGCGACGGTCCGATTTGAACAATTCTTCTGAGTTTCAATTATAAGCGCGTGCCCGACAGGAAATGCAAGTGCGAGGTGCGTTTTTGCGTCTTCGGCTGCCGGTAGTGTATGCTCGACATACGAAACGGCCTTTCCCGCACGACCGAAGATTCAGATTGTTATGGCGGAACAACGCTTTCAACCGGGGGACAAGATCGGGCGATACACGCTCGAAAGGCGGCTCGGAGCCGGCGGCATGGGCGAAGTTTGGAAAGGGCAGAAGGCCGACGGCAGAGCCGTCGCCATCAAGTTTGCCCACCGCCAGCTGGAGAACCAGGCGTACTTCCAGGATTTTGTCCGGCAGGAAGCATCGACGAATCTGGTGCATCCAAACATCGTGGCGGTGGAGGAAATATTCGATGTTGGCGGGCTGCCGGCCATTGTGTTCTATTTCGTCGAAGGCAACAACCTTGAATCGGAGATCTACTCCGATCCGAATTCACTCGAAAAGGGCCGCCCCCTCGATCTCGCCCGCATCCGTGGCATATGCCGCGACATTCTGTCCGCGCTCGATTTCGCTCATCAGCGGGGACTCGTGCACCGGGACGTCAAATCGAATAATATTCTGCTCGAAAGGGAAACAGGTAAAGCGCTGCTGAGCGATTTCGGACTGGTGATGGACGTAACTGTTCGTAAGATGACGCGATACGGAATGATGGGAGGCAGCGTTCCCTACATGAGCCCCGAACAGATTCGCGATAATCGGTCGGTCGATCTTCGAAGCGACATTTATAGTTTCGGGGTCGTGTTGTACGAAATGTTGACCGGCGTCCTGCCGTTTCGGGTTGAACCGGGCGAGACCGAAGATCCCGACTATCTGATTAAGCACAAGCACAAATTCAGCGTTGCGACTCCGCCGAGCAACCTGAACCCGATGGTGCCGGTAGCTTTGGACCGAATCGTCGCCAAAGCACTGGAAAAAACCAAGGATCTGCGCTATGGGAGCTGCCAGGAATTCGCGGCCGCACTCAATTCCTTTTCCACGGAGCCTCCGCCCAAGCGGGTGGTAATGCCCGACTTTCCGGATTCGCAGGACCTATTCAGCCCTTCGGACCCCACGACCGCGGCTGCCCCGCTTTTCCGGTTGGGCCGGCGCACATTCACCACCGCCGAGGTGACGTTGTGGCTGCCGTGGATTCTCATGGGGGCCAGCGCTCTGATCATCGGCATCGCATTGTATGTTTTTTTCCGGTGACGAATCGCCGTCAACGCGTATTCAGCCCTGCGACGCCCGGGTCCCCTTGCCAAATTCTCCCTGCTGAGCCATAATTTGAGGTATTCGATTTACAGGTGTGACCCCGAATGATTAAACGGCGTTTGAAAAAAACAGGACTCAACGTACTGGCCGTCTGTAGCCTCGGGTTCGCCTCGGCCGGCTTGGCTGGAGCCAGCCAATTTGTGCTGATACTGCACAACGACGCGGGCTGGCAGTTTCAGGGGGCGGAAAAGCTCACTATCAATGGAAAGACGAAACTGCGGCGCGGCGCGTCCGGCGGTTCTCTGGAATTGACTCAGGATGCATACAAAAAGCTTCCGCAGGAAGCCCTTGGAGGGGCGTTGCGACTCCACCGCGGAGGCTATCTTGTAACGCGCAATGGAGCGACGTGGACACCCATTTTCCCCGATGGCGCGAATTTTAAAGGTTCCAGTTCCGCCCAGGCGATCTGGTCCGCGGCGCAGGTGGTGATTCAGGCGGATCGCGGCTCGAAGGATCAGGCGATGCGCACGTCCGACATTTTCGCAATACTCTCCGGCCCCGCGACTCCGATCGATGCCGCGGTAACGTATCTTTCGGACGAGGAAAACTTCCGGGGGGTTGGAGAACCTTCGCCGGCGGCCTCATTCGACGAGCGAATGTCGCTACTGACGGGAATCGCGGCGGTCGCCACGGGTCCTTCGCAGGCAAAAATCAAGGCAATACTTTCCGACCCCATGAACAGGGCACTGAAGCTTTTTTCCAGTGCCGGGACGGGGCGGTACGCCGCATTGACCGAAGGTCTGCGCTACGTTCCGGTCGCGGAGAAGGCGTTTCCGGCGGACGCGGAGTTGACAAGACTGGGAAGCTCCCTTCGCGAAAAGCTCGACTGGCTGAATCAGCGCACGGCGATTGTGCGGGCTTTGGGCGTCGCGACGGAATGGGACGCGCTTATAGACAAGTACGACGATCTGAAAGATTATGACGACGCCTTTAACGACCTCCGCGAGCTATACAATCGCTCGGCGAGGGAGAGCGAGGCTGAGCACACGAAGCAGGCGCGCGACGCGCTCGACGCCACGCCGAAAAGATGCGCCACCGCGCGAGACGAAATCAAACTGGCTATGCTGCGGAATCCCTCCAGCGGGACTCTGGAAGCTCTGTACAGCGAGATTCGCATCGGGTGCCTGGACGATCATACCGGCGGAACTCCTGCTGCGACTGAAACATCGGCGCAAAAACTCCGGATAGTGCCCTACATTACCCGCGCCGAGCGCGATATCGCGGCGATCAATTTCGATGCCGCCGAAGACGACCTTAAAGCGGCGGAAGCCGTTTATGCCAGGGATCCGAAAATCCTCCTCAGCCGAATCCACCTGCTGCAGGCACAAAAGCATCTGAAGCAGGCCATCAGCAAGCTCGACGACTATGAGGTCCTGGTGAAAGACGACTCGGCTGCGCTCGAAGCGGCCGCTTCCCTGAGGGAAAATATATCGTACGATATCAGGTCAGGCAGCGACGCGGCGCGTAAGGCCAACCTCAAGGCCGAAGCCGACGGCGACTACCCCGCCGCGCTGGTCCAGGCTCGCGCCGGCCTTCAGATTAACGATTCCGATCCGGAGTTGCTCTATCATGCGGGCCTCGATGCCGCTGTGACGCGTAATGAAAAGGAAGCGCGCGCACACTGGGGAGCCTATCTTTCTATCCCTCCGACTCAGCTGGGGAGTTCAAACCATGTGACTGAAGTCCGGAACGATCTTATCCTGTTGTCGCCGCTGGCCGAACCCGTGGGCGCGCCGAACTGGTATAGCGGACGCGGCAACCCGCCGGGCCTGATGTACGACCCCGCCAGCCTCGCCATCAATGTTCATCCGACCGAAGTGAAGGGTTCAAGGAAGCTACAGACGGTATTTGAATGGAGGGGAAACGTTCTGAACGCGGTTCATACGACCTTACAGGAACCCATAGGTGCTCCGCCCGTCAATGTCTATTTCGATTACTACCCGTCGGGACACGGCGTTCGTCGCGTTTCAACCGAGTTATTTGACGACAAGAGCGACCCTGGACCGCCCAAAGTGACACCGCAGGGAGCGGCCGGTCAGGGCAAAGGTACATACGTCACGCTGTTCACGGACCCGAACGTCAATCCCTATCTCATTGAAGTTTTGGCTAAGAAACGCGTCGCCACCATTGTGGCGGGAAATCCCTATTTCAATCCGTTTGTGTGGAACGGCGTCTTCGCATTCATCGCGGAGTACGATGCCGACGGTCGCGTCAAGTCCGCCACTCCCGTCAAGAGCGGTCTGAAAGCCCTCGAATTTCAGTGGGATGGCAATAAACTCGTGTCTATTGCGGAAAAGGGCGGTGGCTACCGTCGTGAGATGAAATACAACGGTGCCCAGCTGATCGGGGAAGTGATCAGTTACAACGGGAAAACATCTAAGATTGAGTACAGGTATAATGGCGGTCGCCTCGTCGAGGCGCATTGCGACGACGATTCCTCGATCGACGGAAGAAGCCGGCAGGTAGTTTTTGGTAACTAGAATGAGGACACACATGGGCCTGTTGAACGGAATTCCGATCTGCGGTGTCATCCTGTGCATCGCGTTGTCGCCACAAGCGAACGGACAGACGCCCGGGGACACGCTGAGGCTGCCGTCCGCCCGCCACGCAGCCAATGGCGTTCCGGGTGCAACTCCGCCCGGTACGGTTGCTCCGGGATCGGCCGCCCCTCAGGTCTCCAATGCCTGTAACGATCCCGTTTGCAGCGGAATTTACAAAACATACCGTGAGGCAGCGGTTGGGGCTCTAAGAAGCGGCAACGAGTCGATGGCCAATGTGAAGGCCCAAAGCCGCGACCGCGCCATCCATTTCTATCTGCTTTCAATTCAGCGCGACCCGACGTACGGGCGAGCGCTCTTCAACCTGGCCGTGATGTGCGTAAGAAGCGTTCCCGAACGGTGGAAAGAGGCCTTAAGCCTCTATAAAGAGGCCGTGCGAATCGATCCGTCTCCCGATATCGCGGCGGCGGTGGCAAAAGAACTGCCTCGCATCGAAGCGATCGTTCGTCTCGAATCGACGCCGGAAGGCCAGCGCGCCCGTAAATTCGACATCGCCCTCGTAGATCTGATTGGAAAGTTCGGCGATCCCGCGGTGGCACTTGATGCCGCAGCCAAACTGGCAAAGTCGGACCCCACACGCTGGGAGGGCCAGGCCGCACTGGGGATTTTGCATGCCTCGCTTACGCATTACGACGAAAGTGGCAAGGCGCTGGAGGCGGCCGCCCGGCTCGCTCCGGCGGAATGGCGGACCAGGTTGATCAACGCGGCGGATCTGGCGAAAAACGAGGCACAATACGTGAAGGCGCGTCAGCAGGCCGATGCGGCTTACGAGAAGAAGTTGTACGAAGTGGCGGGCCGGGCCTACGCCGACGCGTGGCAGTCCAGTCCGGGCCGGATCGACTCCGGGATGCTGGCCGCGGTTTCGTTCCTCATGGCCGACCGGGTAGCGCTCGCGGTCGGAGTCCTGACCGACATCCGTAAATTAAAGAGTCCCGAATACAGCCTGAAAGCGGGCCTGATGCTCAAAGAGCTGGGCGCTATCTCCCCGGACGCCAAATTGGCTGCCGAGGCTGAGAGTTCCAGCGAAGCCGCGCCCGTTTTCGATGTGGCCGAGCGTATTAAATCGATAGTGGGAGATTTGCGCTCCCCCGAGACCCTTCTCATCACCGGTCCCCCGCCTGCGCTCCTCGGCGACGACCTGAATTTTTACCAGGCTACCGACGACGAACTGACCCGTCCGAAGGTCGATATTTTCACCAGTTCGGAAAACCTTTTCGATGTGTACTCCCGGCGAGTGGGCGATCGGCGTGTTGCCATGCCGGATGGGGCCGGCGCACCCGCTCAGAATTCGAACGACGCGCCGGCACCGGCCAGCGACGGACCCGACACTACCTCCGGCCCCGCCGTGGCCAAGCCGGCGCGTCCCTCCAGGCTCGATACGAATCGACTCGATCCGGGTACGCCTGCCTCCGATCCGGCGGCCCCCGCCCCCCCGGCAGCGGTGCCAGGACAGGCGCCTCCCCGGTGATCAAATGCGCGCCACGTTTGCTATTGCGTTGTGCCTCGCTGGCCCGGCCTCGGCAGCGGGCATACACATCGAAACGACGGCCGGATCCGGCTTCAACAACCGCGTTGGCGTTCGGACTCAGTCCCCGGTAGTGCGCGTCACCGACGACGCAGGCAAGCCGGTTTCCGGCGCGGTTGTAATCTTCACCGCTCCCGCGACGGGTCCTTCCGTCGAATTCGGCAATGCTTTTACAGCTCAGGCTGTGACAGACGAGTCCGGGACCGCTATCGCCCCATCGGCACGCCCCGTTGGCGGCGACGGCCCTGTCAGCATAGCAATCATGGTCGAAAAAGACGGCTCGGTCACGAACGGGTTGGTCAGCCAGATGAACCTCGGCTTTTCCCCGACCGATGTCTCCGGGGACATGGAGATATCGGTCCTACCGGAGTCGAAACAGGAGCGAGGGTCCGCCGGCAAACGAATACTCAGGATGCGCGTGACGGATGCGCATGGAAGGGCCGTGGCGGGTGCGAAGGTCAGTATAACGCTTTATCCTAATAAGAATTCGGTTGAGGAGATAATGTCGGAGAGCCGCAGCGATGGCATCGCTGAGTTTCAAATGGACCCGAAAAAACTGAAGGGAGTCAGTGAAGTGCCGGCTCGGGCGTCCGTCAACGATGTGACTGCTACGCGATTCGTCCATGTCGACACAGCAAGTCAGTGAGTCCCCGACGCGATCGCAATAAGACGCGCTACTCTGGTAGCACCTTATAAGGTATTTCCGCCGTCGATCCGGCGATTTCATCAACAGCTGAGGGAGACGAGGCGCCCCGCCGTGCTTACCGTTAAGGGGAGGGGTGAGCAGAGGCGGTCGTGCAGGACGCAAACGCGTATCAGAGGCTACTCGATATCGCCGGCGAGCGCCAGTGCGCAGGAGGGTATCCGGCAGGGCCTTGGAACGTGAGGAGCGGCAGAGTGCGACCGGCGAGGTAATTTTTCGCGGACTTCGAAGCCGAGCATGGCATACCTCGCTAAGATCGATCCTCAGTCGGGAGATTCAACCAAACCGATGTCCTCCGACACTCGAAGATGCCAAGCTCGGGCATCTGCTTTAGGGCAAGACTCACATTCATCGCGCGATATACCGAATGCTGGAAAAACGGTAGTTGAAGTGCTCCACATCCCCCACGGTGCAAGTCGCGGGAACCCGATATCGCATAGATTTACTCGATGCGAAAATCCCAGATCCGCATGTCGATCTTGCCTTCCACGTATTCGATAACGCCGTACTCTCCCGCGGCCAGCGGCTCCTCGGGCCAGATCTTAAAGAAGTTATCGCCGGGCAATTGCTTCGTGAAAATCTTGACCGGTTCCCGCGTCTCCTCCGTCTCCTTCGAGATCGGAATGATCGCGATGTGCTCGGCGATGCGAAGTCCTTTCTGCGTCGAAAGCTTTATAATGCCGAAGCTCTCCTGATTGTCGAGCTGAAAGTAAAATTCCGGCCGGTTATCGTGCACGACGTTCTGCGAATACTCACCGGCGATTTCAACCGTCGCTTTGCCTTCCAGAATCGGAATCGGCGTGAGCACCTGAAGAATGCTGCGCCCTTTCGCGGTGTGAACGGTAATGTCCGCCACCGGAAACGTGCGCAGTTCACCATTCTCGATACGGTAAACGCCTGAGTTCTGCGGAATCTTCGCGATTTCGGCCTTTTCCGCGCGGGCGGCGGCGACCTCTTCGTCAACCGCCTTCGTCTGGCTCGCCAGCACTTCCTGCTTTGCCGACAACTCCGCTTCGGTCCGCTTCAGATCGACGATCGAGACGGGAACCTCCTCCCAATCGCTGCGATCGATGCTGTAAAACTTCACGCGATCGCCCTCCACGTGGTACTCGCGAACCACTTGAAATTCGCCATCGGTCGTATACAGTTTCAGGTTTGCCGCCGCGAGCGGCTGCGCGAACGCCGCAACAACCAACAGCGCTCCGAGAATGACACATTTAAGCATCGCTGACTCCATTCTATTCCCGGATGCACGGGAAGCCCCGCATCTATAATGAGAGTTCCATGAAACACAGAAAGCTTGGCAGGACTGGCTTCGACGTCAGTGAAATCGGATACGGCGCGTGGGGCATCAGCGGCGCGCAGTGGATCGGCGCATCGGAGAACGATTCCCTCCGCGCGCTGCATGCGGCTATCGAACAGGGCATCGACTTCATCGATACCGCGCTGGCTTATGGCGACGGAGTGAGCGAACGGCTGGTCGGCCGCGTCGTGCGCGAGACCGGTGGACGCGTCCGCGTGGCGACGAAAGTGCCGCCCAAGAATCGGCTGTGGCCCGCAAGGCCGGGTATCGGGATCGAAGACGTATTCCCTTACGACTACATCATGAAGTCGACCGAAGAGAGTCTGCGTAATCTCAATCTCGAGTGCGTGGATCTCCAGCAGTTGCACGTCTGGAATCCAGACTGGGTGAAGGGCGACGAGTGGCGCAGGGCGTTTGAAGAATTGAAGTCTTCGGGCAAGGTGCGGGCGGTGGGCATTTCCATTAACGACCACCAGCCGAATACGGCGCTCGAAATCATCGAGACCGGACTCATCGACAGCGTCCAGGTCATCTACAACGTGTTCGATCAGACGCCGGAGACCAATCTGTTTCCGGCGTGCATTAAACACAACATTGGCGTCATCGCCCGCGTGCCGTTCGACGAGGGCTCGCTCACCGGGCGGATCAACGAAAACACGGTCTTCCCGGAAGGCGATTTCCGCAATGGCTATTTCAAGGGCGACCGCAAGAAGCAGGTGGCGGAACGGGTTGGCGCGATCGTGAGCGATCTGGGGCTTGCCGATGTGAGCGAACTGCCGGGCATCGCAATGCGCTTCTGCCTATCGGCGCCCGCGGTTTCGACGGTAATTCCGGGAATGCGGTCGATTTCGAGCGTGACGGGGAATGTAACGGCTTCGAGTAAGGGGCCGCTACCCGCCGAGTCGCTCGCTGCGCTTCGGAAGCACGCATGGAACCGCAATTTTTATGCGTAGGCCCGGGTAATCTGCCGGTGCACTCTCGTTCGTCATAAAGCAAACCCACTAAAGTGCCGATCCAGTTCCAGAAGAGGAACCCGATGGCTCTTGGTCGACGGCTGATTAGCCCGGTTTTGTTTGCATACGGCCTGTCTGGCGGTTTTGATGCTCAGGCTGCGATGAGCACGGCAACATCGCCGAAAATGCCATTTTCATTTGTGGAAAACCGCGGGCAGGCCGACCCGAGTGTACGGGCGATCGGCTCCGGCCCGCGTTTCAAGGCGTGGTTTGAAGACGATGGCGTGCTGCTTCAGCGGGGTGCGACGACAGTCCACGTGGCGTTTGCGGGGGCTCATCCGCACCCGGCGATCAAACTGACCGATCCGACCGGAGCTTCGGCCAATTATCTCCGGGGCAAAGATCCCGAGCACTGGCAAACCGGTGTGCCAATGTTCCGAGCCGTGAACTATTCCGACGTTTGGACTGGAGTTGCGATGACCTTCCGCGAGGAGAAATCGCTCCTCAAAGTGGAATACACGGTAGGCGCAGGAGCCGATCTCCGCGAGATACGGCTGCGTTTCGATGGCGAAGCGACAGTCGAATCCGACGGTAGCCTTCGTGTGCGCAGCGCCACGGGCGAGTTTCGCGAGGAGAAGCCATTTCTATATCAGGAGGCTCCGTCCGGCCGGACCGAAGTTCCGGGAGGATTTGTCAGGACTGCCGATGGCCTGATCAGCTTTCGTGCCGACTACAATCACTCAAAGCCGTTGGTCATCGATCCGACAATCCTCATCAGCGGTTACTTCGGCGGAACGGCGGAAGACAATATTACGGCCATCGCCGTGAACTCCAACTTCAACATCATCGCTGCCGGATGGGGCAATTCGATCGATTTGCCGGCATCGAATGGCGCACAATCCTTTTCGGGCGGCGGAGTCGATGCGTTTGTCGCCAACTTCAGCCCGGTTGGCGGGCAACTTGTTTACTGCACTTATCTTGGCGGGTCGGGCGACGACCGCGCGTTCGGAGTAGCCGTGGACGCCGCTAATAATACGTACGTGACGGGGTGGACTTCCTCGGTGAACTTCCCCTTTGTCGGCGGCGTGCAGTCTTACCTGAAGAGTGCGCGCAACGCCTTTGTCGCCAAACTCAACCCAAACGGCAACGGGCTGGTGTACAGTACCTATCTGGGCGGTTCGGGCGTCGACGTCGGCAACGCCATCGCGGTCGATTCGCTCGGCGAGGCGGTGGTCGTCGGCGATACGACATCGAAGAATCTGCCGGTGACGGCCGGTGTGTTCCAGAGGACGCTGGCAGGCGGTCAGGACGTATTCCTGGCCAGGCTGACGGCCAACGGCGCGTCTCTTTCGTTTCTTACTTACTTTGGCGGCAACAGCACGGATCACAGCACCGTGGTGAAGATAGATCCCACGGGGCCGATCGTTATCGGAGGCGGAACCTACTCCACGAATTTTCCCGTTCTGGCTCCATTTCAGCCCCGCTCGGGCGGCGGACAGGACGGCTTCGTGACGAAGTTCAACTCAACGGCTACGGCGCTTGTCGTCAGTAGTTACCTCGGCGGGTCGGGCGGGTCGCCCGGATATCCCGAGCAGGTGAACGGACTGATTATCGGACCGAGCAGGAATATTATTGCGGCCGGAATCACCAGCTCGGCGAACTTTCCCACCACGGCGGGAACTATCCAAACAGCCTATGGCGGAGGGCAAACGGACGGCTTTCTGACCAAAATCAATGGCTCGTCCGGGGCACTGATGGCGTCCACGTTTCTGGGGGGCACACTCAACGATGGCGTTAATGCTATCGCGGAGGATTCCGAGGGCAGATTATATGTGACGGGTTTCACTCTGTCCATCGATTTTCCGGTGCAAAGGCCTTCGCAGGGTGCCTCCGCAGGCGGAATAGCCGGCAGTATGGACGCATTCGTCGCTACTCTGAACACCTCGTTTAACCAGATAACATTCGGGACGTATCTGGGTGGTTCCGGCAGCGACTCGGGTAACGCGATCGCAGTGGACGCCCTGAGCTCGATTATCGTGGCGGGTCAGACCGGCTCGCCGGATTTTCCCGTCGCGGGCAGCCTCGGAAACGCACTGACCGAGACTCTGTCGTCGTTTGTCACCAAGCTCGCGCCCGATTATACGCTCTCGGTCGCTTCGGCGCCTACCGTAACCATCGACACATGGCACATCGCCGGCTATAACGGATCCACGCCCGCGGCTACCGTTTACACTTACGGCCAGCCAGGCGACATTCCGGTGGCCGGAGACTGGACATTTACGGGCGCGAAACGGGTCGGTGTATTTCGGAATGGCTTGTGGATCCTTGACGCGAACGGCGATGGAGTGCTGGATGCCGGCGACAAAGTGGTGGTTTTCGGACAGGCCGGGGACATTCCGATCGTGGGCGACTGGACCGGCACGGGGACGATCAAGCTGGGGCTCTACCGGGCGGGGGTCTTCATTCTGGACCTGAGTGGGCATCTGTCGGGAGTACCAACAGGTCTCTCCGACGCCGAATTCGGGTACGGACTATCGACCGATCTGCCTGTAGTGGGCGACTGGAACGGCACCGGTACCGCCAAGGTCGGAGTCTTCCGGAACGGCGCCTGGCTGATCGACTATAGCGGGACCCACGCGATGACGAAATTCTACACCTACGGGCAGGCCGGTGACATTCCGGTCACCGGCTATTGGGATTCCAGCGGACTGGTCCGTATTGGCGTCTACCGGGCCGGTTACTTCCTGCTGAACTTCAGCGGCACCAACGTGCTGGGATCGATCGGACAGACCGATCTGTATTTCGCGTTCGGGTCCCCCGGCATGGTTCCTGTCGTTCACTGATGCCGGAGGTCCGTCATCCTCATACCTCAGTGACTGTCACGCTCACTTCCATGCCGAGACATGCACCGGCGGGGCCGTCGTATGTGCCCCACAAAGGCAATACCTGTTCGGGCGCCCAGGCTACCGCAACACGTATCAGATTGCGGTTTCCGACAATGCTGTTTGTCGGGTCGAAATCGATCCATCCCGCGCCCGGCAGATAAGCCTGCACCCACGCGTGTGTGGCCCCACCGCCTTTCATTCCCGAACCACCGGGCGTGACAACATAACCACTCACAAACCGCGCGGCAATGCCCAAAGACCTGGCGGCTTCCATCATGAGCACGGCAAAATCCCGGCAACTCCCCTGTTGGCTCAGCAGCGTCTTGTCGGGAGACTGCACCCCTTTTTCGACCCGGCGGGAGTAGGTGAACTGATCTCGAATGCCGTGCGTCATGGAGCGCAGGATTTTCATGGTGTCGGTGGTTTCGGAGGGATCGAGGAACTGCAGCGCCCAGGAAGCCACAGCTTCGGAACGGTAGCGAGGCGCCAAAGCTCTCACCAGATCCGGAAAATCCTCGTCGGAATACCGGAACGGATAGGTCCGTGCGTATTCCTCCAGCGGGTACTCGGGCGGGGAGTTTTCAAAATGCTCCAGCGTTACCGCGCTCTCGAAGCGCAGTTCCAGGGTCGTTCCTTCGAACGTGGCGACGGCGACCGAATTGTCGAACGGATCGTGCAGCCAGCGCAGATGAGCCGGTTGCGGCGTAATGGCGAGGTGCGTGCGAATCAGCCGCAGGTCGTGGCTCTCGCGGGGGCGGAACATCATCCGGTGCTCGCCCAGACCGACGGGTTCGCTGTATCGATAAACGGTGGAGTGGCGAACCGTAAGAAACGACATCAGTAATTCGCCGCCGCGGACCATGTAGACAGCGGCCCTGGTCCGAGGACTGGAACCTCGCCATCCGGGATCTCATCGGTCCAGACCCTGAATTTCTCAAGAGTATTGGGTCCGAACGTCGTTGCGATCGCGACATCGCAGGCGTCGCGGCCTCGCGCCATCAGGACGCGGCTCATCCGCGGCACGTTATTGCGGGGATCGAAGGTATGCCAGCGGCCACCGATCCATGCTTCGAACCATGCGGCAAAATCTCCGATGCCGTACGGGGGAGGCGTTCCCACGTCGCCCAGATAGCCGGTGCAGTATCGTGCGGGAATATTCATGCAACGGCAGAAAGCGATGGCCAGATGCGCGTAGTCGCGGCATACGCCGGTGCGTTCGTTAAACGCACCGGCGGCGCTCCGGTCGGCGCGGGCATTTTGGTAGTTGAAAACAATATGCCGGTGAACGTAATCGCAGATGGCCTGCACGCGCGCGTACCCGGGAGTAATGCCACTGAACAGCTGCCATGCCGCGTCTGAGAGAAAGTCGGTCTCGCAGTATCGGCTGCCCAGCAGAAACACCAGAACGTCTTCGGGCAAGTCCTGCACGGAATCCTGCCCCGCGCCGAATACCATCTCATCGGGATGGCCGCTGTCGCGGACAACGCAATCGGTCATCAGGCGAAGGCGCCCGGTCGGGGCGAGAACGCGATTGCAGCGGTTGCCGAATGCGTCGCGATAACCGTGGACCGGAATAACAGGTTCGGTGATCAGGTGATCGGGGATGACGATGTCCTGGGCGCGTGAATCGTGGATGTTCACGACAAGGATTATCGGCGTGGGCTGCGGAAAGTGATAAACGAGTTCAAAACCGGCTCGGAGTTGCAAGGAAACACCTATCTGCGGCGCCGAAATCCGCGGTTGGGCTGAGGCGAATTGACAGCAGCACGCCAGTGGCCATTTGCCGGGCCTGCGCTGGCGGATGGAACGACCGGACACCCCAACAATAGCAGGGAGGATGCCGGCCGAACCATGTGAGACCGCCGTCTGCCGCACGCCGGGTGGGCAGGACCGCCTTCGGCACCACGAGATCGACCCGCAGACAGCGGCTTAAATGGCAGGTTCGGGCGATTTCGGAAGGCGAAGTTTTTGGCGGCCACTCCCGATCCGGTGCGAACCAGCACCGCATGATTTCTTCGGACAGCGCCGACTCCTGCCCTCCGTAGTCCGCAGTGCACCGAGGTGTTTGTCCGTCGAGGCTGATACGCTGAAGTGGTGGTGTCCGGCTAAATTGTCCGGCACCGCGAAAGGGAGTTTCCGCTTGATGCAACTCTCACGTCTGTCGCTTATCGGACTCTTGCTCGTCGGCTCATCTTCCGCCACAATAGGGCCTGTGTCCGCCGAACGGCGCATGCGTCTGTTTGAAACGCACACCGGCGAACACATCGATATCGTCTACAAACGCGGGGATGCGTACGATCCCAAGGCGCTGGCGAGCCTCGATCATTTCCTGCGAGACCACAGGACCAACGACATCCACCATTACGATCCGCGTTTGTTCGATCTCCTTTCCGATCTGACAGCCTCAGCCGGCCTGCCGAATGTCGAGATCAACGTGATCTGCGGTTATCGCTCGCCCTGGAGCAACGAGTATCTGCGGACTCACACCGCCGGGGTCGCGAAGAACAGCCTTCACATGCAGGCGGAAGCCATCGATATCCGCGTGCCTGGCCTGTCGACGGCCGCGCTGCGAAGCAAAGCCATGCAACTGGCGCGCGGCGGCGTCGGGTACTATCCTGCGTCGGACTTCGTTCATGTGGACGTCGGCCGCGTTCGCCACTGGTAGCTTCAGGCTTATGACCGCCTGATCCAGCGGTAGGCCGCGACCGAGTTATTCGAGAAGTACTTCTCCGCTATCACCGGTCCTTTACCCATAAAGTACTCACGAACGATGCCGAAAACCTGCGAATAGGGTGCCCAGTTGTCGCTGTTCGGCCAGTCGCTGCCGTACAGCACCCGGTCCTCGCCGAAGATGCCGAAGATTTCGTCGAGCTTTGGGCGATAGAAGCCGAGGTCGGCCGGGACGCGGCTGTCGGGTCCCGCTCCGACGCGGCGCAGAACCTCCGAGATCTTGGCGTAGACTTGCGGCCGATTGCCGAGTTCGCGCACGTTGGCGTCGGCGGGTGGAGCGAATTGCGGCAAATGATCGATCACCACGCGCAGATTCGGGACGAGGTCGGTCACGCGCAGCGCCGCGGCGATCAGTTCCGGAGTCTGGTTGGCGGTGTCGAGAACCAGGTCCGCATTGGCCAGAGCCTTCAGGCCTTCCACAAAGCGGGGATTGCGAATGGCCGCGGCCAGATCCCTCCCCCAAAGGTTTCCGTAGCGAATGCCGCGAAACAAGGGGTTCTTGTGGAGACGGTCGAGTTGCGTTCGAAATTCAGGTTTGTCCGGCTCCAGATTGCCAACCGTCCCCACGACGATCGCGTCTTTCGCCGCGACGTCAAGCACCCACTGGTTGTCCTCCGGCAGCGGACTGCATTCCACTTCAATTGCGCCCGCAACGCCGAACGGCTGCGCGATTTTCCGATAACGGGCGGGCAGCGCGGGCTGGTATAGAACCTTGTCGTCCTTCGAGGGCCACAGCACGCCCTGCGGGCGCGTGGGATCGAACAGATGGATGTGGGTGTCGATGACGGGGAACGGCAGAGAAGTCTGGGCGGCAGCCGATTCCGCTGTGTGGGTGAAGACACCCACGGCCGCCGACGCGAGAAATGTACGGCGTTTCATGCGATGGACGTCCCGAACGACAGGCCGAGAGATCTGGCGACGCCCTGAATGTATTCCCTGCCCCTTGTGTACTCCCCTTCGTCTTTCAGATGTTCGAGCATCAGCGGCGCGTCGACCGGCAGTTGCGACAGATCGCGCAGTAACGTCTTGTAATCGATCAGGCCCGTGCCCGGAATCACTTCCTGAATGTTCACCTGAACGCCGGGACCCCACTGCAGATCCTTGGCGTGGCAGGAAACGATCCACGGGCCGAGTTTCGTGAAGCACTCGTGGATCACGGCGGCGTTGTTATAAAGGCGCGCGGGGCTGCTCATGGTGTTGCACACGTCGAGGTGAACGCCGAAGGCTTTGCGGTCGACTGCCTTGATCAAACGAAGGTACTCATCCGGCGTACTGGGCAACGCCCACGGCATCATTTCGATGGTGAAACGCGCGTGTACTGGCTTCACGGCGTCGATGACCTTGCGGCAGTTTTCGACGGTGGCGTTGAAAAACTCCTCGCTCAGATTCTTCGGATTCTGGCCGTACCAGACCGTGGGGTGGTAGGAGCCGGCGATGTCGACGCAGTTTCGCGCGCCGAGCGCTTCGGCGAGAGCGAGACGGTCGGTGACGTACGCCAGATTCTGGCTGCGCTTTTCGGAGTCGGGATCGAGCATGTTTTTCCAGGCTCCGACCTCGGCGATGGTAACGTCCTGTGCGGCGAATTCCGTCACGAAGGCCGCGATGCGATCCGTGTCCTTCACGGCCAGGTCGGAAGGCGCGTAAGCGGCGCGGTATCCGAGATCGCGATGGGCTTTGGCGAGGATGGCGGGATCGGTTGATTTGACGAAAATGGGTCCGCCGAGGCGCATGGGCATTGAGGCCGAAGGCGCGGCCCGGAGGCTGCGCGGAGCCGCGACGACGCCTGCTGCGGCAATAGCGGTCGACAACATGGTCCGCCGGGAAATCGCGTGATCTGTCATAGGTATATCTCCCTCAGACATTATGACCGGAAACAGGGTCGGGTAGGGCCCGCGCGGGGGACGGGTTCAGGCGTTCGAGTAACCCGCGTTGCCGGGATGAACCCGGCCGCGCGATCCAGGCGCGGCCCCGTTTGGCTGCTTCCGCCGTATCTCGGGAGCTTGACACTGGCGGTTAACAAGAGAGGCCGAGCGCAGCCATGGACGGGCTCCGGGACATCCGTGAGGATTGTAGGCCCGACTTGCCCGTGGTGATAGCGTAAAGACATGAGTGCCGCCACCTCGCTCGATCAGTTTCTCGATCCGCTAAGCCGCTGCCTCGACGCCGAATCCGCCCGCCGCGTTGTCGCTCTGGGCGTCTCGGCCTCAGTGCAGGAGAGAGTCGATACCCTTGCGGAACGGGCTAACGAAGGGCTGCTCAGCGACGATGAGCGCGCGGAATATGAGGCGCTCATTAACGCGGAGGATTTCGTCGCAATCCTGAAATTAAAGGCCCGAAACCGGCTGTCCGACGCCGCGTAGCAATGGATCTGGCAACGCGCCTGCTTGTCCGAACGAGAGCCGGAAACCGTTGCGAGTATTGCCTGCTCCCACAGGATGGTTGTTCGTTCACGCATCACATCGAGCATATAGTTCCCCGCCAGCACGAGGGAAGCGACGATCACAGCAATCTCGCCCTCGCCTGTCACCGCTGCAATCTGCGGAAAGGACCGAACCTTACCGGTATCGACCCGACAACGGGCGACGTTGTTCCGTTGTTCGATCCGAGACGCCACCATTGGGCAGATCATTTTCGTTTCCGAGGATCGGTTATTGAAGGTGTGACTGTGGTTGGACGCACGACCGTAAAGCTTCTCGCGATGAACGATACGCGACGGATCGAACGGCGCGAGCTTTTGGAACACCGACAGGACGAAAGCCCCGATTCCTGAATGGTGGCTTCTTTTCGGTTTGCCGGCGGCGACAGCGCGGCGCAGCATTGACGGCACAACAATGCGCCCAACGAAGCGCCCGGCTTCTCCAAAGGTATTCATGGCCCGAAATCGGTGTGTGACCAGAGGGATAAGAAGCCGACGAACCGTCAATGATGGTCTGTTTGCTCCAAGTAACGTGACCGAGGCTTCACGGGCGAAACGCGTAGCCAACCAGGTGGGGTGGTTTCCGGCGCAAGGTTTCCAATCCCGGTACGAGTAGCGCGTGAAATGATGATGCGGCCGGACCACCGTCCGAGACCCACGTGATCGGACTCCGGAGAGTAACGGCTATGTGGCGGTTTTTTCCACAATCCGGGCGTCATTTCATGCATAATGAAAAATATGACGAGGGCAGGTGCGCGGTTTATCTTTCGGAAGCGGACTTAAGTTACTGATTCCAGTTTCTTCTCTGTGTTCCCTCGCTAGTTGTTCGAAGCCGGCTTCTTTTCCCCGGACCCGATTGCCAATGGACACGGGGACGTCGCGTTCGATTCCGCGCCCTGCGGCGACGACGAGGGGTCCATCGATTGGGGAGACGACACAATCACTTCTGATTTCCAACTCAAACACACCTATGCGTACAACGGTTCGTTCAAGGTGCATATCCGCTGTGAGCCGACAGGAGCCTTTTTCTCGGAGAAGTACGTTACTAGCGCCAACGTAAACACAGCGCAGCCACCTCCGCCGTCATACCTGGGACTGACTCTCGGGGCACTTTCAGGAATTGCTGCCTTAATCACGGCTGTTGTTGGCGCGCTCGCCTTTCTTGCGGGACGCAAAACGAAGTAAAACCCACTCGGTAGCAGGTCTTCGCGCGCCTGCGGGCGCACCCGACTCGCATTCGCAGTCAGGCGTCCGCCGAGCCGTTCCGCCCGCGCCACGCAGATTGACCACCGATTGCCAGCTCGCTCCGCTGCCAGGGTGCCGCGCCGTGCGCCCGGTCCCGCGACTACTAATACCCCGCCGCCGCGCCAGACCTTCTCGGGTCGCCTGCGCCCTGCAGCCAGCCGCCGTCAATAACGATCATCTCCACCTCCGCCGTCACGGGTCCGGCTTCATAGCGCACGTCATGTCCCCGAGCCTTGAGTAAATCGAGGGTGTCGGGAGAGATGCCGCGCTCCATCGTAATCCGGTCAGGCAGCCATTGATGATGAATCCGGGGTGCGTCCACCGCGTCCTGCGGGCTCATCCCGAAATCCACTACAGCCAGAAACGCCTGCAATATCGCCGACGGAATGCGCGAACCTCCCGGCCCGCCCAACACGGCGAAGAGCTTGCCGTCGCGTAACACGATCGTCGGCGCCATGGACGAAACCGGGCGCTTTCCTGGAGCGATCGTGTTCGCTTCGCCCTGCACCAGGCCGAAGAGGTTCGGCACGCCGGGCTTGGAAGTGAAATCGTCCATCTCATTGTTCAGCAGGAATCCAAGTCCGGGTACGGTGATGCCATTACCGTATCCGCCGTTCAGAGTAAACGTGACCGACACCGCATTTCCCTGCTCGTCGACCACGTCGAAGTGGGTCGTCTCCGAACTCTCGGCGCCAGCCGGTTTACCCGGTCCGACGGCGCTGCTCGGCGTTGCGTGGGCGGGATCGATCGAACCGCGGCGGGCCGCGATGTACGCGGGATCGAGAAGCCCGGCGATGGGATTCTTCACGAAATCCGGGTCGCCCAGGTACTGGTTGCGATCGGCATAAAAGCGCCGCATCACTTCCGCTTCGTAATGCAGGGCGGAAGCCGAACCGAAGCCGCCTTTCTCGTAGCCGGTGCCTTCGAGCATGGCGAGCATCTGGAGTATTCCCAGTCCGCCCGCGCTGGGCGGCGGCGCAGTAATGACGGTATAGTTGCGATATTTGCCCGTGAGCGGCGTCCGCTCGACCGCTTTGTAATTCTTCAGGTCGTCGAGCGTGATCAATCCGCCATTGGCTTCCATGGCCGCGGCGAGCGTGCGCGCGGTCTCGCCAAGATAAAATTCGTCCGCGCCGTTTTCCGCGATGCGCGTCAGAGTGCGGGCGAGGTCGGGAAAGGTGACGATGTCGCCCTGCTCGTAAAACGCGCCGTCGCGCTGGAAGACCCGCTTCGATTCGGCGTTAGCCGAGACGCTGCGCGCGTTGCGGAGCGATTCGGCGAGCGCGTATGGGGCGGGGAAGCCTTTCGACGCCATCGCGATGGCGGGCGCCAGATCCTCGGCCCATTTCAGCTTGCCGTATTTCCTTTGGGCCATTTCGAAACCGCGAACGGTGCCGGGAACACCGGAGGATTTCCAGCCGGTCAGGCTTTCACGCGTCGGGTTGCCATTGGCGTCGAGGTACATTGCTTTCGATGCCTTCGCCGGGGCCTCCTCGCGGAAGTCGATGAACGTGCTGGTTCCGTCGGCAAGGCGAATCGTCATGAACCCGCCGCCGCCCAGAGCCCCCGCGAAGGGATACGCCCAGTTGAGAGCGAACCCGACGGCGATGGCGGCATCGATGGCGTTGCCGCCTTTACGAAGCACTTCGAGTCCCACCTGCTCGGCAGGCTGCGATGCGACGACCATGGCGTGGCGCGCTCTTACGGGTTCGCGCGCGTCGAGTGGCGCGCAGATGAAGCTAACGATGGGACTGAAAAATAACAACGCGGAAGACGCGCGGCGGAAGCTGTATGAGGGCAAGAGTCTCTCCTGATCTGGTCGACGGAGACTTGTTTTCGCCCGACAAGCGCGGCCGGGCGGACAAGACGCCATGTTAACACGATGCGGCGGGAGTATCGCGAGTATCGACTCTAGGCGACGATGAAGAGCTACTGGACCGGTTCGAGTCCGCGGCCTTCCGCTATTTTGAGGAAAACGCGAACCCGGCGCATGGATTGGTGGCCGACACGACTCGTGTCGGTTCGCCTTCAAGCATCGCCGTCGTCGGTTTCGCGTTATCGTGCTATCCCATCGGGGTTGAGCGCGGCTGGATGACTCGCGCGGTGGCGGCGGCGCGAACGCTCGTAACATTACGTTTCTTCCGGGAAAGCGCCCAAAATGACCGGACAGACGCCACTGGTTATAAGGGCTTCTACTATCACTTCCTCGATCTGCAAACCGGCAAACGAGTCTGGCAATCGGAGTTGTCGATCATCGATAGTGCGCTGCTGGCGGCCGGAATCCTGACAGTACACGCCTATTTCCGCGGGAACGGCCAGGGTGAAGAGGAGATTCGCAACCTGGCTGAGGCACTATACAGGCGTATGGACTGGCAATGGGCTCAAAACGACCCACGTACGGTTTCACGAGGGTGGAAACCGGAATGCGGATTCCTGCATTATGGCTGGGAGGGATATAACGAAGCCCTCATTCTTTATGCCCTGGGCCTGGGGTCGCCAACTTACCCGCTATCGGCCGATAGTTATACCACCTGAACGTCGACTTACCAGTGGGAAAATCTGTATGGGCACGACCATCCTTACGCCGGTCCGCTTTTCATCCATCAGTTTTCGCACGCCTGGATCGACTTCAGAGGGTTGCGGGATCGGTTCATGCGAGAGAAGCGCAGCGACTATTTCGAAAACATCCGAAAGGCGGCCTTGATTCAGCGCGAGTATGCAATGCGCAACCCGCGCGGGCACAAATGGTATGGGGAGAATTACTGGGGGTTCACGGCATCCGACGGACCCGGGCCCAGGACCGCCCGTATCGATGGCGTGAACCACCGCTTTCTCGGCTATGCGGCTCGCAGCATGCCGTATGGGCCTGACGACGGAACCATCTCGCCTGCCGCCGCGTTCGGGACGATTCCGTTTGCGCCCGATATCGTGTTGCCTGCCATAAGGCAAATCTCTCAGCGGCATCCAAGTATCGCCGGAAACTACCGCGTGCCGAATGCGTTGAATCCGACGATGACTATCGATGACGCGCTCGGCTGGGTATCCGACGGTTATTTTGGCCGGATCAGGGCCTGATTGTGCTGATGATCGAAAATTACCGATCACAATGGCTCTGGAATCTGATGCGGCGGTGTACCTGGCTTGAAGCCGGGTTACGGAAGGCCGGCTTCAGAGGCGGATGGCTGCGCCGCTAGCCACAATGATTCAAAACGCGATGCAAACTGACAGCCGTTATCCAGGTGCGCTGACGAGCGAAAGCGATAACCACGCGTTCCCGGAGAACTTTCATCCCGTCACATGGAAAAGTCCGCGTCCCGCGGACCGATACAACCTGGTGGTTCTGAGCGGTGGTTATGGCGGAAGTCTCACGGCTCTTGAGGCTGTGCGGGCGGGAGCGAAGGTAGCTGTCGTCGAGCGCAATCTTCCAGGCGGAGTTTGTCTGAATTCCGGCTGTATCCCTTCGAAAGTCCTCCTTCGGACGGCGCGGCTTTACGCGGAGATGAAGAATGGCGGAAATTATGGCGCGACGATGCCACGCGCCGTCGATATCGATTTCGCTGCTGCGATGAAGCACATGCGACGTGTCCGGGCCCGCATCAGCCGCCGCCGCTCGGCGTCGGAACTGAGGTTGAACGGCATCGACGTGTTCTTTGGCGAAGGACGCTTCACAGGTCCGGATGCCGTGACGGTAAATGGAGCGACTCTGCGTTTTAGACGCGCTCTTATTGCGACCGGCGCGCATCCGTTTATCCCCCAAATCCCCGGTCCCTCGGAAGCCGGTTACCTGACGAATGAAACTGTCTTTGAGCTGACCGAGCGCCCGCGGAGCTTTTTAGTGATCGGCGGCGGTCCCTTGGGGTGCGAACTGGCGCAGGCATTTTGCCGCCTGGGTTCCCGGGTCAGCATCGTCCAGGACGAGCCGTTGTTCCTGAGCCAGGAGGAGCGGGACGCCGCGCAGATTTTGTCCGACTCCCTTGCGCGGGACGGCATTGATATCCATCTCAACACGCAAATTACCTGGGTGCGGACGAAGGGAGTACGGAAGCAGGTGGAACTCGTGAACGACGATAGCAGATCGATTTTTGGAGTGGACACTATTCTTGTCGGCGCCGGCCGCGCTCCCAACGTACAGGGGATGAACCTAAAGGCAGCCGGAGTGAAATACGACGACCTGAACGGGATCCGGATTAACGATTTCCTGCAGACGTCCAACCCCGCAATCTATGGTGCGGGAGACGTCTGTCTGGAGCACAAATTCGCGCACATTGAGGGAGCATCCGCGCATTTCGTAACGCAAAACGCTTTATTCTTTGGCAGACAAAGGCTGAGCGAACTGACGGTTCCCTGGTGCACTTATACCGATCCGGAAATCGCCCATGTAGGGATGTACGTGAAGGAGGCGCGCGAAAAGAATATAGCGGGTAAGACCATTACGGTGCCTATGCACGAGGTGGATCGCGCGATTATCGACGGCGAAGACGAAGGCTTTGTAAAGATACACGTCAAAGAGGGCACGGACAGAATTCTGGGGGCTACCGTAGTCGCCAGCCACGCCGGCGAAATGATCAGCGATATTTCGCTGGCGATCGCAGCCGGAATCGGTCTCCGGCGTCTCGCTCGCGCGAGTCATCCGTATCCAACTCAGGCCGCGGCAATTAAGCTGGCGGCTACCACCTGTTGCAGGGCGAACCGATCCCGTTCGCTGGCGTGGTGTTCGCGGAAATGGATGAAGTGGCAAACCCTGTGATCGCTTACTCGATTCCAGGCATGGCGCGCCATGGACGGGAGAGCTGAACGGCCGTGCGTTTGGACCGCGGATTGCTCGTGCAATCGCGGGGAGTCCGGCAACATGCCATTAGTGAATCTTGTATTTACGCTTATAATCGTCGGTATAATACTGGGGCTGATCAATCGCTATATTCCGATGGCTTACAGCATTAAAACGATACTGAACGTGGTCGTGGTAGTAGCCGTCGGAGTGTGGGTATTGCAGGCAACAGGACTGTGGGAACCGATTTCAAGCTTCCGGGTCTGGCATCAGGCGCGGCCGCAATGAAATCGTCGCGCTCGACGGCGGCCAACCTGGCACCCCAACGCATGAACCGAAACCACACGAACCCGGATCCCGCGGTTAGGATGCCACAGGGGCTACACACTCGCAAGATCGCCAGACGGTGCGGCACTCGGTTGCCGGATCGTCTGATCCGATTCTTCGTACGTAACGACCGCAAAATTGCGAAGCCATGATGTACCAAAAGATGTCGTCATCGCTACATCGGCCGCGTCGCGGCCAGTGGCCATCAGGACCCGCCCTATTCGCGGTTGATTGTGCCGGGCATCGAAAGTCCACCATTGCCCACTCAAATACACCTCAAACCATGCGCTGAAATCCATCGGGCACGGGGCGGCGGGTACGCCAATATCGCCGAGATAGCCAGTAGCGTACCGGGCGGGAATGTGCATACAACGGCAAAAAGTGATCGCGAGATGCTGAAAATCCCGGCATACGCCGCAGCGTTCCACTGAAACATCCAACGCCGTCTTTGTGGGTCGCGCAAAGCCGTAGCCGAACGTTACCTCCCTATGAACCCAGTCGCAGATCGCCTGGACGCAGGGCCATCCCGGTGCGCACCTTCCAAAAAGCTGCCATGCGAGATCCGACATTCTGTCAACCTCGCAATACCGGCTCGCCAGCAAGAATCGAAGGATTTCAGGCGGAAGGTGATCGACGGGAGCCTGTGTGGCGTTCCAGTCCACCACATCGGGCTGGCCCGTATCACGGATGAGGGTCGAGGTCCATAGGCGCAGCGGCCCCGCATTCGCGGAAATCCGCATGCAAAGATTGCCGAAACTGTCTGTGTACCCGCTCACTGGCACGTTTGGCGCGACCTGGAGGATATCCGGCTCGACAAGGTCAGCCCTTCTCGAAGGATGAACGTTTAACGCGGTCACCACAGTCTGAGGCCGCGAGTTTTCCAGTTCGATATCATAACCCAATCGTATAAGCATATTTCGATTGTTTATCCGGTGACGAGAGCAAAGATCACGGCATTTGTCTGTATTCCAATTGCCGCTTCCGGCCACGACGACTGCCTTGTCAAACAACGAGGTAACCAAGTCGCGTCATTTGCTATCCTGTTTCAGATCGTTCTCCACGGAAAAGGCGCCAGGAACTGCTTTAGCCCTGATTCCGGCCACGTTCTTATCCATCTCGCTGTCGACAACGCCCTCGAGTCGGACGTTGCCGTTCTTCACGATGATGTGAATTGACGGGGCTGCGCGGTAGGCGTAGCGCGAGGAAAGGCTGGGATCGCCATAGATGGCGCGATAGACGGCCATGCGGATCCTATCGTCGTCCGGTGACAACGGAAGGACTTCGATGTTATTCACCAGTTTCGCGATCCCTGCAATTTTCTTGACGCTGTTCTCCGCGTCGCTCTTCAGAGTCGGGCGCGTGACTTGGCCCACGAGCGTAACAGTACCGCCGTTTACGTTAAAGCCGAGGTCGTCGAAAATACCATAATAGGGGAGCATCAGCAGATTGTGACGAATTTTCTGGATCAGATCGGTTTCGTCGGATGCTCCGCGCGTGTAGGGGTCAAGATGGTCGGGGCGCCCTGAAGTCGCCTTATTCCCAGCCTGACCGGGAAGATTCAGCGGGACCAGAATCATCGCCGTGACAGCAATCGTCGCTGACAGTTGTGTGCGCATTCGTCGCATAAGATCTCCGCGCGGGGACAGTGCAAGTCTCCTGCCAAACGAAGCCAGAAATCCATCGGAGTCAGGCGCGGAACGGAACGCCGCCATGTCGCTGTGGCGAAAGCCGGGCGGGTGAGTCGTGGCCCGCGAACTATAGTCAGAGTCAAAGGCGACAGGAACGTAGGCGGCAATTGTTGCCGATGCCACGCCCACTGAGGCCGCGCGGCGTGCCCGACTGGGGAGTTGGTTACCAAATTGCAGCTGAACGTATGCGCGAGCGAGGTGCGCTAAACGATGCTCTACACGATTGCTCTGATTCTGGTCATATTGTGGCTCCTGGGTATGGTAACGTCATACACTCTGGGCGGCCTGATACACCTGCTTCTGGTGCTGGCAATTATCGCTGTCCTGATCAGGCTTATCCAGGGCCGGCCGATCGTCTGACTAACGCTTTGGTGTGATACGAGGAGACGCAGATGACTAAAAAGGCCTTAGTGGCAAAAGGAAAGCGGAAGGTCCACAAGGTGATGAAGGAGTACGAGGAAGGTGAGCTGAAATCAGGGCCAGGCGGGAAGGGCGGCCCGGTCAAGAGCCGGGAGCAGGCGATTGCCATCGCGTTGAGCGAAGCCAGGAATGCGGGAGCCCCCATTCCGGAGAACCCCTCCCGCCAGAGTTAGCGCAGTGAATCGGGATTTCCGGAACCTCCTTCACATTTCTCGTGACAAAACGTTTTCTATATGGACGACCACGTTGTGCGACACACCGTCATCCACCAACTGAACGACCCCGCCGGGAATGACCGAACCATCCAACTCCACTCGCAGCGACCCCGTCGTGCGGGCCACGGAAATCCGATAAGAAGTGTTTCCAAAGCGGTAGGACAAATTGAATCCGTCCCACCTGGCAGGTATCACCGGGCGCATGACAAAAGAATTTCCCCGCCGCTGGAATCCGAGAACTTCCTCGATCCAGATCCGGTACATCCAGGCGGCGGACCCTGTATACCATGTCCATCCGCTCTGTCCGGTCTGCAAAGGGCTGGCGTAGACATCAGCGGCGGACACATAGGGCTCTCCGCGATAGTGCTGGGCGCCCTGGAGAGTTTTGGTATGCTCTACGGGATTCATCATTTGCAGTAGCTTCACGGCCTGATCGCCGTCCCCCAGACGAGCGCACGCCATCGCCAGCCAAAGCGACCCATGCGTGTATTGGCCGCCGTTCTCCCGGATTCCGCGCGGGTAGCCCATGATGTAGCCCGGATGCGGCAGCGAATGGTCAAACGGGGGGGTGAATAACAATACGACACCCTCGGAATCCTTTACCAGTTCGCGGCTGGCCGACTTCGTGGCGATCGCCGCGCGTTCGGGATTGCCGGCTCCCGAAATTACCGACCATGATTGCGGGAGCGAATCGATCCGCGCTTCACTGTTGCGGTGAGAACCCAGCGGCGACCCGTTGTCGAAGAATCCGCGAAGATACCATTCGCCATCCCAACAGGACGCTTCCACCGCTGTCCGCAGGTGCGAGGCACGCTCCCGGCACCGGGCCGCAAATCCCGGGTCGCGCGAATCCGCCAGGTCAGCGAAACGGGGCAGTATAGACAGGAGAAACCATGCCAGCCATACGCTTTCTCCGCGGCCTTCATGGCCCACCCTGTTCAAACCGTCGTTCCAGTCGCAGCCGCCGATGAGAGGCAAACCGTTCGGACCGAGCCGCCAGCCGGCCTCTAGCGCCCGGCGGCAATGTTCCCATAAGGAAGAATTCTCATCCGACACAGTGGGTGTGAATAGGCGCTCCATCTCTCCGGGCCCCAGGCCCGGCCCTTCGAGGTACGGGACCGTTTCCTCCAGCAGACCCGTGTCGCCTGTTACCAATGCGTACTGAGCTACAACATAAGGCAACCATAGTAAGTCGTCCGAACATCGGGTCCGGACGCCCGTACCAGACCCGGGATGCCACCAGTGTTGTACGTCGCCCTCCGTAAATTGCCGTGACGCGGCAAGCAGAATATGTCTGCGCGTAAGTTCGGGAGCCGCATAGAGTAGAGCCATTGAATCCTGCAATTGATCGCGAAATCCGAACGCGCCGCTGGATTGATAGAGCGCCGACCTTCCCCAGAAGCGGCAACTCAACGTTTGATAAAGCAGCCAGCGGTTCAGCATCAGATCGACCGAGAGGTTCGGTGTCTGCACTTGCAGCGACTCCAATCTGGCGTCCCACCAGGCTCGGGCGCAGGATAGACCTTTCTCCACCATGACGGGATCGCGAAATGAGTTGACGACTTCCCGCACGTTCTCAACGCGCGGCGCTTGTCCCAGCAGAAAGACGATATCCGATCCACCACCCGCCGAAATTGTTACGGACACCTGAAGGACTGCGGCCGGGTCTAAATCGGCGCCACAAAAGTTGTCGAGACGAGTGGCTCTCAGCGCGGCGGGATTTGCAAAGGATCCGCTTCGCCCCAGAAATGCTCCACGGCCCCCGGAATGAAAAGCGGCGCGCGGAATTGCCGCCGCAAAGGCGATCGCGTCTGTGCTGTCCGGAGACCAGCGCTGTCGCGCGAGAAGCGCCCCGGATTCTTCGTCGAAGCTCGTAACAACGTGGGATGCGTGCACTTCGCGCTCAGTACCCAGTACCCACTCGGCGAAGTAGGTTATGGTCAGTGTGCGCGTCCTCGATGAATCGTTGTGAAGCCGCAGCCGGTAAACTTTCACCGGTTCAGATGGGCCATCTTCCCCAAAAGGGATAAAGACAGTCAATTCCTGGCGGATGCCGTGACTGTTGTGTTCGAAAACGGTGTATCCCTGGCCGTGCCGGGTGCGGTAAGCGTCTTCTTCGCGAATCGGAAGCGCGGTTGGTGTCCAAACGACGCCTGATTCCTCGTCGCGAAGATAGATTGCCTCCGCTGCCTGATCGCACACGGGATCGTTCTGCCATGTAGTGAGCCTGTTTTGCTGGCTGTTTCCGTGCCACGTGAACCCTAATCCACTATCCGTGACCATACAGCCGAAATTCGGCGTCCCCATCACGTTTGCCCACGGTGCCGGCGTCACGAGGCCCCGTCCCAGATAGACGGCGTATTCACGGCCGTCATGAGAAAAACCCCCAATGCCGTTGAAATAGTGTAGTTCCAGGAAAGGGAGCGCCGCGGATGGTTCCTGGGCGTTTACGGCAGCCCGCTCAGAGGGCAGGGCGGCCGGACCGGGCACGCGAACTGCGGACAATTGGCGTGCGAGAGCGCCACGTGGGCCGGCCAGAACGACCCGCGAACTGCCGAGGATCAGGGCGCGCTGCGCATCCGATAACAGGGACCAGTCCCGCAGGAAAACCCCGCCCGGGCGATCCAGACCAACTTCTGTTGTATGCAGATCGAGGATGCGCCGGATCTGGAAGTTCAGCGGGCGGTCATAGCCTGCGGCTTCCTGGTTGAGGATGACAAGATCGGCAACAAATCCGCGCGCTTTCCAGTACGAGTGCGCCGCCAGCACTTCGCGAATCAGTGTAAGCCCCGTTTGTTCGCGCACCGCGACGGTAATAATTGGAAGATCCCCGGAGATGCCAAGCGCCCATAAATCCCGCTGGCCCACTGAGTCCGGAACAGGCCGCGGTCCCTGATCCCTGAGAGGCGGCGTCGGAAAGATCAGGTATCCCGCCAGACGCTGGTAGTTTTGTGCCACCTCGGCTCCGATTTGCAGATATCGGAGTTCCAGTTGCTCATGGGTCCACGCAACATCGAGCACGCGCGCGGCAGACTCCGGGCGGCGGTACTTAGTAATCAACCGCAGCAGATCCTCGCGGGAAGATGACGCCAGGGTCAGGAACGATAACTCCAGCTTGCCTCTCGGTTCCAGTGTTTCCCGGCAGCGTAAGGCGGCGACCGGATCGAGCACCGCGCCCGCGCTAGCGTTGAGCGATCTGCCGAGCGCCTCGGCGTCCGCGATCGAACGCGTGCGTCCGATGAAAGTCTGCCGGTTCGTCTCGAATTCCACGTTCCCGCCGGCGCCGACAAGCATGTGGGCCACCCACAGGGGAGGGTCGTCCGGAGCCAGCGGCCTCCGGTGGGCAATAATAATGCCGTCTTCGGCTTCGGTCTCCGCGAAAAGTTTGCTGAAGGCCGGATGCGCCGCATCGGCCGCGTGCGGCGCGAGCGCAAGCTCGGCAAATGAGGTAATTTCAAGGAATCGCCGGCGCCGCGTGTGGTTCAGTATGGTCAGCTTCCGGACTTCGACGTCATCGTCGGCGCTCACGGCAACGCTCATAATCGATTCGATGCCCAGGAGTAGGCGGCGGAACTCGGCGCGACTTCCCGCGAAACTGACAGAGGCTTCCCCACGGTCCCCGTTGACAGGCTGATAGGTCGCCGACCACGTCGCGCTGGAACGCCGTTCATGCAGGAATACGAACATTCCCCATTGGTCGAGAGCGGCGTCGGCCCTCCACCGCGTGATATCGAACTGGTTCCAGCGGCTGTAGCCTGAGCCCGAGTTAGTCACCACGACCGAATAACGGCCGTTACCCAGCAGAACGGTTTGGGGCAGAACGGTTTTGGCGGGCAGGATACGTTCCTTGGCTTCTTCGACCGGCCTCCGCACGATCGGCAGGGGCGTCGGTGACCGACGCTCCCTGGCGCGCAGGCGAGCCAGCGGAATACGTTCGAAAAGAAGAGACTCCACCGCGCGAATCCGGGGATCGGAATGGAAATGGCGACGGATCACGTTGCCGTGAAGCAAATTGTCCAGAGCAGCCAGTGTCATTCCCTGATGATGTGCCATATAAGCGTAGATAGGGATTCCGCCATCGCCTTCGGGCGTGGACGCTCTCGAATAGTCGATCGCTTCGTAAAAGCCCATCGGACCCTTCAGTCCGGCGCTTTCCAGTTTCCTCAGATTTGCGACGCACGAACGCGGATCGACCGTTAACGCCAGCATCGTCGAATAAGGCGATACCACCGCACGGCTGTCGGCATCGGGATTCTGAGCGAGTTCTGGCACGCCGAACGCCCGGTATTGATATATCTGCCGGGCATCCAGCGCGCTATAGGCGGATTCAGACAGCCCCCAGGGAACCCCCGACCTCCTTCCAAATTCAATCTGCCCTTTAACGGCATTACTACAGGCCAGATCAAGCTGGGAATTCTCATAGCTGTTGGTAAACAGCAACGGCATGAGGTACTCGAACATCGTGCCGCTCCAGGACAGTAACTGGCGGCCCTGCGGTTCCGTCCTCATGGGGCGGCCCAGCGCGAACCAATGTTCGATCGGAATGTCGCCCTTGGCTATGGCGACGAGGCTTGTCAATCGCGCTTCGCTCGCGAGCAGATCGTAATGGCTGGTGAAAGTCGGAGGGCCTCCCGCCAGATAGCCGACCGCGAGGTGGCGCCTTCTTTGGTCGTACAGAGATCGCAGATCGGTCCCATCCGCCAGCCGGCGAACCGACTGCTGTAACTTGCGTATCTCGAGCGCGGTTATCGCGGCGTTCTTCTCCCCATCCTGTATCTCCGACTTAAGCCGGGCGATCCATGCGGTCGCCTCCGGGGACATTTCAGGGGAGAGCGGCCGGCTGATAATCGCTCGCAATGCGGGGATGCCGCGTTCCAGTTCCGCCAACGACGGAATGGAACCCAAAGCTTCCCGGCGCAGTGCCGCAACATCCCCGCCGAATAGGGACAAGAACGATTCCGCGGGACGAGCGAGCGTTTCCACCCATCGAAGCTGCCGATCGACCACTTCGAGCCACGCATCGACTTCCGCGATAAAGCGGCCGGCCCAGTATGCACGCTCGGAGCCGGATCCCCATCGACCTATATCCCGAAAGGGATCGGCTGAATGGAAAACCAGACGGAGCCTCGGGATAAGTTCGTGGTCCCGGAGCTCCGTACGGAGCAGTCGCGCCGCCGCGCGGCAGGGTGCGCTTAAGTACAGGTCGTCTCCCGCCTTATCCGCCAGGATGCTGAGTGTGGTCAGAAGCCCGGAAAGGCAGTTCCGATCCAGCATAGGCTTATTCAGAAGATCGTCTACCGCACGATCCACGGCCCATAAACTCGCGACCAGATTGCCGCTGTCGGCCGACGAAATGTAGCGCGGATTCAGCGGAGTCGACGAAGTGGTGTCGTACCAGTTAAAGAAGTGGCCATCCTGCCGCTCCATAAGTTCCATGGTCGCCACCGTTGCGGAGCAGCGTTGTGAGAACTTTGCCGCGGGAAGCCAGCCGAAATCGTGCGCCGCCAGGGCCGAGATAAACCAAAGTCCCATATTGGTGGGGGAAGTCCGCGAGGCCACTTCCACCCGAAGAGCTAACTGGGTGTTATCGGGCGGAAGCCAGTTATTCTCCCGGTTCACCAGGTCGTCGAAAAACCGCCAGGTCAGGCGCGCGGCCTGCCTCAGATAATCCACATCGCTCTCGGCTAATCGCCTGTAGCCCGGATTGAGCGCGGGACGATTCAGCCAGACGAGCAGAAACGGCGACACCATCCATAAGCAAAGGAATCCGGCCGTTGGCATCAGCCGGTGCCAATGGTAGAGGGTCAGCATGAGTGCCGCGGAAATGGCGGCGATGATAACCATCTGACGCCGCGTGGAGTTGACGTGACGGCCGGCATCCCGCTCCACGGCATCAGCCGTTTGCCATTCCAGAAGACCACGTCGACTGATGAAACACCGGTAACAGGTCCGCATGATCGCGTCCATTGCGAGCCAGGCCTGGTGAGGAAGAAAAGCCGTGAGCACGGCGGAGCGGATGAGTTCGTCGCTCGCGCCCTGCCTGCCATGAACCGTTCCTTCCATCTGACGTGCCCACCTATCCAGTATCGGTGCCAAAGCGGGGATCGCAATGGCGAGCGCGACCACTACACTCCAGACGGCAGGCGCAACCGAGGTCATCCACCCGAAGAGGAGCAACAACAGCGAAGCGACGGGAACCAGACTCCTGCGAAGATTGTCGAGAATCCGCCAACGGCTTACCGCTCCCAGAGGATTGGGTATGGCTCCTCCCGGTGCCGGAACGTACGGAAATAGCCAGGGTGCAACTTGCCAATCGCCACGAATCCAGCGATGTTGCCTGGAGCTGAAGCTTGAGTAGTCCAGGGGAATGTTTTCCAGGAGTTCAATATCGGTAGCGAGGCCGACGCCGGCATGCGCGCCCTCGATAAGATCGTGGCTGAGCAGCGTTTCCGCCGGAAACCGGTGGCCCAGGATGGCGTCGAACGCAGCAACATCGTAAATGGCTTTACCGTGGTAAGTGCCTTCGCTGAAGTAGTCCTGCTGTATGTCGGATACGGAACGGCAGTAAGGGTCGAGTCCGGATGTGTCTGCGAAGGCTCGTGTGAAGAGCGTTGCTGTGGCACCCGGCAGAGCGATGGAAACCCGGGGCTGGATGATCGTATACCCTCCGGTGCGCACCTTTGCACCAGGATCGATCTGCACCTGGTTGCACGGGTGAGCGATCGTCTCCACCATTCTTCGGCCCGAGTTGGGTGGCAGCATGGTGTCGGAATCCAGCGTGATGACATAGCGAATGGTTCCCGGCAGGTGCCCCGTGCGCAGGATGCCGGATGCTCCATTGCCCAGGAGGAACGAATTCAGTTCTTCAATCTTGCCGCGTTTTCGCTCGCGCCCGATCCAGCATTCTTCGGATCGGGACCACTCGCGCGGGCGGTGGAAAAGAAGGAAGTTTCCGCAGGGATAGCGCTCATTGAGCTTCGCGATGCCTGTTGAAGCGGCCTCCAACAGTGTCGCATCGCCCGGCTGATCGCGCTCCGGAGCGTCAAGAAAGTCGGCGAAAAGAGCGAAGGATAGATTTGCGTCCTGGTTGGCGAGATAGCGAACCTCCAGTTTCTCCAGTTCCCGGAGGATACTTCCTTCACCTATCAGCATCATTGGGACGACGACAAGAGTGGCGCGCCGGTCGGGAATGCCGGACTCAAAGTCCATTCTCGGAAGCCTGGAAGGCGGAAACGTTGCAATAATGAAAGCGTGCACAATCTGGATGGCTAATTCGCTCAGTGGAAAGACTGCAAGAGCGCCCAGGATCAAAAGCAGGTAAAGGCTTCCCACGCCTGCTCCGTGCGCCAACTGCGGGGCGACCGCATCCAGGCCGGCCGTCAGTGCAAAGACGGAGGAAAAATAAAGAGAGACCGAATGGCGGCGAACGGCCCGCACGAACCGGACACGAAGGGGCAGGTGCGCGCCCGCCTTACGTTCGAGCGCGGCGATGCCTTCCCCAACCAGGAAGTATGGAACCTGATGCTTCCATGGCTCGTCCTGTTCCGCGGCAAGCGCCACAGCCATTTGAGCCAGAGCCCTTTCGGAGGCTCCGCTCCACTTCGAGACCCTTTCCACGGCCTGACGGCAACGGTCGCGGGTTTCAAAGTCGCTCGCCGCGTATATGCCGGAGGCATCCCGGCGTAGCTCTTCATCCACTATGCTGACTTGCTCGAAGACCCTCCGAATATCCAGTCGAGCCAGTGCCCGCAGACTGCCAAAGGCGCGTGCGGCGGCACCCGACCTTAATGCCTCCTGGGTGTTCTCGGCGCGGACGAACTCGGTGAGAGGCCGGCCCCCTTGCCCGACTACGATCTGAAACGCCGGAAGCGCGTCTTCCTCGCCTTGAAGAAGCTCAGCCAGTGGCGCCAGGAAGGCCCCGCTGTGGGCGTAAGTTTCCTGATCCATAAGCCTGAGCACCGTTCTTTGGGATTCTTCGCCCAGCCGGGCGCTCACAATCAGGCGATCTGCCCACAGGTACGCGGCCTCACGGTGCTGTTGAACGCTTGCGGCGTCCGAGGCAAGTGCCGAGATTTCTTCGAGGAGAGCTAGCCGCAATATCTGCGCGAGGCTCCATAGCTCCGCCGTCGTGAGAAAACGGACGCTTTGGAATTCCCGCAGAACCCGAAGCATGCCCTCCTCCGTGACTTCATGCTCGCTATGTTTCAGGAGTCCGCGGGCCAGGGCATGAACTTGTGCGTAGTTTGCGCCCGGGCTGGGTTTTGGCGCGGCGGCTTCGAGATCCCGTCGAATCTCTTCGACCTCATTCAGAACCAGATAGCCGTTTTCCAGAATCCAGCTGGCAGCCGGGCCTGGAGCATGACCGAGCGCCGCGCTTGCGGTCAGATCCGCGGTAGCTTTTTCGAAATCGCTTTCCAGTGCCGACAGTCGGCTCCGTACAAAAGAAACGTTCGAGGTTGCCGCGGGGCCTGTGCCGCGGGCGGCTTCCCGAGCCCAGCTGAGGTCGTCGCCGTCGTCGGCCGAGCCCAAGCTGGTGATGTCGGCAAACGCCTCCGACAGGACGAAGACTGCAGCAGGATGTTCCTCGCGGATTTCCTCTACCAGCGCCTGAACCGTCTCGGTGGCCGTTTCCGCGATCAGGAGCTGTTCGTCTGGCAAACGAAGACCGGAATACCGGCACGAAGGTGAGTTGCGTTTCCCATGATCGCAATTCAGAGTGGCGCGGGCTCCCGACTTCGCTGCGCGCCGTGCGGCGCGCCCGGCGGCGGAATCCTCTGCGGCAAAGAACGCCAGAATCAGGCGCGAACTGTGCAGATTTATCGGTCGTCTGGTCGGCTGTGAAAGTAAGTCGTCGCCGACTAGCACACTTTGCCTCGGACGGCCCTGGTGCACAAAGCGAGCAGGAACAGGAATCCGAACAGGACCGAGGCGGAAATAGCGGCTGCCGACTGAGCGGAACTGCCCCAAATTCCGCTTATCGTGGAGGTAACGGCGAAAATGATCGACCAGCCATTCATGTCTTTCTCTCCCTTACTCGAATCCGCATCGTAGTCCTGTATTACTTCAGTCTGGGCGTCGGATGACTCGCACTACGCGGCATTGTCCCAACGCTCGGCGATCGAATTATCTTTCTGTTCCTGGCAGTCGATGCAGTACTTCGCCCAGGGTATAGCGGCAAGACGCTTTGCGCCGATCCGTTCATCGCACTCGACGCAGATTCCGTACGTGTCGCTCTCGATCCGCGTCAGGGCTTCGGAAACGAGCGTCATCGTCTCCCACTTTCGCGTCAGAGAGTCGAGCGCGAGCGTACGGTCGCTGCCCTGCTGTATTTCGTCCATCTCGTCCGCGTTCTTCCCGATCGCGATATCTTCCCGCCTGACCTTGCAGGAAGTCAATTCACTCACCTTTGCGAAGAGCAACCCTTTGATTTCTTGAGTAGTCACCTTTCCTCCATTACCGCCTTCTGGCGGGACGCGCCCCGATAGTGCACGCACCGTGCCACTTGCAACCACAACGGAAACACTCACTTGCCGTTGGAAAGCCAGGCAAATTATGCACTATCAGGCAGTTTTTTCTCCAAACTCCACGTCGCGGCCACACAACCGGTTTCTGCACGGGGATGCAAGGGGAATGGCTCATTTAACCGCACTCGTGGTTTTGCCGTTACGCCGCGAAACACGAACGCGCTCACGGCACGCTTGGCGCCATGCAAATTCGCAGGTCCGCACTCGATTGAAGCCGCTGTGTCGCCGGGAGAGCCGTCAGCGCCGTCAGTCCACACGCCGGTATTTTCTACCGGGACCGCTATCCAAGACAATTCGGTGCCGGGTAATTCTTACTCCCGACGCTCCGTCGGTTCTCGCCAACGCGCCACGGGCAATTCGATTCAATCGGCGACTTAATAAAAATAAAGAACTTCCTCGCGACCTGTTCGTCCGATCACAAATTCAGGGACCGGCCGTGGCAAGGCACGTGCAGCATCTCCATCCGAGGTGTTTTATGAAAGCCAGCGGACTCACGTTGATTTCGTTCGTTATGGCCTCGGCGCTCTGCGCCCAGGCCCCTAATCCGGTACAAAGTAGCGTTGCGCCACCGGCAAGTGGCAACGTCCCTATTTTTTCAGTGGAAGTAACATCGAGGACTATCAAGGCGGTGAATTACCACCATCGTCAGGGCACTACCAAAATCGACTTCCGCGGCACGGCATTAATGCCGGAGGCCCGAGGCCAGGCGGAGGTAACGCCAAACGACGGAGCCACCCGGATCAGTCTGCATTTCGATCACTTATCGAACCCCGTGCAGTTTGGTCCGGAGTATTTGACTCTCGTCCTTTGGGCCATTACCCCCGAGGGTCGCGCGGAGCGTCTTGGGGAGCTCACGCTGCGGGACGCCGATAAGACCAACGCGGGACTCTACGCCACGACGGATCTTCAGTCGTTCGGCATGATTGTCACTGCGGAGCCTTACTTCTCGGTGAGTCGCCCGTCCGATGTGGTCGTTATGGAGAATTTCATTCGCGACGACACCACCGGCACTATGGAAGATATTGACGCGAAATACGAACTGTTAAAACGTGGACAGTATTCGGAAAATGTAGGTGCGAGCGGCGTGACAGCCGTGACATCCGATCTGACCGTCCCGCTGCAATTGCGTGAGGCGCGGCTCGCGGTGGCCATCGCAAGAGCGCAGGGCGCGGATACCTATGCGGCGGACACGATGCAGAAAGCGGCGATCGACATGATAAACGCTGAGGGTTTCGAGCGAAGTAAGGACCTGAAAAAACTCGAAACCTCGGCGCGCGAGGCGACTCAGATGGCGGAGGACGCACGCCGCATAACCCTCGGGAAGGAGGCGGATGAGGCCGCCCAGGCCGCTGCTCGGCGCGAATCGGAAGCCCAAGCCAAAGCGTCGGAGGCGCAAGCCCGGGCCGCGAATGAGGCACAACTGCGCGCCAGTGCCGAGGCGGACGCCGCCGCGGCCGAGAGCCAGAAGCGCCAGGCTGAGATCCAGATGGCCAGTGCGAAGGAAGCTCAGCAGAACGCTGAGGCGGCCCGTATGGCGGCGCTTGCCGAGCAGCAGAAACTCGCCGCGGAAAAGGCCGCGTCCGATTCCGCCCGCGCGCAGGTTGAGCAGGACGCCCAGCGTCTGCGTGAGCGCTTGAGAGACCAGCTCAATCTCATTCTTATGACCAGGGACACGGCTCGCGGCCTGATTGTTAACATGTCGGACGTCTTGTTCGACACCAATCAGGCGACGCTGAAACCGGGGGCGAAGGAGAAACTGGCGAAAGTTTCCGGCATCCTTCTTGCCTATCCGACTCTGCATTTGGTACTTGAGGGCCACACGGACAGCACCGGCAGCGACGAGTACAATTTGGAGCTTTCGCGACGTCGCGCCGATTCGGTTCGCGAATACCTTGTGTCGAATGGCATCTCTCCCTCCAATATAGAAGCACATGGAATGGGTAAGGATAGCCCGGTTGCGACAAACGATACGGCGGTTGGCCGGCAGCAGAACCGTCGCGTGGAGATGGTGGTCAACGGTGATGTGATCGGTCAGCCGATCGGCGACGCGTCACAGGCCGGCCCGGCCCCGGGGCTGAATGCAAATAGCCGCTAGCGGATTCGGTTTCCCCGGGGAGGCGCTGCCGCCTTTCCGGGGGAAACGCTTTTCTACCCACTCATTCCGGCTCACTGGATGCCTGCTCTACTGCTTCCGCAACAACATTCTGAATCGCGCTCCTGACCGCGTCCTTGACCGTAGATTCCAGTTGCTTCGCATCAATATTGACTTCCGTTTCCGGCCCGGCGAGTTCCCGAACGATCACCTCAAGGACTGGCGCAACCGGAGGCAACTCCCTGACCACGGTCTTCGCAACCTTCTTGCCGACCTTTCGCGGTGGCGGCGGTTCTTCCGCTGTGTCCCCGGTGTTGCTCTTGTTTTCTTCTTTGAACTTCCGGGACTCATTCCAATCGCCTTCAAATGTTGCAGCCAGTCGCGCGGCAATTTGAGGGTCGTGAAAAATTATGCCCGTTTCGCGTCGCGCGTCCAGTTCGGCGGTCCGCAGACTCTGACTCCCGAGGAACACATCTTCACGGTCCCTGACGATTACACGGGCGTGCAATCGCATGAATAGACCCATCGCTTCAATTCCGGAAATCCTTTGCAACAGCCGGCCGAGAACCCGGATGGCTACTCCCTGCCCGGAACGTGCCACCAGCAGGCGAGCCATCTCGGGATCGGTAACAGCCGGATCGTAAATGAGCAACTCGTTTCTTGCGTCCCTGATAAAGCCGGCAAGAACCTTGCGCGCATTCAGCGGACTGACGACGAATGTATCCATGCCGGGCGTGTAGGGCAAACGCTTCGAGTCTGCCTCGAACAGGTTTAGCGCTTCCCGCACGATCTCCCCGTCGTCGGTAATCACGGCGAAGCTCCGGCTGCGTTCGATGTCGAGGCTGGTCAGGTTAAAGCCCATCAGGTACAGCTCCCGGCCATCTACGATCATGAGCTTGCCGTGATAGCGCACAAGATCGTCGTCGGTGCGCGCCACCGTGACGCCGGCGGCCAGCAGTCGCATCTCCAGGGCCCGCAGGCTCCTCTCGCCGCCCCGATTTGTATAGGCGATTAACGCGCGAACCGACACGCCCCGGCCGATTGCCTTGACCAGCGCAGTTTCAATCTCGACCCTGTCGAAGCGAAAAATGAAGATTTCAAGGCTCGCCCTGGCTGTTTGAATCGCTTTCACCAGAGGGCCCACGCCATCGTCCGGCTGAACCAGCAGTTTCATCTCCGCCATTAGAGCAAGTTGAACGCCATACGTTAATTATGAGTCGTTAGCGGGCTGACCAGAGCGGGCAATTCTCCGCGCACGGCGGCCGCAGCTGGTAGCAGTTGAATGCAGTGAGAGTTTCCTGCGTGTCGCCCAGTCGACTCGATGCCGTCACTTCCGATATTTCGGATCGTCTGTGAGATCGTTGAGGGCGGCAATTCTGTCCTCAACTACCTTGCTGAACTCGTCGATTTGTTCCTTGGGGTATCCGGCGGCGCGAAACGCATCCCGGATCTGACCCGATGAGAGACGCGACAACAGGTGTCCAATCCAACTGGCATCGTCACGGGGGATGTGATGAACCAGGCCGTCCAGCCGGACGCGGCTCAGGAATCCTGACGGCCACCACGCATAAATCAGCGATGGCCGGCTCGGCGTACGAAAATCCACGTAATCGCCCGATACTCTGTTGATGAACTTCGAGTGAATATACGAATTGAGGTCGCCCTTGGAATGGCTGAACGGATACGATAGCCCCGTGGTTCCGAAGCTTGCCCCCAGGTCGCTCACAATATACATTCGCTCGCCGGTGTCCTTGTCGCCGTACACCTTGTTATTTTCGTCTTTCAGATCCCAGTTATTAATCAGCGCCATCATTACCTTGAGACCGTTGAGTTCCCTCGTGCCGTCGAAAGGATCGTCGCGCCACTTCCAGTTCGCAATATTCTTTTCGCCGCCGATATGCCTCTTGAGACGAGCGGCCCGCATAGTCCCGTCGGGTCCGACCAGCTTTTGGCCACGCGCCAGGTGAGCGGGCATTCCGTCGACGCGCAGATCCTCAAGGAAGTAGTCTTCATTTGCGAAATATCCGGCCGCCCAAACCAAACGCGAGGCGACAGTCTCGGGACGCGCTTCCATGCCCAGTTTGACCGTCCACTTGACTTCGTCCCGATCGCGGACGACATACTTCGGACTGGTGCCGTCTAAATCCTCCTCGACAAAAGCGAAAGGGCCGTGGGGCTGGTGCTCCTCGCCACCCGGCCCGTAATACAGGTCGCGGGACGCGATATCCGCCGGCTCGCGCCAAATGACGGCGGGACGATTTGGTTCGCCTGCGGCCCCTGTCGGCCGCGATTTAGTTTCCTTTGCAAAGCTCCCGGACGATGCCACGCTCAGAACTGCTAAGGTGGCCAGGAAGGTAAGCCTTCGTACTTTATGCGGCATGCGGTTTCTCTCTTTGCGCGAATGTGGGAGACCAGATTACTGCAAGAACCATGCCAGTTCCCGTTTTCCGACAATGGCGGACGATGGCTATCCAAATGCTTTTGGAAATGGCTGGCAAGGAGCAAACTGAACGCCATGACGCTATTACGCCTCGCACTGATTCTGACATTTCCCGTGCTTCTTCCGGCGCAGGCGACGACCGCGGCAGCCGGGGATCCTTCGGCTTCTAACGCGGCCGTGGCTTCCACTACCGGTACTTCTCCGGCGGGTCCTGTATATACCCCGGTGACTCCGGCGCAAAAGGCGAAATATCGCGCGTTACGGCTGGTGGAGCCTTTGACGCTGTTCAGTTCGGCATTCGGAGCCAGTATCGATCAATTACGCAACGTGCCGAAGGAATGGGGCCAGGGAACCGAAGGTTACGCCTACCGCTTCGCATCCGCCGAGGGATTCGCGGCGGCGCACAACGCCATCGGGTTGGGATTCGATGTTGCCTTTCATCTCGATTCCCGTTACCACCGCATGCCGCAGGGTCGCTTTAAGGCGCGCGTCTGGAACGCGGTTAGTCAGACATTCATTGCGGACCGGGATGGCGGCGGCAAGGCGTTCAACATCTCGGAACTTGCCGGCAATTTCGGCGCCGGCTTTGTCTCCAACACCTGGCAACCCGAACCATACAGCAGCACCGGCGATGCACTGACCCGGGGGGCTCTTGGTCTTGCGTACCATTCGCTCAAGAATGTGTTGCGGGAATTCTTGCCCGACATATTGCACCGGGGTTCAAATCGCGCCTCTTCCGCAGCGGGGCAACATTCGTAGGCGGCGGCATTTCTCCGCCCTTTTTGCGTCAACTGTTCCCGGCTAACCCCCTCTAACTTCAACCGGCATTCGTTGCCTGGGGAATCGCGTCGGTCTGAAATTGTATTCCGAAAAGCTCGGCATACAGACCACCGGTCTGCAGCAGTGCGTCATGTGTTCCGTTTTCGACGATCTCTCCATTCCGCACGACAAAGATGGCATCTGCCCGGCGGATAGTGGCGAGCCGGTGCGCGACTATGATGCAGGTCTTTCCCTCCATCAGCCGGTCCAGCGCCTCGAAGACCATGCTCTCGGTCAACGCGTCCAGTCCGGAACTCGGCTCGTCCATGATGAGAATGGGTGTGTCGCGAATGATGGCGCGGGCAATTGCAATGCGCTGCCGTTGCCCCTGGGAGAGCGTTACGCCTCTCTCGCCCACGAGCGAGTCGAAGCCTTCCGGCATCTTCTCGATGAACTCCAGTGCGTTGGCTAGCTCAGCCGCCCTTAGAATCTCGGCTTGGGTCGCATCGGGCTTGCCATACGCGATGTTTTGCCAGATAGGCCCGTGGAACAGCAGGTTTTCCTGCAGCACGAAGCTGATCTGTTCGCGGAGCGATTTCTGCCGTAACCGCCGGATGTCGTGACCGTCGATCCTGACCACACCCTCGTTCGGGTCGTAGAAGCGGGGAATCAGATTGATAATGGTGGTCTTACCGGCGCCGGTAGGCCCAACAAGAGCCACAACCTGCCCGGGCTGGATCCTGAAACTTACTTTTGTGAGCGCGGGTTCAGGGTTGTTGTCGTATCGAAACGTGACATTCTCGAACTCGATGCTCCCTCGCAGGCGTGGCGCGCGGCGCGCACCGGGAGCATCCTGAACATCGCGTTCGATCTCAAGAATCTCGCGGATGCGCTCGTATCCAACGGCCGCCTTGGAATAAGCGTCGGGCATCTTCGACAGTGCCTGCATCGGTTTATACATTTTCCCGAGATACCAGATGAACAAGATCAGCGACCCCGGCGACAAACTACCCGCGATGGCCAGCCGCCCTCCAAACCAAAGCACCAGGGCGGTACCGGCCGCGATGACAATTTCAACGATAGGCGCCAGTCTGGCTTTGAGGCCGCGGGCGCGCAAAGCGAGGTCCACCGCTTCAAGACTCCGCTCTTCCAGCCGCTGTTGCTCGTAGTTTTCCTGCGAAAAAGCCTTGACGACTCGTATCGAGGTGAGTACCTCCTGGATGACCGAAATAATCTCACTGTCCTTTTTCTTGACTTCGCGGGACGCCTTCTTGATCTGGCGGGTGTAGTGATATACCACCAGGAAAAGCACCGGCGCCACCGACAACGCGATCAGCGTGAAGCGCCAATTGATGTAGAACATTACGCCAACCATCCCCAGCAACGTCAGGCTATTAATCAGCGTTCCCAGCAGTCCCGAGACGATGAAGCCCTGAACGTCGTCGATATCGCCGGTGACACGGCTAATGAGATCGCCGGTCTGCGACCTGTCGTGGAAGCCCAGGGACATGCGCTGAATGTGCGAGTAAAGCGTACGGCGCAAGTCGTGCATGACCCACTGGCCGACTGTGGTTGTGACATATTGCTGCGCATACGTGCACAATGCGTCCATGGCTGCGATCGCTACGACCATCATGGCGGCGAATCTGAGGATCGCGAAGGTGTCGTGGCCCGCAATCGACAGGATCAGCGGATTCAGCCATCCGTGAATGGGGCGCTTCTTCAGGACGTTGTCGAGGACAATTTTCAGGGGCCACGGATCCAGCAGACCAGCGATGCTACCGCCAATCACAGCCAGGAATCCGAACGCCAGAGCTTTGGAGTGTGGCTTCAGCAGTTCCACGATGCTCCAGCGTATTTTTTTTAAGGGCTGGCCGTTCATGTTGAACAACGTTCCACGGAACCAACCAATCCCGTCTTCGATAGGGCGCAAGCCGTCATGCGGGTACTCCCCCACAGAGAGCACTTGCCCTTCCACTTATGGCTTGGGAACGACGAAAACCGACGCTAACCGGCGATCAGGCCGGCAGGTATTCGCGGAGTGCCTTTCAGCATATTCCGGTCAGCGTATATTGATGCTTCCCGCACTTGCGGGTGCATCATCCGCCGGAGCGATTGCCGCCGCAGGCACAACTCCCGCCAGGGCCGGTGCCGGAGCGTCAATGATCCGAGGTTGATAGTTTCGCACGTACCGCTGAATTGCCTGCTGATACCAACTCATGCCCAGTGACTTCGCCTCGGCGAGCGCGTGATCGTTCGTCCAATGGTCATGCTCGATTCGATAGCACGCGATGACGCCTCCGGTGCGGTCGGCTCCCCGATGGCAATGGACGAACACCGGGCCTGTTGCAGTGTCTTCCAGCAGAGACAGGACTTTGGTAACGCTCGCATTCGATGGGGTTTCCATACCCCTCATGGGGACGCTGATGTACTGCATTCCAGCCGCCTTGACGCTTTTCGCCTCGCCCAGAGCGCGCGCATCACCGGATTCCTGCAGGTCGATTACTGTCCGAACGCCCAGCTTCGCCAGGTTCAGAAAGCCATGTTCCGTCGGCTGTGCTCCGCGGTAGACGTGATCGTTCACCTTTTGGAAGTTGCCGATCCCCTCAAATACGTTGGCTCCGGTCGCTGCAAACGGAACAGTCGCGGCAAGCAAAAGGCCCGCGATTAGCGGGCGAGAACAGACTGTAACAAACCCCACTTGATTTAGTCCTCGATAGGCCTTCCGAGGCTGCTTTAGGTCTTTCATGCCCACGCCTGATATGGAAGCCCCGATACATAGACGTGTCAGCCGCCGGTACGTTACCTAGGCGCGCCGCCGGATTTGGCTGGGGCCAATACAGCTTTTTGCCGATGGATATGTAATTTTTGCCTGGGCGGTAACCCTCGCTCCCGATTCCATTCCGATTAAAGCTCCGGACGACCAATACTTACGTTCCAATGGCCCGGAGCGTCAAGTCGATGGCGGCCCGGCCAAACTGGCATGCGAGTTGCTTCGACAACACTGCGAGGTGAATATAATGCATAGACTTAAATTTCTAGTGTTAGCTGCCGTTGCTGGCATCGGCTTGACGGCTAACGCTCGCGAAGCAAAGGCGCAGGTCGGCGTCGAAGTCGGCGTCGGAGTAGCCCCAGACTGCCCTTACGGCTATTACGACGTCCCCCCGTACGCATGTGCCCCCTATGGCTACTACGGTCCGGAATGGTTTACCGGAGGTGTTTTCATTGGCGCCGGGCCATGGTTTCATGGTCGTGATGAGTTCCACGGCCACGTTAATAACCGTTTCCATCCGGATCACGGCTATAAGGGTCCCGTACCGAAGGTTGGCGACAAGCCGGAGCCGGGAAAGCGCATCGAAAGTATGCACTTCAAAGGAAACGAAGTGCGCGATGGACGCGGTCACGTGGTAAAGGGCAAACGCTAAGGCCGCTCAATTCAATTCAATTCCACCTCGCGGACAGCGGGCCGATATTACTGACCAGCGCCTGTCCCCGAGGTGTGGTTGTGGTATTTTGGCTGAAATGAGCATTGGAGGCCCGCTTCCGGAGGTTCTCACCGATGGACGGACGGAACCGGCTGACGCCGAATCTGCTCTCGGGCCGGTTCCGTACGATAGCGTCGACCTCGCCTCGGACCAGTCTTTTCCAGCCTCCGATGTCCCACCCTGGACCCTCGGCGTTGAGGAGCCGAATCACCGGGTCGAACGCGACTCCATGGGCGAAGTCCGCGTACCCGTGCATGCACTCTACGGCGCTCAGACGCAACGCGCGGTAGAGAACTTTCCCATCGGGAGCGATCGCCTGCAGCCGCAGTTTATCCGCGCGCTCGGACTCATCAAGGCGTGCGCCGCGCGGATCAACGGCGAGCTTGGCGCTTTGCCGGCGAAGTTGGCCGCAGATATTGCGGAAGCTTCGGACCGAATCGCCGACGGGATGTATTTCGATCAGTTCGTTGTGGATGTCTTTCAAACGGGCAGTGGAACCTCCACAAACATGAACGCCAATGAGGTGATTGCGCGGCTGTCAAACACCCACCCGAACGACCATGTCAACCGCAGCCAGTCCAGTAATGACGTCATCCCTTCAGCCATACACGTCGCCGCCGCACAACAGATTCGCAATGAACTGCTCCCCGCCATGGAATTCTTGCGCGCCGCGCTGGAAGCCAAGTCCGGGGAATTCCGGGATGTGTTCAAGATCGGGCGGACGCACTTGCAGGACGCGACCCCCATGACGCTCGGGCAGGAGTTCGGCGGTTATGCGCACCAGATAAGAGCCTGCGCCGAGCGCGTGACCTCGGGACTGGAAAGTCTTTACGAACTGCCGCTCGGCGGTACCGCCATTGGCACCGGGATGAACGCGCCTGAGGACTTTGCGGCCCGAACCATCGGGCTGATCGCGCAGCGTTCCGCGATCCCGTTTCGCGAGGCCCGCAACCATTTTGAAGCCCAGGCGGCAAGAGATGCGGTGGCGTTCATGAGCGGTGCGCTCAGGACCTATGCGCTCGCGCTGACTAAGATCGCGAACGACATCCGATGGCTGGGATCCGGTCCGCGGGGCGCCATCGGCGAGATCCGGCTACCCGGGTTGCAGCCCGGATCGAGCATCATGCCGGGCAAGGTCAATCCGGTCATTGCGGAGAGCGTATTGATGATCTGTGGCCAGGTGATTGGCCATGATGCGGCGATTATCTGGAGTTGCGCCGGAGGCAATTTCGAGTTAAACACCATGATTCCGCTTATCGCATTCGATCTGCTCGACTCCATCGACCTGCTGAGCGCGGGTTCCCGAAACTTTGCGGCGCGTTGTATCTCACAACTTGAAGCGAATCGGGAGAGGGCCGAAGCGCTGGTGGAGCAATCGCTCGCGATGGCCGCTTTTCTCGCTCCTGAGATCGGTTACGACAAAGCGGCCGCCCTCGCCAAAGACGCCTTCGAAACGGGCCGCACAGTTCGCGAAGTGGCGGTTGAAAAAAGCGGGATTCCGGCCGCGCGGCTCGCCGAACTTCTCAGGTGCAGCGAAACCTGATAACCCGCGAGCCGACAGCCCCGGGCGTTTATCAATCGTCCCGGCTGTTCGCCATGACAGGCGGTAATTCCGAACGGATCAGCGACTCGACCTGATTCCAGACCCCCGGGTCGTATTCAATCTCGACGTGAGGCCTCATGAAGAGGCGGGCGTACCAAAGGGTAACCGTCCAAGTTGAGCGGATGCGACTTGTAGCGCGATTGAAAATTCCCCAGAATCCGGGTGCGCAGCGGGTCGGTGGCGAGGATTTGCCGTTGACCGTGCGGAAGTCCATCCAGCTGATAGAAATTGATAGCCTGAGCCACACTCGCCGGAATAAATCTGTCATCCGCGCCCGGCTTCGAAACACTGTCCACCTGGATCGTCAGCAACACCGTCATTCTGGGGCATTCGGGCCACGCCGATGGCCTCGCTGGCGCCTCAACTGTGTCCATACAGGAATATGCGCGCCTTGAGCCTCTCCTCTGCGGAAACCGTTCCGTTGTGGTGGATGTCCAGCAATCGCAGAATTCTCCGGTGGGCCAGCGATCCGAGATGGTTCGCGAATATTCGAATGAATTCGCCAACGGGCGTTCTGATCACTTCGCGTAGCCCGCTTCCGCCGACCGTCGAATCGTCACTGGGCTCAAAAGTGTGCTACCGACTGCTCGATTTGGATGAAGGAACGCTCAGTCCTTTTCTCGCCTCCCATCTGAAGAAGCGGGCGGCGGATTTGAATACGCTCACCGCGGAGCTAAACGAGTTCCTTCCGCATCTCCCGCGAATTCCATTTATGCTCAAACTCGTGGCAACTGTTTTTGATGAGAATGGGACCATACCGCGTCAGCGCGTCGCCTTGTTCGCCGAGTACACTCGGGTGCTTTTCAGGCCGTCCGTCACAAATCTAAACGATGCTTCGGGCTTTCCTTACGCACTGAGACATCTAACGAGACACACATTCCTCGCGAGCGGCGGGGATCGAGGTCTAACGGTCAGTCAGGGCGTCATGTTGCTGCGGACAATCAAGGATGTGCTCGGCGACTTCAGAATCAACACACTCCCGGTTGACCTCATCGGTTTTTTCGTGCACGCAGGAATTTACCGGCGCACCGGGGACAACCTGCGTTTTTTTCACGATTCCTTTGAAAGCTATCTCGGCGCCAACGGCCTTGAGGCCGAGTTCAGGGAACAGAAATTCGATATGATTCGCCAGTGCGCTGGAAACCTGCGCCTGATCGAAATGTGGGATTTCCTGCTTGAACTCCTCTCGTCCGATCCCGACAAGCATCGCCTCGAAGAAGTCCTTGCCAATATGGAGTCGTTGACCGGCCGTGCAACTGGAAATGCTGCAAGCGACTGATGTTTCATTGTGCGAGTGCTATTTGAGGGATATTAAGGTTGGCGGGAGAGCCGAACTCGAAAACTCCTTAACTTCAGTCGCCAGAATGAAGCCTGCAAAAACCCCATGTTCTTTGTTTTCATTTGACGTCCCCTTTCCCAAGCTGGACGTCGCGGGTTCGACCCCCGTCTCCCGCTCCAACTTTTTCAACGACTTACGCGTTTGGCTCTAATGCGCTGAACATCGCCTGAACACCATTAAGAAACAGACTAACCATAAGTCGCTGAAACCAATAAATTTACTTCGTGCAGTATGAACACCGTTAAGCGGGATCCCGTGGTACAGCACCGGGCAATTGTTCGCCGCGTTGATCCAGTCCACCGATATTACCGATTCGAAGCGTCGTCGTTTCGAACCATCGGGGCAACGGCGTTGATTAACAGTAGGGCACCTACGAGTGACTGTCGACCCCGGATGGATCGGCCTCAGTTGGACCTCGCACGCTCGAAGAGAAAAGAAACGCCTCTGAGCGTCAGTTCATAGAGGCGGCGCTCACACGTAACAAACTACCGGACAGGCCTCACGTACATTCGCGCTAAAGGTAGATCGTTTTTCACCGCGCGCGAATCCAAACCTGAGTTCGAAAGAACGGGCCATAATAGCCCCGCACCTCCAGTTTTGCCCCGTTGTCCGTAAGCCTGAGTCTCACTTTGTACGACGTGCCGTTGTCGGGGTCAAGAATGTGCCCTCCATCCCACACCTCGAGGTGTCTTCTCACGCCGTCGATGATAACGAGCCCAAGCACAGGTTGTCCCTTGCGGGTATCAGGGCACTTTTCGCAAACTGAGTCGATATCCTCCGCGTTAAGCAGTGCGATGATCCTCCCGCTAAAAACGCCAGAAGACTCCTCGATCCTCACCAATGACCTGCTGTGGCCGTTACCGTCATCGAAAGTTTTCCAAACGCCTACGGGGGTTATTTGCGCTGTAGCGTTCGCGCAATAGACGAATAGAAGGCAGGCCATCCATTTCATGCCGACTCGTTCCCGGATGCGATCAGAATACCATCCGTGGTTTTTCCTTCTCAAATGAAGATCGAGCGCGATCTTCGGCGTGTGAGCTGCTCTCTTTACTCCACGGTGCTGTGCATCTGTCGTTCCATCTCGAACCCCGTAGAGTTCATTGGAGGTTCAGTTCGCAGGCGAGACACACTGGAAGAAATCGGTCAGACGATTCTTTCCGGTCCCCGGCATCCGTTCAACGACAGTGACATCCGAGGGGGCGCGCCCCCTCCTGATGGATCGAGTCGACGGGTACACGGACTCCGCGAGAGAACTATAAGCGACGAAGACGGTGATGGTGCGATCCGATACACTTGTTCCATTCACAGTTGCGCCGTCGCCCACACCCCGAGGACCAACGTATGGAGCCGCCCGCCAAACCTAAGGTCATTTTTATTGACGATGAATTGGACTTCGCGGATAGCCTCGTCGCGAAATTCTCAGATCTATACGAAGCCCAAGGATTTGTCTCGGCAGACGAGGCTCTAAAGTTCATCGACGAAAGCGTCGCGGTGGTCGTCGCCGACCATAAAATGCGTGGAATGCAGGGCGTCGAACTACTCGCACGTCTGCGCAAAGAGAAACCCGACATCGGCCGGATCCTCATGACAGCAGTGGCCGACGCCATTCCCCTCGACGAGTTGGTCAATGAGGCGAGACCTCACTACGTGCCGAAGACGGGAGACTTTATCGATCATCTGGCCAGCAAGCTGGCAGGCACGGTGGAGTTGTTTGCAATGCGCAGCGAGCGAAGGCGTCGCCGCGCTGCCTTAAAGTTGGAGCGCAACCAGCTTCGGGCCACAGTTCGAGTGAAAACCGAACATGAACGCTACTTCAGCGACATCATCGGTAACGCGCCGGCGCTCCGGGCAGCCCTCAAGATCGCCAGACTTGCCTCAGACAATCTTGCCCCCGTACTAATTACGGGTGAAACGGGGACAGGCAAAGACTATTTGGCACGCGCGATTCATTTTGACGGAGAGCTATGTGCACAAGCTTTTAGGAATGAGCTTTGTTCGATCTACCTGCCGGAGGTGCTCCAGTCTCGACTATTCGGCCACGAAAAAGATTCATTTACCGGTGCTCATCAAAAGACAAATGGCATATTTCGGGATGCGGAGGGGGGAACTGTGTTCCTGGATGAGATCGGGGATATGAGTCTCGACGTCCAGAAATTCTTCCTGGAGTTCCTCGAATACAAACGTATCCAGCCATTCGGCTATACGAAGAGCGAGCCAATCATCGCCAACGTGCGGGTCATCTGTGCGACGCACAAGGACCTGGAATCGGAGGTCCAGGCCGGACGTTTTCGCGACGACCTCTTTCGTCGCATACGCAAAGGAATCAATATCCACATGCCGGCACTCCGTGACAGGCGTGCTGATATTCCTCTGCTGACCAGGCATTTCATGATTATTGCCGCAAGAAGCCTGCGCCTGAATCACGTGCCGATCGGCGCCTTGGTCGATGAATACCTACAGTCGCAATCATACCCAGGGAACCTCAGGCAATTGGACCAAATCATCTGGGAAGCCATGATTAACATGTGGAGTGATGGCGCCACAACTCTGGATATAGGATATGTCCGACGGGCGGTCGAGGTCAGTCATTCAAACTCGACAACACCCGCGATCTTGCCTCTAAAGTTAGCAAGGAAAGACTTCACCAAAGGCTACGTTGAGGCGTCACTGCTGCGAAATAACTACAATATGATCGCCGCCGCCAAAGAACTCGGAATGACGGATCGAAACCTCCGCATACTGAGGAAACTCCTCAAGATCCGGCCGGAAAAGTAACGATGGCCGTTGCGCCACGCTCTCCGCTGGAGAATGCTAGACCTCCCCGGTATTTCTCGATGATGCTCTTGGCAACAGACAAGCCGAGTCCGATGCCCTGACCCGGCTCTTTGGTCGTAAAGAACGGGTCGGCAACTTTGGCAATGTTTTCAGCTGGAATCCCAGGGCCATCATCGCGAATCAAAACGATAATCGATCCATTTGCCTTCGTATTTGTGGTAATCCAGATGTTTCCGCTCGGGCCAGCGGCATCGCACGCGTTTTCCAGAAGATTTACAAACACCTGACTCAGAATTTGAGGATCGCAGCCGAAAAGAGGAACGTTGCCAAAATCCTTGTGGACCGTAATCTCTTTAGTACGTGAACTCATCGTTACCAACGATAGACTCATGTCGATGACTACGTTGATGCTGGTCGGCGTATCCTGACCGCTAGGTGGAGTTGCGAACTCTCTGAGCAGCCCCGATACCTTACTCGCGCGTCCCAGCGCTGACTTAAGGCGGTTAGCTCCGTCAGCAAGCTTTTGACATAGCGAGCGCGGTGTCTCGGTTCTTCCGAGCGCATCGATCGCATCCTGCATGACGCTTAAATTGGTTCCAATCACGGCGAGGGGATTGTTCAACTCGTGGGCCACGCCTGCGGTCAAGCGGCCCAGGGCAGCCATTTTCTCCGATTGCACCAGCTTATCTTGGGTTTCCCGAAGCTCGTTGATTGCTTTTTCCAGTCTGGCCCTCTCAATGTCAAGTCTGGCCTTCTCAACAAATTCCTTGCTCCACTCGGCTTCAAGAATATTGGCGATGTGCCGTCCGATCAGGAAAATGATGAAGAAGGGTATGGCATTCCGAACAACTTCATCATAGGGAATCGGTGAACCTGCAAACACGTAAGTGGCCTGATTGATTCCGAGCATCGTAAGTCCGACCAAAGTCGCATTCCGAGTTGACGTCGGTATCAGAACGCAATACGGTCCGAAAAACAACTCGAACGCATCGCCGTTCGAGGTGCCGAGCCCTTTTGCGTGCCAAACGATAACCGCGAACCCCAAGTCCGCTATCAAGAACGCGATGGATGCAAGCAGTACGGCTTTGGGCCTTCCCCATTCGGTCTTACACGATCGCGCAATAAGAAGGATTATCAGACCGCCCGTTACACGCACGACCAGCGCGGCTTCTTTGTCCCACGGCCGTTCGAGCCAATCGAGGATAAAAAATAGCGGGTAAAGGATCGAGCCGTAAAACAGGAGGATGCCCATGCGCTTGAGGAGCAGATCTATACGGGCCTGCGCTACATCATCACTATTGGGTGCCACGCTAATGATTTGCATAAAGGGGTATTGAAATCTTCTTGATGTGGCAGCAAGCGCAGTGCCGAAGGTAGTTCCTCGCGGGCTTAATGATTTACAGCATACCTCGAAACAAAGAGCGGAAGAGTTCTTCCGCTCACGGAATAGAGGTTCCGGTTTTCCTCTCTCGCAACCGCCCATGTTGTTGATTCCCGGACAATGGAGTTCGGGCTCCGACATGCGATTCAGATCGCATCCTCGAAACAATCATGGGCCGGCGAAAAGAGGATGAGACGCATCGCCTGCTTTATCCGTCGCGGAAGAGCCAAGCTGCACCCGAGGCTCTTCTCAGGTGAAGTCGTGAAATAGGAGGCCGTTTATGCATTCGATAATCACGCTGATGTTCAACGGTTTCAGGAACCTCACCTGTCTGCCCCTGGTGAAGGGAATTCGCGGGAGGTGTTCGGGAACTGCCGCTCGGATAGCCCTGCTTCTGGCGGTTCTGATGGCCTTTAACGGAGCAGTCCGCGCCCAGACTCACGTCGCGTTGTATTACCCGGGGGCCTTTTCAACCACGGCTTACGGTATCAATTCCAGCGGGAAAATCGTTGGCAGCAACACGGACTCGTCCGGAACTGTGCATGGGTTCCTTTACTCGGCAGGCGTCTTCTCTAAGATCGACTATTCGGGAGCCATCGAAACGGCCGCTACCGGCATCACCGACAAGAAAAATACTGTCAGGCAAGCCGCTTCGAGGGGGTTATGATGCGCGTCACACTCTGTGCTGGCGTTTGCTTGTTCGTCGGGCTGCTGACGCCAGGAGCGTGCCCCGCAGCGGCGACATCCCAGACGTTCCCGATTACCATCAGCTGCACGAGCAGCATCGACGAAATTTGTTCACCGTCCTACACCACTCCGGTGACGTCGACCATCCCAGCCTTACTCACCGTGGATTTCACATCTTCGCCAACCAATTGCTCGAACTTTCAGATATTTATATCCCTTGATGGCGGGGCGATTAAAACTGGCGGCAGCAGTTTCCTCGCGCCTGGCGGTACCACCGGCCAAGTCCCCTTCGGGACGATAAGCGGGACGCACACGGTAGCTGTGACAGCGGTGGGGCAAGAAGGCGGCTGCAATGATGGATCGATTACCAGCTGGGGTGGCACGCTTGCACTTGAGCTGGAACCCCTCCCAACGATCAGTAGTCTGTCACCCGGCTCGGCGACGTCTGGAGGACCGGAGTTCACGCTGACCGTGAACGGAACGGGGTTCGCTCCAGGCGCACAGGTGACATGGTATTTCTCCTCCGGCGGGGGAGTCTATCTTCCCACGAATTTCGTCAGCGCCACGCAGCTGACGACTTTCGTTCCGGCGCTATATATCGCGCCGCCGGCCAGCAATCCTTACCAGTTGGCCAGTGGCTTCCCTTATGTCAATGTGGTCAATCCTGACACCAGCCAGTCAATTCCCTTTCCCTTCACTGTCACCTCGTCGGGGCCCGCCATCACAAGCCTGAGCCCGAACACTACGACCCAGGGAGGGGCAGCTTTTACGCTGACCGTGAACGGAACGGGTTTCCTTTCGGGGGCTACGGTACAGTGGAACGGCTCAGCCCTTTCCACCATCTTTGTCGCCGCCACAAAGTTGACAGCCTCGGTTCCGGCGAGCCTGATTGTGGATTCCCAGAGCGTAAATGTCACTGTGTTGAACCCCGGCGGTCAACTGTCCACCATCGCAACGTTTACGGTCAGCCCAACGTATGCGCCAGCCACGGTCACCAGCCTGAGCCCCGCAATGACGATAGCCGGAGGGGCGGCCTTCACGCTGACGGTGAACGGAACGGGTTTCCCTTCGGGGGCCACGGTTAGTTGGGTCACCCCAAGTGGGCCGCTCCAGCCGGTTCTTCTTTCCACCACCTTCGTCAGCGCCACGTGGCTCACGGCGTTGGTTCCGGCAAGCCTCATCGCGGAGATTGGCAACGCTACCGTGTACGTAATCATTCCAGGCGGCGGCCCGGGAGGAGAAGCGGCCACATCCACCGCCATCGCCTTCCCGGTTAACACGCCGGTACCCGCTATTACCAACTTGAGTCCGGGTTCGGCGACGGCAGAAGGGGCGCCCTTTACGCTCATGGTGAACGGTGCGGGATTCCTGTCTGGCGCCACCGTGCTATGGAATGGACTGGCCCTCAATACCATTTTCGTCAGCGGCACGCAACTGACGGCGCCGGTTCCGGCGAGCCTGATTGCGGCTGCCGGCAGCGTCAGCATCACCGTGACCGATCCCGGAGGAAGTGCGTCTAGCGCAACCACCTTCAGCATCGCAGGGCCTACGCTGACCATCACGACGACCACGCTGCCCGGCGGGGCGGTGAACGCGGCGTATGCCGGGGCGAAGCTGCTGGCACAGGGCGGGACCGTGCCCTACAACTGGACGGCGACGGGATTGCCGCCGGGTCTGACGCTGAGCGCGGGCGGAGCGCTGAGCGGGACGCCCACCACGGCCGGGAATTACACTCCGACGTTTACGGTGAAGGACAGTTCGACACCGCAGTTGACGGCGCAGTCGGGTTTGCCGATCGCCATCGGAGCCGCGCTGACCATCACGACGACCACGCTGCCCGGCGGGGCGGTGAACGCGGCGTATGCCGGGGCGAAGCTGCTGGCACAGGGCGGGACCGTGCCCTACAACTGGACGGCGACGGGATTGCCGCCGGGTCTGACGCTGAGCGCGGGCGGAGCGCTGAGCGGGACGCCCACCACGGCCGGGAATTACACTCCGACGTTTACGGTGAAGGACAGTTCGACACCGCAGTTGGCGGCGCAGTCGGGTTTGCCGATCAACATCACCGGAGGGCAACTGACTGTCACGAGTTCGGCGCTGCCCGGCGGTGTGGTGGACGCGCCGTTTGCCGGAGCGGCTCTGGCGGTGCAGGGCGGGACACCGCCTTACAACTGGACGGCGACGGCGCTGCCGCCGGGTCTGACAGTAACTGCCGAAGGAACGTTGAGCGGGACGCCCGCCACGGCCGGGAACTACACGCCGACGTTTATGGTGACGGATAGCTCAACGCCGCAGCTGACGGCGCAGTTGGGTTTGATGATCGCCATCGCTGGGCCCGCGCCCAGTTCTGCGAGTACAGCTGACGAGATAATCCGGGTATTCCCCACCACGACGCCACAACCTGATCCGGCTTCTTCTCAGTTCATTCAGGTAGCGGACACTCTTTCTTCCGGGGCGTCTCCAACGCGAACAGTAGTCATCAACGGAATCGACCTAGTCTTCGACTCGTCAATCAGCAACGGCTTGTGGGCGGCCTACAATGGACTGACGGGCATCACAAATATGACGATCAACGCCCGCAGCGTCACCTTCCGGTCGCTGACAACACTTCCGGGCACCAATGTGTCGATTACTGCGCAGACGTTGCAGTTCCAGGGATCTGGCGCCCTGACCACGACGCCGTCCGCACCGCAGACACCGCCGTCGCAAATCGGGGCGCCAGGGCTACCCGGCCAGCCAGGAGGCAACGTCACACTGCAGATTGCCTCGTTCATATCCGATCCTGCTACGCCAAATCCGCTCGTTCTGTCTGGCGGGCCGGGTGGCGCGCCTGGGCCCGGCGCACCTGGTGCCAACGGAACATCCCTGCAGGTTCAGACAAACTTCGGTCAGCCCAGCCAGGCGCAGAACAACGACAACATTCCTAATAATTCCATGGTCTGTATTGATTACCAGGTGGCGACTATGGACAAAGAAAACCCCGTTCATGTTGCCTACTATGGATCGTGTAACTCTCTTCCCGGCTATCCGACCAACGGAAGTGACGCGACCCCGGCGGGAATTCCAGGTCTGGGCGGCTCGGGTGGCAATCTGACGAGCACAATTGATGTTCACACCACCGCCACAATGGCTGGCGGCTTGTCCGCTCCTTCACTCGGGACCTATCCGGGTGGCCAGGCGGGGACTCCTACCGTTTCAGCGTGGTGTGTTGTCGCATTTAACGTCGACGGAGGACCCTACTGGGGTTTATGGCCGAATACAGGCATTGTCACGACCACCAGCGGAAAGACAGCCTCATCGCCTTCCGCAAGCGCGCCACAGGGAGCCGCAGGCGCTTATACGGCTCTGGCGGCGACGGGGTGGGCCACTGCAGCGTATGCCACTCAACGCCTCGCCTATGCGACGGCGCTCTACCAAACTAACTACTTCCAACAGTCCACGATCGAGCTTGACGGCATCGTCAGCGACCTCGCCAGCTCGTTGTCTTCGCAGGAGACCAGCGAGAATGTTGCCGCTCTCCTCGGCCAGGCGAATCAGCTGCTCGCGCGCCTGGCGGCTAATCTCAACTATTTTTCAATGCAACAGAATTTTGCCCCGCTAACGACCCTCGAACTAAATGCTGCGGCATACAGCCAGGAGATAAAAGCCGATGTCAACCTTCTTTATCTCCAGGCGGTCGTCCAGAGCGCCACTATGACCCTCCAGGAAAAACTTGCGGCAATTCAGGCGCAAACGCAGAGTCTGAAAACCGATATAGCGAACCAAACGGCCACTATTAACACAGCCCTTACCAGTCTGGCTACACTGAATGGAGAATCCCTACAAGACGAGCAAGCATTGAGCCAGTATGCGGCCGATGTGCAGGCCATCAACGCGGAGCAACAAATTCAAGCTCAGGGCGATCTGGAGAATGCCGCCCTTCAAAACAAGACATCGCTTTTCGGCACTATTGCCAAAATAGCCGTCGGCATTGCGGGATTGGTACCCGCCCTTGCCCCGCTGACTCCCATCATTAACGCTGTCTCCGGCATCGAAGCCGCAGCGACGGGCAGCGCTGGGTCGAATACCATCCCAGACATTAGCGGCTTGGCGCCGGTAGTGGCTGCGGCGACGGCAAGCTGCCTGCAACTGACCATCGAGCCCCCTGATCTGCAGAGTCCGATGGCCGGTACCCCTTATACGGGTCCAGTGCTTACGGTGGTGGGCGGGATCGGGACCCGGCCTTTCTTTTGGACAGCCATGGGGTTGCCAATGGGGGAACTGGCGATGGATCCCGATACTGGCGTGATCAGCGGGACTCCCAAGACAGCGGGGACCTTCGCAGTGACCATCGCCGTAAAAGACAGTTCCTCGCCGCAGCAGGCGTCGGGGCAGTTGGAGGTGTATCTCATCGTCAATTCGAACAGCGGGAGCGGAGGGACTAGTAATACACCGACTACAACCTCGGCGAGTCACAGTAGAGCGAGTGCCGTTAGAGCGAGTGCCGCCGCGACGAGTATCAGAGCGAGTACCACTGGTGGGAGTGGCAGTGGTGCCAGCGCGAGCACGAGCCTTGGTTGCGTAATCCCGAATCTTCAAGCCACGCTTACAAATAGCACGAATAATGGCACAGTGGGCATAAACGCCGTTGTTACGGGCGCAGCGGCCATAGGCACGATCGTCGCCGGTATAGCGCAAACCGAGAGCAGCACTAGCATCTCTGGGGCGGCTCTCGACGCAGAGGTGGCCAAAATTCAGCAGCAAGACCCGATTCTGGGTCAACTCGCAGCGGCCAACACCAACCTCACCACTGCGAATATGAATCTGCAAACGCAGATGGACCAGGCGAACCAAACGATTCAAACCGCTGTTAATCAGATAGTTTCGGATCTGCTTTCCATAAACTCCTTCGACACGCAGCTGAGTTCTACAGTCCTAGCTCTTTCTCCCGACACTGTAAACCGTGTTAATCAACTGGCTACCAATGCTAGGAATCGGTTGGAGTGGTATCAGCAGCTTTTGCTGGCGAGCCAACAGTACGTACAGCTTGCGCCCTCCAGCGTCAGCCTCGATCTGAGCCACCTGCAGCAAAGCGTGAATGCTCTGATCGTCGCCGGAGGCCCGGCTGTTCCTTCGGATGCCACAATCGCGGCCGAGGTCGATCTGTTCGAACAAGATCTCGCAAACGTGACGCAAAATATCATTTCTTACTACACCGGCCACTACCCGTCGAGCCGTGCGTCCTTCGGGATCAGTTTGACACCTGATCAAATCCTGGCTCTGAACAGCGGGCAGGACTTGATCTTTAACCCGGTTGCGGCAGGAATCGTGCCTCAGGGCGCGACTAATGTACGGGTGGCTGGAATCCAGGTACCAACTCTGGATCTGGTAGCGCCGGCAGGCAACCCAACGGTGGCCAATCTCCAATTGCTTGCGAGATTCCCTGGCGTTGGCAGAATATCGAGTGGCGGCCATATCTACGAGTTCTTCTTTTACCCCTCCAATAACCCGAACCCCGTCGAATTTGGAGCCACAAAGGATCTGATTACGGGGACGCTTTCACCGATTATTCCAAGTCCTGCAGCCGTTTCATTGCTGGAAACCATCGTGGGCGCCGCTAGCGATACGGATCCGTTTACCACCCTCCCCGCCGACGCAAATTTCGTACTCCACGTTCAAAGCAACACGAACAACAACGCGCCACTTACCATCAAGGATGCCGTCCTGCAAGTGACATTGGACTACGTTCCGCAACAACCTGCGGTGGTGGACGTACAGATTGCTTCCCCTGCGAACCTGGCGATGGTCGGCTTTGGGGCGACCGCGGATTCTTTTCAAAGGGCCGCCGGGAGTTCTCCCGCTGTGCGCGAGTATAGCTCGGGCACTACTGTAACCATTACCGCCCCGCCGCAAGTCGGCCAGATGCTGCTTCAGGGCTACGATGACGGTCGAGGTAACTTCCTGACGAAGAACCTGCAGTTTTCTGCACCGGTCAACACCTCGATTACAGTTCGACCGGTATATGTATTCTCCCCTCTGTTCATAAGCTGTTCCCCCAGCGTCGGCCCGGCCGTTGCTTCAGTTGTGTATCAGTCGACTTGTTACGCGACAGGCGGAACGCAGCCGTACACTTGGTCGATCACAAGTGGAAGCTTACCTGGCGGCCTGACTCTAACGCAGAACGATGCGCGCTCGGCAACCATCGCGGGTATAACGAGTGTCTTGGGTGCTTATACATTCACACTGACAGCAACCGACAGTTCTCCATCCCCAAGTACAGGTTTTCAGTCCTTTACCGGCACGGTCTCCGCAGCTCCCCCGGTTATTGCGAACATCGCCCCAGCTTCGGCGGCTGCGCAAGCGGGGTCAGCGGTTATTCTGGTCAATGGCAGCGGCTTCGGTCAGGGAGATTTCATTAACTGGAACGGAATCGCCCTGGCTACAGCGGGTGTGGGCCCGAACCAGTTGTCCGCAACGTTGAGCCCGGGTTTGCTCGCGTTTCCCGGGAGCGCCATTGTTACCGTAACTTCAGCGGCCCTCCCTGCATTTACTTCAAATTCGAAGATGTTCGCGATCACCCCGGGCAACGCTGGCTTAAGTACTTACTATTTCCCGCACCTTGCGGTCGGTGGTGGATTTCAGACGACCTTGACGTATGTCAACTACTCGCAGGAGACCGTGAGCTGCCAAACAAGTTTTTACTCCGACTCGGGGGCTTCGCTGCAACTGCCGTTCCCAGATGGCGCGGTTTCTAGCCGAAGTGATTTTCTGGCTCCGGGTGCTGAGATCCATGTTCAGACGACGGCTGCGATTAATGCAACAGCGTTAACTGGATGGGCAGAAACGCAGTGTACATCGGCCATCAACGCCAGCATTCTTTATCGCCTATACAACGGGATCACGCCTGTAGGCGAGGTGAGCGTCCTCGGCACCACCGTGCCTGCGACCGGGTTCGTGACTTTTGCGCAAACAGAAACTGGCGTTGCCTTTGCAAACCCTTCTTCGGCTCCCGTTAACGTTAGCGTTACAGCCTTGAACTCATTTGGGGCAGTCCTCGGTACCAAATCGCTCACGCTGCCACCTAACGGACACACCTCGGCTAATGTCGGACCGCTTCTAGGCGTCAGTAGTTTCACTGGTTCCGTGCGGATTCAGGCCACCGCGCCAATAGCCTCTCTTTCCGTCAACGCTGAGGCGTTTCCCGTGATTTCGTCACTTCCACCAGGCGATTTGCCAGTGACAACATCCTTTTGTTGCACGCCTGTTACCTACTATTTTCCGCATATCGCGGTCGGTGGAGGCTATCAGACGACCTTGACGTACGTAAACTATTCGCCGGGAACTGTGAGTTGCCAGACGACTTTCTATTCGGACTCTGGAACTGCTTTACAGATACCTTTTCCCGATGGTGTACTTTCGAGCCGCAGCGATTCTCTAGCCCCGGGCGGTGACATACACATTCAGACGACGGCCGCGTCGGATGCAGGGCCGCTAAGCGGGTGGGCACAAACGCAGTGCACATCGGCCGTCAACGCCAGCATACTCTTCCGCCTGTACAACGGGAGCACCGCAGTAGGCGAGGCGAGCGTCAATGGTACGACCGCACCGACGACCGAGTTCGTGACTTTTGCTCAGACGGCAACCGCCGTGGCTTTTGCGAATCCATCGGAGACACCCGCGGTGGTCACGATAACGGCACTCGACTCATTGGGCGGGCTCCTGGGGAGCACGTCCCTGACATTGCCGCCCAACGGCCATACTGCAGCAAATATCGGGCCCTTGCTTGGCATCAGCACGTTCACAGGCTCAGCACAGATGCAATCGACATCCCCGATTGTAAGTCTCTCGTTGAACGCTGAAGCGTTTCCGGTGTTCTCGTCGTTGCCCACCGGGGCCCTTCCAGCCAGCACCTCATTGGCGCAGCAGTAGGCGTGCTTTCAAGGGTGGGAGCGTTCACCGCAACCGGGATTTGGCCCGGGCGACAACGTACTGCGCGCCCTCGGCGACGGCTTTTTCGAAACTCCAGCGCCTTCCGAAGCCCTTCTTCCGTGCGCTCGTTGAGATGGTAGAGGCAGATGATCGGACCCGACCGAACCAGCGGGCTGGGGCAATGCCGCCAACTTTTGAACACCGTTTGAACACCGTTAAGCGCCAACCGAATGCCCAGAATGAAAACTGGCTAAATTCTATCGCCAGAAAGAGATCAACAAAAACGCTATGTTCTTTGTTATCATTTGAAGGTCGTTTTCCCAAGCTGGACGTCGCGGGTTCGACCCCCGTCTCCCGCTCCAACTTTTCAATAAGTTAACGGGATTCAGCTTTTAAAAGTCCACCCCGCTATCGGAGTGCAGGGGTGTAGGGGAGGGTGGCCGCCCCCAACCGTTGATTCCAGATAAACTTCCGGCTGCGAATGCCAGCTGGTTACGCTGGGCGTCGCCGCTGCCTATCGTGTGTAGTTCTCGACGAACAGCGGACAGCCTGATGTTATGGCTCCACTATTGACAGCATCAATCGGGTACCGGTGGTAGCGCCTTCGGACGAAATCAACTGCCCCTCGAGCCGGCATTCCAAGCGGCGATAGCAGACCCCGTTCAGCGAGCGAAATTAAACCGCTCTTCGTCGAACCGTCGAACGAGTAGTATCCACGCATACCATCGATGATATCCGTGGTGGGATCGCAAGGTCGCGGAGGTGGACCTGCCGAATCAAAGTCTTCGCGGACCAGCTTCAGGGTGACGCTTGTGACGTAACACGACCCACTCTTCAGAGAATTGGTTTGATCACCAAACAAAGCAATGCAGTGTCCACGAGAATGTCGTGCCGAAGGATAGATCACGCTGTTGAAGTCCTCGTGCCGAAGTCGATTAGTAAGATCGAGTAGTTTCTCTTCTAGTTGGGCAAGGTGGTGAAATGCTGCAAACGATCAATCCTGACCGCGCGGCTTCTTCGTCTGGATGCGGACCGGAAAACGTTTCATGGCGTCCACGGAGTGGCATGGTATTGAGCGCAACATGGCTGGAGGCGGTCCCGGTCCGATCAAAGTCTCACGAACCTTTCCTGGCCCTCAGTGTGCGTCAAGTAGCTCCCGGGGCATCGGTGGTTTGGCCATCGGCGGGATGCCGACCGTACTCGCTGTCGGTCGGCACTGGTCGATAGCGAACGCCAGGGAATCCGTGAGTTTGAGGACTTCGCGGACTCCGGTGTTACCCCGCGCACCCACGGTTCACCCCAACATCTGAATCAGCGCCTGAATATACCCGAACGCAAACGCGAAAGCCTGCGCGCCGCCGGTGTCGCCCGGAATTTGCGGAACGTGGTCCGGCATCAGCATATATGGATAGCCGACTTCCTGATAGGTCCGGATCGCGTCGATCATGTTGACACTGCCCGCATCGGGGAACGTCTCCTGAAAATCGCCGAATCCGCCGCGAATGTTGCGGAAATGCACGTTGAAGATCTTCTTCCGCGTGCCGAAGTAGCGAATGATGTCGTGGATCTCTTTGTTGGGATCTTTCAACATCTCCGACACCGTGCCCTGGCAGAAATTCAGGCCATGGTATGGGCTCTCATGCATCGCCACAAACTTCTTAAGGCCATCCGGCGATCCGAGCACCGTATGGACGCCTCTGAAACCCTGCGGTTCCGGCATGCCGGGATCGTGCGGGTGGCAGGCCATACGAACCTTCTCTTCGGTTGCGACAGGCACGACACGTTCGAGGAAATAATCGATGCGCTCCCAGTAGGCGTCGGCACTGACGGGGCCGGCTTCGGTGAGCCGGTCCTTATCGGTCAGCGCGGCAACAGCTTTTTCGTAATTCCATGTGCTGTAGCTGCTTTCGCCCCGCCCAGGCGTTCTCCCGGTGCGGACCACGCCGAGGATGCTCATGTTGTACTTGATGGCGGGAATTCCTGCTTTGGCGCAGTTGCGGATCATCTGCTGGATCTGCTCGATCTGGCGGTCCCGCAGCGGACTCTGGCCGAGCATGATCGCTCCCATCTGCGCGGCCGAAATGTAGGCCGAAGGCAGCGGGATCGGCACCATGTCGAGCGAGATGCCATGCTTTTCGACTCGCTCCCTAAGGCGGGACAGTCCCTCGACCGACCATTTCTCGTCGAGCGACGGCGAGATGTCCGCGCTGCAGATGTTTTTGATGCCGAACGAAGACATGACCGTCAGGACATCGTCCTTATCCGAATGCTGCGTGCCGATGCGCATGGTGGCCTTNNTGCGTCTGTGCATGAATGTGTTGTTACACATATATCAGATGCGCGGACGGGGCGCCATCGGCCCGGTCGCTCCGGCGCTTGAAAAGGCTCCGGCGCGGCAGGCTCGGAAAAAACGGTCTTCGGCCCTTGCCTCCGGGCCATCGGGTGCGTCATATTGAAATCAGGCTCCCGAAGCTGATGAAGCGCGCAGGCTGTTCTCGTCCGTTGCGCGCGGATAAATAAGGCGCGCACGTTGCTGGTGTCCGTTGCGCGCGAACGAAATGTAGAGCGCAGCCACTTTCCGGTTTCCGCTTCTCCGCACGCGGTTTGTGCGGGGCATCCGCTCGCGTCGTACGCGTGTGCGGATTAACGCGTTCGGGCGTCATCGATATGCCAGACGCGGCGCAGCGGAGAAACGGTTATGACGGCGGAAACCTTCGAACTTCTGTACTTCACCGAACTCGCCGGACTCCCCGTATTCGATCTGAAACATCGGCGCATTGGGCATGTGCGCGATGCCGCGATCGTTCCGCTGATTCACCCGTCGCGTGTTGACCGCTTCCTTGTCGGAGCGGGAGCTTCCTGGCTTTCCATTCGTTACGATCAGATTGCGAGCATCTCGCTCAAAGGCATCCAGCTTTCCAACGAACGGCTCTACCCGTACCACTCCGACGAATACATGCTGCGCATCAAGCGCGACCTTCTCGATCAGCAGATTATCGACGTNNGACGAGCGCGAGTCGCTGTCGATCCTGGAAGTGGACGTCGGCGTGCGCAGCATTTTCCGCCGCCTGATGCAGGGCGCGATGCCCTCGCGGATGGTCCGCAGGCTGCAGAGCTCGATTCCCCCGAATTCGATCCGCTGGGACTTCTGCAACATCGTTGAAGCCGACCCGCAGCGGCGCCTGCGGCTGAACATCTCGCACGACAAGCTCGAAACGCTGCACCCGGCCGATCTGGCCGACATCGTGGAGGAACTCTCGCCCGCCGACCGCGAGGCCATCATCGGGACGATCGACTCGGAGGTCGCCGCGGAAGCGCTCTCGGAGATCGACCCGAAGATGCAGGCCGCCATTCTGGAAAACCTGGAGCCGGAGGTCGCGGCCGATATTGTGGACGAAATGGCGCCGGATCAGGCGGCCGACGCGCTGGGTGAACTGGAAGACGAAACCTCGGCCGAGATTCTGGAGGAAATGGAGATCGAGCCGGTGTCCGAAGTCAAGGAACTGCTCGAATACGACGAAGACACGGCCGGCGGCATGATGAATACCGAAGCGATCGTGTTGACTGGCGACACGACCCTCGCGGAGGCGATGCAGCAGCTTCGCAAGCATGAAGATCTGCTAGAAAACACCCATGTGCTGTTCCTTTCCGATGCCTCGGGCCGCGTGACGGCGCAGGTGCCGCTGGCCCGCCTGTTCCTCGCGGATGGCAGCACGCAACTGAAGGAACTGACGAGCGAACGGCTGATTTCAACCAAGCCTGGCGAGACGCAGAAACGGGTCACAGAGCTTTTCGACAAATACAATTTACTGGCGCTGCCGGTGCTGGAAGACGACGGTTCGCTCGCGGGAGTGATTACGGCCGACGACGTGATTTCCGTTTTGAGGAAGAAGTAAGATGCCGGTTACGGTCGCTCCGCCGTCGCTCCTTCAGAACTGGAAACGGCATCTGCTGGTCTTCCTCGCCGTTCTGGGGCCGGGGTTCATCACGGCGATGGTGGACAACGATTCCGGCGGCATTCTCACGTATTCGCAGGCCGGCGCGCGCTGGGGCTATCTGCCGCTCTGGACGCTCGCGCCCATTACGCTCGCGCTGATCGTGTCGCAGGAAATGTGTTCGCGCATGGGCGCCATCACCGGGAAAGGACTCTCCGATCTGATCCGCGAAGAGTTCGGATTGCGCATTACGTTTGGCATCATGGCGCTGCTGGTGCTGGCAAACCTGACCAACGTCGTCGCGGAGTTCGCGGGCGTGGCGATATCGCTTGATCTGTTCGGCGTCAGCAAGTTCATCTCGGTGCCGCTGGTAGCGGCGTTCGTCTGGTTCCTGGCGGTGAAAGGGAATTACGCACGCGTGGAGAAGATTTTTCTTTTCGCGTGCTCCATTTTCGTGGTCTACATTATCGCGGGAATCCTGATCAAGCCGGACTGGAAGCAGGCGATGATTTACAGCGTGAAGCCAAAGCTTATGCTGAACGCCGAATACATTACGATGCTGATCGCCATGGTGGGAACGACGATCGCGCCCTGGATGCAGTTCTATCAGCAATCGGCCGTGGTGGAAAAGGGAATTACCGCGAAGGAGTACCCGGAATCGCGCATCGAAGTGATCGTGGGGTGCATTCTGACCTCGGTGATCGCGTTCTTCATCATCGTGGCCTGCGCGGGCGCTTACCGCGATCATCCGACGAACATCGATTCGGCCAAAGAGGCGGCGCTGGCGCTGAAACCTTTCGCGCAGTACGCGTTTTTGCTGTTCAGCGCGGGGCTGTTGAACGCGTCCGTCTTCGCCGCATGCATTCTGCCGCTATCGACCGCGTATTCCGTATGCGAGGGCATGGGGTTTGAATCGGGCGTCAACAAGCGATGGGGCGAAGCGAAGATTTTCTACTGGCTCTATACGCTTCTGATCGTGGTCAGCGCGCTCATCGTGATCGCGCCCGGCTTCATGATGGTGAAGATGATTCTGCTCTCGCAGGTTCTGAACGGAATGCTGCTGCCGTTCATCCTGATCTTCATGATTCTGCTGATTAACAAGAAGGGGCTGATGAAGGAGTGGATCAATCCTCCGGCGTACAATTTCATTGCGTGGGCGACGGTAATTATCGTCATCGGGATGACCGTGGCGCTGACCGGCATAACGATTCGCAATCCCTGATTCGACTGAAGAAACCATGATCGACGAACAAACATTCCGAAAACTGGCCGAGGATGCGCTGGAGCAGTTGCGAAAAGCGCTCGAACAAGCCGGCGATACATATGAATTCGAAGTGGACAGCAAGGAGGGTGCGCTGACCGTGGAGTTCGAAGATCCGCCGGCGAGATTCGTGGTGAGTCCGAACGCGCCCGTGCGGCAGATCTGGGTATCGGCTCGGGTGAAGAGCTTCAAGCTCGATTGGGACGAGGCGCGCGGGGCGTTTGTATTCCCGGCCGATCGGAGAGACCTGAAGCAACTGATGGCCGGCGTGATCGGCGAACAACTCGGCGAAGACATCGCACTGTAGGTGGACGTCCTATCGCCGGCGGGCTTCGTGGCCTCTATCCGAACCTGCGAAACCGGCGCGGGATGGCGGAAGAGATCGCCGGTCCACCACGCCTTAATCCACGAGCTGCCTTTCGCGTTGAATCCGCGTGCGCTCATCAAGACCCGAGCGTACAAACCCGATACGGTGCGGGATAGTCTTCGCATGAACGAACGCCCTCCGGCCCGGCATCGCCTCCCGAAAATCACTGCATTTGCGGTTCGCGCCGTGCGGGTGCCAATGAAACAGCCGCATCGAACCGCCAGCGGATCGGTTACTGAATCGCCTCTTGTGCTTGTCGATGCCATCACCGATGAGGGAATCTCCGGCGATGGCATCGTCTTCACCTACACGGCCTCGGCGCTGAAGCCGACTGCGGAACTCATCCGGAATCTCGCTGCATCAGTCGAGGGTGAGCCGCTCGCGCCTCGTGAGGTCGCCGACCGGTTTGCCGCCCGATTTCGTCTGCTCGGCATGAAGGGACTCGTCAGTATGGCCGTCGCGGGCATCGACATGGCTCTCTGGGATGCGTTGGCCCGCACTCACGATACTTCCCTGGTGCGGCTGCTTGGCTACGTCGAAAAACCGATCCCGGCGTACGGCGCGGTCGGCTATGACGGCGCAGTGGACGCCGCCCGCTGCGCCGAACACCGGGCGAAGCGCGGATTCAAAGGCATCAAGGTGAAAATCGGATATCCCACCGTGAGCGAAGACCTGGCGGTTGTGCACGCGATCCGCAAAGCCATCGGTGACGATCCGGCGATTATGGTCGACTACAACCAGTCTCTGACTCCCGCGCTTGCCGTTCAACGGCTCCGCGCGCTCGACGACGAGGGCCTGACGTGGATCGAGGAACCCGTGCGTGCGGACGATTACGAAGGGCATGCGCTCGTCGCGCGCGAGATCTCAACTCCGATCCAGTGCGGCGAGAACTGGTGGGGGCCTCACGACATGCGCCAGGCCATCGCGGCGCGCGCCTCCGACTACATGATGCCGGACGTTATGAAGATAGGCGGCGTCACCGGCTGGCAGCGTGCGGCGGCACTCGCCGAAGCGCACGGTATCCCTCTCTCCAACCACCTGTGGCCGGAACTCAGCGCGCAGCTCCTTTGCGCGGCCCCGACGGCGCACTATCTGGAATGCGCCGACTGGTGGAATCCTGTCGTCGCCGATCCGCTGCGGATTGAGAAAGGCATGACCGAAGTGACGGGCATCGCGGGCTCCGGCGTCGAGTGGGATGAAAACGCCATCGCGCGGTTTGCGGCGTAAACCCGCGGCTGGCTGAATCTCGTCGCCATCGTCAGCGCGACGATCTTTGTTCCCGCGCCGCCAGCGACGCAAGCTCGTCAGCGCGATTGTTCTCTTCGTGCGACGCGTGCCCCTTCGTCCAGCTCCACCTCGCGGCGTGGCGGCCGGTCTCGTGATCGAGCTGCTCCCACAGATCGCGGTTCACCACCGGCTTCTTTTGCGACGTCATCCAGCCGCGCTTCTTCCAGTTCGCGATCCACAGAGTGATGCCGTTCTTCATGTACTCGGAGTCCGTCACCACCTCCACATCGCATCGCTCGCGCAACGTGCGCAGTCCCTCGATTGCGGCCGTGAGCTCCATCCGATTATTCGTCGTGTGCGCTTCGCAACCGAAGAGTTCTTTGCGATGCTCGCCATAGAGAAGAATCGCGGCCCAGCCCCCGCGGCCCGGATTTCCGAGACAAGCGCCATCCGTGATCAGTCGAACTTTTTTCACCTGAGTACCCCTTGTACCATCCTGTCCTCTCGGCGCGCCTGAGGAGGATTAAAACATTTTTACAATTTTATGTTTTATTTTTCCACAACTTGTTACATAATAGAGATCGGGAGAATCACCAACATGGCAACTAAGAAAGCCGTTAAGAAGGCCGCCCCTAAGAAGGCTGCGAAGAAGGCTGCAAAGAAAAAGTAGTCTCACGGGGGCGGATCGTCTGATCCGCCCCCTTCTTCATTCACCGCAACCCCTCGTCACTCTCCGCTATCGTTTCAAAGCCTGTCCCAATACAGCAATCCGATCATGGTCTTCGCGTCCGTGATTTTATTGGTCCGAATCGATTCCCGCAGTTCCTTCCGCGTGAACCATTTCGTCTCGATGCGTTCGTCTTCCATCGGCCGCGCGTCTCCCTGCGTGAGTTCCGTCGCCAGATAGATCGTCATCGTCTCCTGCAGGAAGCCGGGGCTGGGATGGAACAAGGCGAGCTTTTTCAATTTCTTCGCCCGCAGGCCGGTTTCTTCGATGAGCTCGCGTTTGGCCGCCTGCAGCGCGTTCTCGCCATCGTCGATCTTGCCCGCGGGCAATTCCCACAGGTACTTGTCGGCCGGCAGTCGGTATTGGCGCACCAACAGAACGCGGTTCTTCTCATCCACCGGCATGATCACGGCCGAGCCGGCGTGGCGAACCACATAGCGGCGAATCCGATAGCCCGTCTTGTCCACGGCTTCATCTTCGGTGACGCGGAACAGGCCGCAGGCGAAAACTTCTTTAGACGATACGATCTTCATGGTTAAGGGTGATCTCCGTTTTCATGGTGAGGCATGGCCTCGCCGTTCAGGCTGTGACGCCGAGCGTCACGGGTAATTCAGCGAAGCGACTCGACAAATCGCTCCTTCGAATACGTATTGAGAATATCGGCGGCGGCGAGTCCCCCGCGCCGCGCCGTGAGAATGCCGTAGCGCATGTTCTCCAGGTGTTTCGGATGATGCGCATCGGTGGACACGATGAACTTCGCGCCCTTCGCCTTCGCCGCGCGAACATGCGCCGCGCCGAGGTCGAGCCGTTCGGGGCTGCCATTGATCTCAAGAGCGACCCCGCGCTTTACCGCCTCGTCCGCCACTTTATCGAAGTCGAAAGGAAACGGATCCCGGTGCAGCAGCAGCCTGCCCGTCGGATGGCCAAGCGCCGTGATGTGCGGGCACTCCAGTGTTCGAAGCAAGCGGTCCGTCATGGCGTCGGGCTCGAGATTCATGTGGCTGTGAACGCTCGCAATCACCACATCGAGTTCCGCCAGCGCGTCCCACTCGATATCCATTGCGCCGTCTTTCAGAATGTCGCACTCCAGTCCGGAAAAAATATGAATGCCCAGGTCGCCACGCTCATTGATCTTCCGCACCGTGTGCGCAAAATCGACGACCCGCTTCTCATCGAGTCCGAACGCCATGGAGAGTGCCTTCGAATGATCCGTGATCGCGACATACTCGTAGCCGAGCGCGCGGGCGGCTTCGGCCATCTCTTCGAGCGTCGCGCGGCCGTCGGTCGCGGTAGTGTGCATGTGCAGATCGCCGCGTATATCGCGCCGGTCCACAAGTTCGGGCAGACCATGCGTTTCGGCAAGTTCGATTTCGCCCTGATTCTCCCGCAGTTCCGGAGGTATCCGGTCCAGTCCGAGCGCCTTGTAGACACCTTCTTCCGTTTCTCCCGCCACGCGCGTGTTGTCGTCGAGCCGGAACAAACCATATTCGTTGAGCGTCAGCCCCATGCGCAGGGCTCGCTGGCGAAGGGCGATGTTGTGCTCCTTGCTGCCGGTGAAATACTGCATCGCCGCGCCGAAACTCTCGTGCTCGAGCGCCCGGACGTCCATCTGCAAACCTTCGCGGCCCAGTCGCACGCTGGTTTTATTCACGCCGCGCCCGAGCACTTCACGCACGCGCGGATGCGTCGCCACGCGCTCCAGCACGGCCGCGGCATTGCCACCGGTGACCAGAAGGTCCACGTCGCCGATGGTTTCTTTCCCGCGCCGCAAGCTGCCCGCAACCTCGATCTTCTCCAGCCCCTCGATTGCGCCCACGTACTCCATCATTTCCCGCGCGGCGTTGTCGGCGAAGTTGAGCAGGAATCTGCCACTGTGTTCCCGAAGCTGAGCGATCCCGCGCAGAACTTTCTCTTCGAGCTTCGCGCCCATGCGCGGCAGCGTGCGCAGCTTCTGGTCCTTGCAGAGTTGTTCAAGCTCGTCGATGGTCCGAACCTGAAAGTGTTCAAACAGCAGCGCGATGCTCTTCGGCCCCAGCCCCTGGATCTTCAGGAAATCGAGAGCTGCGGGCGGGAACTTTTGAAGGAGTTCGTCGCGGCGCTCGCAACTGCCGCGTTTATCGATCTCCGCCAGCACGGCCGCGAGGCCCTTGCCGATGCCGGGAACGTCGGTGATCTTCGCGTTGGGATTCGCCAGGATATCGGCGATTCGCTCGGGATAGCCCTCGATCGTGGAAGCGCCATTGCGATAGCTGCGGATGCGAAATCCGTCGTCGCCCGCGATCTCCATCAGATCGGCCGTCTCGTAAAGGATGCGCGCGTAATCGGAATTTTCCAAGCTCTCTATAGCTTAGCCAGTTGGTTCGGATGTTCCATCGCACGCCGTGCCCGCACGCGATTCCATGCGCGCCGAACCCGCGCCCGCAGCCGCCGCGGAAGCACTATTGCGCACACGGGCCACGGTGTGCGTCGGCACGAGTTCTGAAACATCTGTTTCGGCCCGGCGGCGCGGCCAGCCGGTGCGCGGTTACCGGAGAAGCCGAACACGCCGTGCCGCCAAACGTGCATCGGGCAAACGCCGGTATCCGGTAATTGCCGGACATTTGCGTGAAATAAGCGCCGATTTCGCTCGTTCGAAGTGTTTAGATTGCTCCTGGCTATATAATTGCCTCTTAATCCGCACCGGAGAGAACTTTGATCCAACGCTTCGACAGGCTGTATGCGGCATCCCGGCAGGTTATGCACGCGATCCTGCGCAGCCCGTCGCCGAACGAACTCCTGAATGATCTGACGAGGGTCATGGTGGAACACGGGGGATTTGCCATGGCTTCGGCGGCGCTTCAGGACACCGCAAGTCGCGAACTTATTCCTGTCGCGAGCCATGGAGACACGGGCGGTTATCTGGAACGCATCCGGATATTTACGGACGAGCGGCCTGAGGGTCTGGGCCCCGCCGGTACCGCATTTCGCAGCGGCAGGATCTGCGTCGTCAACGATTTTCTGAACGATCCGCGAACTCAGGTGTGGTCCGAGCCGGCTCGTGTGGCCAGGTGGCGCGCTTCGGCATCCATTCCGATTCGTGTGGCTGGCACGGTAACGGGAATCCTGGGTGTGTACGCAACCGAAGTGGGCTACTTCGGGGATGAAGAGCGGGAGTTGCTGGAACAGGTGGCATTGGATGTCGGCTTCGGTCTCGAAAGCCTGGAAAAGGACAGGCGGCGCAGACAGGCTGAGGCATCCCTGGCGGCTGCGGAACGCAGACTTGAGATGGCGCTCGAGGCGGGAGGAATCGCCATTTTTGAGCGCGACCTGCAAACGGGCCTCATCGTCTCGAACGCCTGGACTGAAAGGCTGCTCGGGTACGAGCCAGGAAAGTTCGATCGCAGCCAGGCGAGTTTTTTCTCCGGAATCCATCCCGACGATATGGCGCGCCTGACACTCGCACTCGATAGGTCGCGGGACACCAGGACTGCCTATTCATGCGAATATCGGGTGGTCTGGCCCGACGGAAGTGTTCACTGGATGAACGCGCGGGGCGAGTTTTCTTACGGCGCATCCGGGCAGGCGACGCTCCTTCGCGGAGCTTTTCAGGACATCACGAAACGTAAGCAGGCCGAGGAAGCCGGAATCAGAGCGAATGAGCGGTTTCGCCAGGCGATGGACGCATTGCTGGAAGGCTGCGCCCTGTTGGATTTCAACTGGACATATCTCTACGTAAACGAAGCGGCGGCGCGCAACGCAATGGATCGGCCCGGGAACATGATAGGGAAGACGATACTACGGCTGGTTCCCGGCGTGGAGAGTTCCGCGGCCTTCGCGCGTCTGCGGCAGTGCATGGAAGAACGGATCCCCCAACAGTTCGAGACCGCGTACCAATTTCCCAACGGTGTCGTCAGGCACTACGAACTGAGTGTTTCGCCCGTGCCCGAAGGGATCTTCGTTCTCAGTCTGGACACTACAGAACGGAGACGGGCGGAAGTGGCGTTGCGCGAGAACGAGGAAAGGCTGCGTCAGGCGCTGTTGGTCAGTAACATCGGGATATTCGACCATGACCACCGAACAGGCAGTGTCCACGTTTCGGAAAGACAACGGTCGATACTCGGCTTCGGACCTGACGCCACCGTGGACTTTCCTTCTTTTATCAACCGGATACATCCGGAGGACCGCCAATGGGTCATGGACGCGATTCGGCGTTCGCACGATCCCTCCGGAGATGGCCTGTTCGAGTGCGAGCACCGTCTGCTGATTCCCGGCGGCGCAGTGCGCTGGATCAGCGTCCGCGGGCAGACATACTTCGAGGGCGACGCGGACAGGCGACGCCCCGCGCGTTCGGTGGGTGCATCGATAGACATCACGCATCAGCGGCGTTCGCAGGATGAACAGAGCAAACTGGCGGCAGCGGTCGCGATGAGCCGCGATTTCATCGGAATCGCCATGCTGGACACCCGAGTGGACTACCTGAATCCCGCCGCGCTGGCGATGGTGGGAATCGGAACGCTCGAAGAGGCCCGGGAGAAAAAGATCGCCGATTTCATGGCGGATCGGGAGACTGTCGACAAGGTGCTGGCGGGCGTAAGGGTCGACGGTTATTGGGCTGGCGAGGCGCAACTTCGCCATTTCGGCGATGGAAGCGCGATCGACGTGGAAATCACGGCCTTTCCCATTCGCGACGACCTTGGAAATCCGACTTATCTCGCGACGGTGACCCGCGACATCCGGGAACGCCGCAAAGCGGAGGCCCTCCACGCCCAACTGGAAGCACGACTGGCGCAGGCGGCGAGGATGGAGGCGATCGGCCGGCTGGCTGGCGGCGTTGCGCACGATTTCAACAATATGCTGACCGTGATCCTCGGTTACGCCGAAATGGGGAGAGCGGCCGGGCTGTCTTTCGAGACTCGCCTTAAGCAACTCACCGAAATCGAGATGGCGGCACGGCGATCGCAGGAAATCACCCGGCAATTGCTCGGATTCTCCCGCCAGCAGATTATCGAGCCCGTTCGCTTGCAACTGAACGAACTCGTGGCGGTTCTGCTTCACCCCCTGACGCGGCTCATAGGGGAGGACGTTGAACTGACGTTCCACCCGGCGCCGGATTTGTGGCAGATCACCATGGATGCTTCGCAGATTAACCAGATTCTGCTGAACCTTGTGGTCAACGCGCGCGACGCAATGCCGGGGGGCGGCAGACTAACAATCGAAACAGTCAACGTCAACGTTTCCCCGGAGTACTCCAGGTTCCGGCCGGGCGCAACTCCGGGCGAGTACGCCGTGCTGGCCGTGAGCGACAACGGCGTAGGCATGGACGCCGAGACGATGTCCCATATTTTCGAGCCGTTCTTCACCACGAAATGGCATAACCACGGCACCGGACTGGGTCTGGCGACCGTTTTCGGCGTTGTCAGGCAGAATGGCGGTTTCGTCAATGTATACAGCGAACCCGCGCACGGCGCCACGTTCAGAATTTACTTCCCGCGAACGGTGGTGGATTCGGCTTCGCCGAGCATGGCAGCCCACGCGGGCGTCACACATTCGGGGAGCGGCGTCGTCATGCTCGTGGAAGACGACGATCTGGTCCGCGGGCTGGCGACGATCGCGCTCGAAAGCTTCGGGTACACGCCGCTGGTCGCGAAAAACCCGGCAGAGGCCCTCCGTCTTTGCGCGGCGAACGCAACGGAAATCCGCCTGATGTTGTCGGACGTGGTGATGCCCGGCATGAATGGCGCGGAGTTGCGGGACCGCGTGCTTGCTCTCAACCCGAAGATCAAGGTATTGTTCATGTCGGGCTATACGTCAAACGTGATTGTCGATCGCGGCGTGCTGAAAAAAGGCGTGAATTTCATTTCAAAGCCTTTCGATATCGACGACCTGGAAATGAGGCTCCAGGAAATACTGGCAAGTTAGCGAAATCCAGGGCGCTTTCCGGCGGGGTTCGCGGGGCGGTCGGGGAACGCGATCGTTTCCGCTCTTCCGATCGGCGCGGAACCCTGCGGTCCGTTCCGGAGGGACCTGCGCCCGATCGGTCATCCCCGCGTTCGATCCGCCACAATCGTGACCTGCATATCGCGGCCGAGCCAGACGATCCGCTGCTCGATGCCCGCCTTGAGAATTCCCGCCAACCCGGCGGCCTGCGGACGTGCCAGAAATAACTGCGTCACTCCGTTGACCCGCGCGAACTCGACCACGGCCTTTGCGGGATCGTCCCCGGCGGCGTCCGCATCGAGCAGGCGCGCGTCGATGTGCAGATTGCGCGCGAAATTGAGATGCCGCTCGATCGCCTCGCGATCCGGTACTGCTACTCTGTTCCCGCCGGTTGACCGCTGGATGGCGACGGCCATGCAATCGGCGTGCAGGTAATCCGCCACGCGTTTCGCGCGCCGGATCACCATCGCGCTCGAGGGATCGGCCGTCACCAGAATCAATATTCGTTCCTGGCGTCCGGTGGGAGAAACAGCGGGCGCCGCGGGTTTTCGATCCCCGGCGGGATCGCCGCGCTTCTCGGCCCAGGAACTCCGCGCGGGAGCGCCGCCGGATTCGACACGGTGCGGCTCGGCGTGGTGCGATTCGCTCTCGTGCGCAACCTGCCGCATCGCCAGCTCCCGAAGCGCGCCGAGCGTCGACTCCTGAAAGAAATTCTCCAGCGCCGTCTTCGATTTTTCCGCCGAGTACACCACTCCGCGCAACAGCCTGTTGACCAGCGCGCCCGGCGTCACGTCCACCATCACCACCTGATCGGCCTGCTTCACGACCCAGTCCGGAATCGTTTCGCGCACCCGCACGCCGCTGATCTGCCAGACTTGATCGTTCAGGCTTTCCAGATGCTGAATATTCATCGTGGTCAGAACGTTGATTCCCGCGTCAAGCAAGGCGGTAACGTCCTCCCAGCGTTTAGTCCGCGCCGAGCCAGGAACGTTTGTGTGTGGGAATTCGTCCACCACGCAGACCTCCGGATGCCTCGCCAGAATGGCGTCCGTATCCATCTCCTCGAAAACGGAGCCGCGATATTCCACCCGGCGGCGCGGCACGAATTCCAGCCCTTCGGTTTTCGCAATCGTATCGGCGCGGCCGTGCGGCTCGAAATAGCCGACGACGATGTCGCGGCCCTGGCGTAGCAGTTCCTGCGCGTCGTCAAGCATCTGGTACGTCTTGCCTACGCCGGCGGCGTAGCCCATATAGATCTTCAGTTTGCCTGGAGCGGGCGGCGTCACTGTGGAAACACCCGGACGTCGATTCCCTGCGCGCCGCGAATCAGCCGTCCAACGGGTCCGCCCGTCCACCGGTGCCACCATTTCGATTCGAGGCCATGGCCGACGAATACCTGCGTGACGCCCCGCTCGTGCGCAAACTCCAGAATGGCTTCAATCGGGTCGTCGCCCTCCAGGATCTCCACGTCGGCGCCGGCGTTGTGCGCCATTTCGAGATTCCGGTCGAGAGCCGCGCGATCTTCGGGGTCGAGCTGCCCCTGACGAACGTGAGCCACGATCAGTTCGCCGTGGAACCGATCGGCGTTACGCTTGCCGCTGTCGATCATCGCTTTCGCGCTGGTGCGCGGGGTAATGCACACGAGAATCCGCTCCTGCGTGCCGAACGACGCGGCGATCCCGTTCTGCTTCAGGTAGGATTCGAGCTGATGGTCCACCACGTCGGCGGCGAACAGCAACGCAATTTCGCGAAGCTCCGAAAGCTGCCGCGCCAGCTTCCCCTGATCGCCGGCGATGCCGTGTCCGGAATGGTCCAGGCACATTTCCGGCGGCGCGTCGACGACAACGATCTCGTCGGCCCCGTAGAGAAAGCTCTGCGGAACCGTCTGCGCGACGTGTTTGCCGGTGATCTTTTCCACCTGGCTCTGCAATTCGGAAATGTACTGAATATTGATGGACGCGATGACGGCAATATCGGAGTCGAGCAGTTGGCGCACATCCTGCCAGCGGCTCGGGTTCATCGATCCGGGTGGATTATCCCACGCCAGTCCGTCGACGAGGCATACGCGCGGATGCCGCTTGAGGATAGTGGGCATGTCCATCACTTCGACGCCGCCCAGGGACCGAAGCGGAATGACTTCGAGCCTTTTCAGCAGAGTCTCAACGTCCGGCGACGCCGGTAGCTGTATGGAGCCGACGACCACGTCCTGGCCGCGTTCAGCTCGCCGCCGCCCTTCGTCAAGCATCCGGAACGACTTGCCCACGCCGGACGCGTAGCCAAGAAAGATCTTCAGGCGACCGCGGGTTTCACGCGCTTCCTCGGCTTGTGCCTGGAGTAACAGTTCCTCCGGCGTGCGGCGGCGTATGACCGGGGTCATGGCTTATGCCCCATTATAGTGAGGCCTGTGCGAGGCCCGGCTCTCGCTGCGCGCCGATGGTCGATTGTCCGCAGGGGATCTGTGGCCAATTCAACCTTCGAAGCCGCGTTGTCGGACGTTTCCGCGAAGAGGTTCTGAGCGATCCCGGTCTGTGAGGACCGGACGGTCGAGCGAAGGTTGATTACGGCGATGTTGCCCGCCACGTGCGATCCGTGGCCGAAATTGTCGCCGTCGGGCGTGTTGGGAAAGAAGATGTTCTCGTTAAACGACCTTGCGGGCCGGATCTTCCGATCGTTGTATGAAGATTTCCGATAGAACGCGCCCCTCCCGTGCCAGTCGCGGCACCAGGCCAAGCCCTCGCCTGTTCACGGCCACAAAACCGTGTTTTAGCCGGCGAACGCCACCATCTAATTGAAACAAAAGGGAAAATTCAAAAGTGATAACCCACGGAAAACCCACCAAGAACCACCCAAAACCCACGCCAACGCGCCCACTCAAGCCCCGCCCAAGCTCGGTTACGCGATTTCTCCTCGTTCCGTACGGGTCGTGTCCGACGCGTCGCCGATCAATCGCCACAGCCCTCTTCGGGCTCATCGGAACGATGAAAGGTAAGGGCGGAGCGAATGCTGCGCCGCCCATGAAAACAACTCAAAAAAACCTAATATCGGAACGGTAGACCCTCCTGCCTTGAAAATCCCCGCCCGAAGGGCGGAATCTCCCCTTCGGCCGGATCTCCCACTCATCTTCACGCTGAACCAGTGCAAATTTCCTCAAGGGACTCTGAACGCGCGATTTGCGTGACCTGTAAGCGTCGGGCCAAACAATGCTACGTCTTGGTTGTGCAGGAGGTGTTACAGACTTGCCCCCGGCGGATTCTTGGCGCCGCGAGTATCTTCGAACGTTCTGATCGGCATTGTTGCCGATACGTTATCGCATCGTAGTAAGATCGCTGGGGCAGGACTCTGTATCATTGCGCGGCCTACCCGGACGACACATCCAACAAAAAAGGGTCGCCGTCTGGATCAACGGCGACCCTGAAAAGGACTCATCGTCCTCGGTTCTAAAAGAATGTGACCATGTTGCTGTTTTGATAGGTGGCCCAATAGTGTTTGCCGTTGTACACCACCTGGGCTGGAACACCGGCAAGCGAAATCGCAGCCAGGCTTCGGCCGTCACAAGTCCGTACCTGCACCGCCCCGCTCCCGTTGCCCGCCCACACCGCGACGCCGTCGAATCCCAGGGACGATGACAAAGCCGCGCTGGCGGGAATTTGTGTAATATTCGTCGATACCGGGTCCATTTTGGCAAGGCCGTTACTTCCCGCTGCAAACCAGAAATAAACGCCATCGAACACGGGGGATCCTGAAGCGGCAGCAGCAACGGACGCGATCTGTTGGCCAATCGAAGGATCGATCTTTACCAGGCTGTTCCCGCTGCTGTTCGTAGAGAGCATCCAGATATAGCGGCCATCATAGGTGAGTGGCCCCGCGGCGCTGGCCAGGGAGTATTTGCCAGCGAGGCTCGGTGCGGTGGTCGCGGTGGCCGGGTTAAGCCGCCAAAGATAACCGCTGCTGGCGACCCACAGATACTGGCCATCGAACGTCACGCCGAGAATCGAACTGCCGGCGTCGAACGTCAGGCCATTCGCAAACGGCGCACCGAGGCGCGTGTTCACCCAGGCATAAAGTTGGCCGTTGAGGACCTGAATCTGCGTGTAACCTGCCCACGGAGTAACTGCGGACGCCAATATGCCCGGCGTCTGCGTGCCCGGCAACATTCCCTCGGTTACTTTATAAACGTAGTGATCGGCCGCGTTTAACAGGTAATTCGTATCGCCGGAGGAGGCAAACTCGCTCCCGTTTCCCAGTGCGATCTTGGCTCCGGTGGGAGTGTAGTAGAGCGAAGTGAAATTCAGCGGAACCGAATTCTGCCCGCTCCAGTCCTGCGAAGCGATCTCGTAATTGCTGGCGTCCCATGTGGACGGGCACTGCGCCGCCGCAGGCTGTGAAAGGCCTGACAGGATGAAAATTGCCGAGAGGGTTCCCGTTGCGTAGAAGTTGGAAATGCGTTTCATGTTGGTTTTCCTTTCGTTCGAAATTCTATTTTTTTTACCGGATTGAGAGGCTACCCTGCTGGTATGTGATCCAATAATGGCTGCCGTTGAAGACGACCCGGGATGGCTGGGCCGGCAGCGTCACTGAGCCCAGGTAGTCGCTGCTGCAACTTTCGACTAAGTCGGCGCGATTGAGACTCGCGTCCGCGGCCCAGATCGCGTTGCCGTCGAAAGTCAAAGCAGACGAAACGCTGTTCCCGCCGGCGGAAACCGTGGCAATACTCATGGTGACCGGATCCAGTTCTGACAAGCCGCCCTGCCCGTTGGAAAACCAGAGATACTGACCGTCAAAGGTGAGAGGTCCTCCAACTGCCGTTCTGACGAATCCCACCTGGCGGCCGGACGCGGGGTCGATCTTCATTAAACCCTGTCCGGAGGCGATCGACGACACCATCCACAAGTAGTTCCTGTCGAAAGCCAGCTCGCCCAACGTGACGCCCGCCATGGGGTAGGTCGCCACGACAGTTAAACCAGTGGCAGTTGTGTTTCCTTGTGCGTCCGCATAAGAGTAGGCGGGCGTCATCTGCAATAGCGAGCCCTGGCTGGCTACCCACAGGTAATAACCGTCGTACGTAACCCCTGCGATTAGGCCGCCCGTGTCGGGCCCGGCCAGGGGGATTAAGGGGGCCTGCAGACTATTGCCCCAGCCGTAGAGCTGGCCGCCGAAGAATTGAATTCTCTGCAGATTCGAGACTGGCCGCGGCGACGAAGACAAGATGCCCTTTGTCTGGGTGCCCGGCACGGTTCCTACGGAAGCCGTGTAGAGGATTCCCTGGTTGAGCACATAATCCGATCCTGCGCCCGAGGAGGCGAACTGAACGGAGGGCGCCAACGGGATCGAAAAGCCGCTGCTTCCATCATTGAGGTTTGTAGCGTCCAGTGAGATCGCGGGCGCTGACCAGTCTCCCGAGGCAATCGGGTACGCACCCGCCTGCGCTTCGCTCTTCGCAAGGCACTGCGCGGCCGCGGGTTGCATGAGGCCCAGGCCAAGAAAAATCGCCGAGGCGGTTACCAATAGAGTTGAATTTAATGTGCGATTCGAGATCATCTTTCTTTCCTTTCGAGTGAGTGTCGTGGACTGTGCCGAGTGCTCTGTTCCGGTCGGTTTTGCCGTTTCGTGCACTCAACGTCCTGCCAGACATTTCCACTTTGCCGAATCGCGCTGGTTAGACCATGCTTCCGCCATGATCTTTTCCTGCTCCCTATATGCGCTCCCATGCGATTGAAATTGGGCGGTTTAATGCATTTGGTTAGTGGGGAAGGATTGTGCCGCCGGGGGGCGGGAATTCAGGGGGGCTGGCGCAGGCGGACGGGAATCGGGCCAAAGAAAATGCAAAACGGGCCGCAAGTGGATCNNCACTGATCCACTTGCGGCCCGCGGGCTGACGGAAAGGTTCCTGACTTGCTCCTTAGCGGACGGACAGCATGTTGGTGTTCTTGTACGTGATCCAGTGCTCGGTGCCGTCGTAAACGGCCTGCCACGGTGTGGATGACAGAGCCAGGGTGCCGATAAATTTACCGTCACAGCCTCTATACCGTGCTATGCCCGAAGCCGATTGCGCCCATACCTCATGGCGATCGAGGCCCATCGTTGCGAATACCGAAACACCGGGGGCCGACAGGTTCGTGACGGTCGCTGTCGCAGGGTCCATTCGGGTTATTGCATGCCCGGCGTTTCCAAACCACAAATCATAGCCATCAAACAGGAGATCGGTTCCTGTCAGGTAATTGGTCCGCACGAATGTAACCTGCTGGCCGGTCGACGGGTCGATCTGGGACACGCCGTTTCCATTGGACAGCATCCAGATGTAGCTGCCATCAAAAGCCAGCGGCCCCGGGGTAACCCCTGCCATCGGATATTTGTTGACCACGCGTGGCAGTGTCGTGCCAGCGCTTGAGACGATAGCAGGGCTGAGTTGCCACAGGTAACCGCCGCTGACTGCCCACAGATGTTGGCCATCGAACGTCATACCGGCGACCGGATTGCCAAAATTGAAAGCCCCGGCAGTCGAACTTAATGGCGACGATTGCAGCGGGATCAGGCTTCCGGCGTCGGTCGACGCATAGAGCAGACCGCCGAGAACCTGTATGTTTTGCAACGTGCCGTTTATGGGGAATTGCGGTGTCGGCGGCGCGTCGGAGATCTTATAGGATGCCGTCACTTCAGGCTGTCCTGGCGCGGCGTACAAAGTGGAAAGGGTCAAATGATAGATCGTATGATCTGAGCTGTTCAGAAGGAAAGCTCCTCCGTCCCCCATTGTGGCGAGTTGGCTTCCGGGACCTATTGGGACGTTGCCGTTTGAACCGGGAATGGCGGAAATGTCCACCGGCTGTACTGTGGTGGTCCAATCCTGCGAGGCAATCCGGTACTGGTTCTGCTCCCATCCCGAAGGGCACTGCGCCACTGCCGGCTGAGGAGACGTCAGGCCAATGAAAATCCTCAGGGCGATTCCCGATATAACACAATTCAATGCGCGATTCATGGTTCTTTTTTCCTTTCGAGTGACTATCGTGGCCTGCGCTGGCTCAAATTCCGGCTCAGCGTTCCGCCAGACATTTCCACTTTGCCTGAAGAACCAAGGGAATCCCATGCTTTCGCCATGATCTCTTCCTGCTCTGAATATGCGCGCGCAGATCGTTGATTTCGAAGGGCTTGGCCGCTTCTCTCAGCAACGGCCGAAGCCGGCGGCGAACGCGGTCTATTACATCCCATGGATGCGCTCCGGCACACCGCGGGCCGCGTCTCTCTATTCGGGATGCGGGTGGGCCGTCGCACACTGCGTACAAGAAATTGTGCGCCCTTTAAAACCGGCGCGGCCCTCTTCCGTAACAATCCACGGTCGCAAAGTCCACGGCGGATCGTGACGCATGTGAAGGGCATGACCGCATTCCAGTTCGGCGATCCATTCGCCGCTATCGTCTTGTCGGAAATTCACAATCCTTCTGCTGTCGCACATACACATACCTTCCTTTTCGGCCGTTTGTGTTTTTCGGCTCCGCGGCGAAGCCTGCCCTTCGCGGATACTGAAACACAACCCGGCCGGGTCATGATCCTGAAATGATTCGAATCCCTCGCGGTTCTGAACGGGCCAATCAGTAAGGCCGCTGTGTGTCCGTGGAGAGCTTTACACGGCCCGCGTAGTGCCTGCCAATAAAGCTGAAGTAAGTGAGAGCGAACGCAAACGCGATCGGCCACCAGTAAGCAGCGGTCCGGAGACTGCTTACGTCCGAAGATCCGTTGAACGCGGTGATGGAATACTGAGGTCCGAGAGTGGAGTGGAGCATCACCGGAAACAGGCTGGCCGCGGCCGTGCCCGGCAGACCTGCGATGAGAGCGCATCCGCCCCTGAAGGTGAGAAGTTCTGAGCCGGAATGCAGCCCGGTGAAAATGGCGATGAGACCGCCGGCTGTCAACGCAAGCATGACCCACGCCGCGGGCCGCGCCGCCATTCCCGCAAACAGTTCGGGCCTGACATAGAAAGTTTCCAGGCTCACGCCTGCCAGCAGGACGGCCGTCGCCGCCCACAACACCTTGGCGGCTCGTGCGCTTCTCCGATGGATTTCGCTCTCCGTTTTCAGACTGAGATAGGATGCGCCGTGGGCGGAGAGGCAGACCACCGCGAATACCGCTGCTGAGAGCGTGTACCAGTCGAGGATGCCCACTTTTCCGCGTACTCCGAAATCGGTGAACAGCGGCAGGCTTAATGGCGTTCCCGGGGCGAGCGGCATGCCGCGAATCAGGTTGCCGAACGCCGTCCCGAAAAGCACGGCAAGCGTGGTGTTCGAAACGGCAAACACGAAGTCCCAGAAAGATCGCCACATCGAGTGAGGGATGTGACCACGGAACTCAAGCGAAATGCCGCGGAGGATCAGCGTCCAAAGGACGAGGAACAGCGCAAGATAATAAGCCGGGAAGGCCGTTGCGAGCACTCGCGGGAAAGCTACGAACAGCACCCCGCCCGTGCCCACCAGCCAAACTTCGTGCCAGCTCCACAGCGGGCCCAGCGCTGCAATCAGCGCCCGCCGCTCCTCCTGGTTTCCGGCAACGATGTAGTGCAGGGCCCCCGCGCCGAAGTCCCAGCCATCGAGAACGATGAAAAACACGATCATCACGGTGAGAATGCCGAACCAAAGCTCTACCATGCCGCTTTCTCCATAGCCAATACGGCGTACTGATTTTCGTCGGCGCTGTGCATGATCTCGCGGCCAATAAGCAGCAGATAGAGCAGCCCCAGCAGGAAGTAGAGACCGGTAAAGCCGATCAGCGTGAACAACGCCTCGCCGGAGCCGATTGCCTTGCTATAGCCCTGGCTCGTCCGAAACAAGCCGTAAATCAGCCACGGCTGCCGGCCGAGTTCCGTGGTCATCCATCCGGCGGTGTTTGCAATAAAGGGAAACGGGAACGCCAGCATCAGAACCCACAGCAGTGTTTCGCTCGATTCCAGCCTCCCCCGGATGCGCTGTATAGTCGCCAGTCCCATCAGCGCAATAAACAAGGTGCCGAGGCCCGCCATCACGTGAAAGGAATAGTAGAGCAGTTCGATATTCGTTGGCCAGGTATTCTCGGGGAACGCGCCGAGCCCCGGCACGTCCTTGTGAAACGTTCCGAAGGCGAGGAAGCTCAACATGCCTGGAACGCGAATCGGGTTGTCCAGTCTGCGATTCTGCACGTCGGGCTGGCCGATGAGAGTGATGTCCGCCATGGCCCCGCTGTCGAACCGGCCCTCCATCGCGGCCAACGCGGGCGGTTGGTGACGGGCAACCAGCTTGGCCTGTTGGTCTCCCGTAGGAAACGCGACCAGAACACTTGCGAGTAAACCTCCGGCGGTACCCCACTTCAGAAACAAACGTCCCTGTTCCGATTTCGCATTTCGCAGCACGTAAAACGCTCCGACCGAAGCGATCGCGAATGAGCCTGTGACAAGAGCGGCCGCCTGGTTGTGGCAGAACTGAACAAGAGCCCAGGGGCTCAGCAGGAATCGACTCATGCTCTCAAGGCGCAGTGAGCCGTCGGCTGCGAATGAATGGCCGCTTGGGTATTGCATAAAGGCATTGGTCACCAGAATGAAGTAACCCGATGTCCAGCTTCCCACTGCAACGCCCAGCGCGGCAATGAAGTGGCTTTTGGGACCGAGGCGCTTTTCGCCCCACACCAGAGCTCCGATGAAGGCGCTTTCCAAAAGAAAGGCGAACATTCCTTCCATTGCCAGAGTCTGACCGATGACGCCGCCGGCGTAGCGGGAGAACTCAGACCAGTTGGTCCCAAACTGAAACTCCATGGGGATTCCCGTGACCACACCCACGGCGAAGTTAATGCCGAACATACGGGCCCAAAGCCGTGCGGCGTTATTATAGCGAGCGTCGCCCGTTCGCAGATGAAGCCATTTCCAACCCACGAGGAACCACGCGACTCCCATCGTGAGTTGCGGAAACAGGTAGTGGAAAACGATGGTGAAGGCAAAGTGAATACGATGCCAGAACAGTGCATCATCCGTCATTTTGAACCTCTGATTGAGGAGCCGTTCGCAAAGCTTCCGGTCCAAATCGGCAAGTCAGACAGACATGCTACCACACCCGCATTCACCCGATCGGCTGTCACACCGAATGATGCGGCGCCGTCTGTGCTGGTGTTGTACTATGTGTGAAAATGTCTTCATCCGTGGCCGGGACGGATTCGCGCTGTTTTCGCTTCGGTGCCTTCACGTTCGATTCCGTGAGCGGTGAGCTCGTGAAGGGCGGAACCAGAATACGGATTCAACCCCAGCCGGCTCACCTGTTGACCCTTCTTTTACGTCAGGCCGGCGAGATCGTGACGCGCGAAACCATTCGCGCGGCTGTTTGGGACGCGCAGACGACCGTCGATTTCGAACTCGGGATGAACCGGTGCGTACGCGAATTGCGAGGCGCGCTGCTCGACGATGCCAAAACGCCGGTCTATATCGAAACCATTCCGCGCAGAGGATATTGTTTTATCGCGCCCGTGTCGGTGGTGCGACCGCAAACCGGGACAGCGCACAAGGAGAATGCGCCGAACGCTGCGGCAATCCCGGGCAGCACGCCCGTCTCGATCGTAGTTTTGCCGTTCGCCAACCTCGGCGGCGACGCCGGCGACGAATACTTCGGCGACGGCCTCGCAGAGGAGATTACGAACGCACTGACTCAGATACCGGGTTTGAAAGTGATTGCAAGGACCTCGGCATTTGCGTTCAAAGGCAGGAGCGAGGATATCCGGAAGATTGCGGAGACTCTCGGCGTCAGCCATGTACTGGAAGGAAGTGCGAGGCGCGCGGGCAAGCAGCTCCGTGTTGCCGCTCAGTTAATCCGTGCCGACGATGGAAGTCACTTATCATCCAACCGCTACGACCGCGAAGCCACGGATATTTTCGCCACACAGGACGAAATCTCAGCCGATGTAGCCAGTCGGCTGAAAATGCGGCTCATGCCTCGAAGGCGGCCTGGCGTGAATCCCGCGGCTCATGAGGCCTACCTCGAAGGGAGATTTCACTGGTACAAGTTCACGCCCGCAAGTTTCTCCAAAGCGTTTGCGTGCTACCGGCGTGCAGCTGAGCTCGATCCCGATTACGCGCAGGCCCTCACCGGCATCGCGGAGTTCTACATCTGGATGTCGATCGAAGCCGGCACGCCGCCGCGGACGACCTTGCCAAAAGCGGCGGATGCCGCACGCCAGGCGCTCGACCGGGACGAAGCCGATGCCGACGCCCACGCGGCGCTGGGCGAGGTGGCAGCCATGGTCGATTACGACTGGGGTACGGCGGCAAAGCACTTCCGGCGCGCGCGCGAACTGAGTTCCGGTACGAACGTAAAGCTGCGATACCTCCTGTGGTACCTGCTCCCGCAGGGACGTACCGAAGAAGCCGCGGCGGAGTCGCGGGACGTGATCAGCCAGGATCCCCTGTTGCCGCTGGCGCACACATCCGCGGCCACCGCTCTGTTTCTCGGGGGATCGTACGAGCAGGCCGCGGAGTGCTGTCTGCATGCGCTGGCGAATCACCCCGATTTTCCCCCGGCCTTGCAGAGTATGGTCGCGATCCGCACGCGCCAGGGACGCTTTGAAGAAGCTTTTGCGTGGGCGCATCGGCTCCTAAACGTTGTTGGCAGATCGTATGTAGGCTTGAGCAGCCTTGGTATCGCCCATGCCGCTGCGGGAAACCGTCAGGCCGCGCATCGCCTGATGCAGGAGATGAATCTTCAGTCGCACGGCGCCTCCGGATTTCCAGCGGCGATGGCGTGCATTCATGGGTTACTGGGAGAGAAGGACGAAGCATTCCGGTGGTTGAATCGAGCCATTGCTCGGCGCGATCCCAGGATCCTGTGGATCCGAACTCTTCCCTGGCTCGATTCTCTCCGGTCTGACCCGGACTTTTTCGAACTGCTGAGAGAGATGAACCTGATTGCAATCGAGCCGTGAATCACGATTGCCGGGACAGCCCCAATCCCAGTTCCGGCGCGCCGGACTCCCTCTTCGTAACTGGCTGGGCCGCGGCGCCTCTGGATGGCACTGAAAGCTAGGCGGGAGCCTGCCCAGGTAGGCACTGCGCAAGGCAGTCTTGCCTGCGTAGTCATGGTCTCCATCAGGTCCAGATAGATCTGAACCGGCGAAAGCGTCAGGATTTCAGCCCATTCTGATGCTCATTCCCGTTTCACCTCCGCGGCACAGCAACATGGGCCGCCTCGCTGGTACCGATACGATCTCGCGGACGCCTGACCCGCTGAAAATCACAAGACCTCCTCCGTGGCCCTCCACCGCCACTGAATCCGGGTACCCATCCGCCATCGCCGACAGTTCGTCGATGCGCCAGCCTCCAGATTCCTGCCATGGTACCTCATATTGGTATCCCGGAAATGTTATAGCCTCGGAGGCAGCGGCAGCTCCTTTACCTGTTATCTGTGCCTATCTGTTTTTGATCTGTGGCCATTGAATTTTCTCGTTACTGTTAACAATCCAGCTCCGGGATCATACCGCATAATATCGTTGTACGAAGATTTCAATAGAACGCGCCCCTCCCGTGCCAGTCGCGGCACCAGGCCATCGCCTGTTCACGGCCACAAACCGTGTTTTAGCCGGCGAACGCCACCATCTAATTGAAACAAAAGGGAAAATTCAAAAGTGATAACCCACGAAAACCCACCGAAACCCACCGAAAAGCCACCGGAAACCCACCAAGACCCACCCAAAACCCACGCCAACGCGCCCACTCAAGCCCCGCCCAAGCTCGGTTACGCGATTTCGTCCTCGTTGAGTACGGGTCGGTGTCCGACGCGTCGCCGATCAATCGCCACAGCCCTCTGCTGTCCCGCCGCGCACCCGCGCCACCTATAACAAAAATTTATGCTAGCCCATACTTGCATTTCCAAAACTTTCCGTTGTAAAATGGGGTTTCTGGCAATGCCGTTCAGTTCCTCAGTCCGCCCGATTACCCTGACCACACCCGTAGTCAGCATTACCGTGGTCGTCGTATCCGGCCCCGCCTGAGGCTTTCGGCTAAGTCAAAAACTTCCGAGGCCATCAGCGGGGCGCACCAAGCCCAGCCGATGGCCTTTCTTATTGGACTACCGGAATCACTGGAATAAAGACATCAGGAACTAGTCACCATGCAAACTCCGAACGCAGCGCACGATACCACCAGCACGCCGGAAGATCCGGGCAAACTCATGACCGGCGCCGAAATGCTTCTCGAATGCCTCCATCGCGAAGGCGTCGACATCTTCTTCGGCTATCCCGGCGGCGTCACGCTGCCTTTTTACGACGCGGTTTACGATTCGCACATCAAGCACATCCTCGTCCGGCACGAAGAGAACGCCGCCTTCGCCGCGGCCGGCTACGCGCGTGCCACGGGCAAAACCGGCGTCTGCTGCGCAACCTCCGGCCCCGGCGCAACCAACCTGGTCACCGGCCTCGTCGACGCCCTCATGGATTCGATCCCGCTCGTCGCCATCACCGGTCAGGTCCACTCGAAGCTGATCGGCAGCGACGCCTTCCAGGAAGCCGACACCTTCGGCATCACGCGCCCGGCGACGAAACACAACTTCATGGTGCGCAACGTGGCCGAATTGCCGCGCATCGTGCATGAGGCGTTCTATATCGCGTCGAGCGGCCGCCCCGGCCCCGTGCTGGTCGATATCCCGAAGGACGTTTTCCAGGCCCGCGGTCATTACAAGCCGGTCGATTCTATCCATCTGCCGGGCTACAAGGTATTCACCGAAGGTCACGCCGGCCAGATCCGGCGCGCGGCGCAGCTCATCTGGGAAGCCGAACGCCCCATGGTGTACGCGGGCGGCGGCATTCTTGCGGGCCATGCTTCCGAAGAGTTGAAAGAACTGGTGGAGCTGGTCGACGCGCCCACCGTCTGCACCCTGATGGGCCTCGGCGGACTCTCCTCCAGCCATCGTAATTTCATCAGCATGCCTGGCATGCACGGCAGCTACGCGTCGAACATGGGCATGACGGAGTGCGACCTTCTCATCGCCCTCGGCACTCGCTTCGACGATCGCGTGACCGGCCAGTTGGGCGCATTCGCCCGCCACGCCCGAGTCATCCACGTGGATATCGACCCCGCCGAGGTCGGCAAGAATCGCACGCCGGATATTCCGATCGTCGGTGATGTGAAGCGCGTGCTGCAAAAGCTCAATAAGGTGGTGAAGGAGTTCGAACCCGAGATGCGCGCGACGAATGCCAATGCCCGCGGCGCATGGTGGGATAAGATTCGCGGCTGGATGGAACAGCATCCTTATGACCGTCGGCATGACGACTCTGTGATTCGCCCGCAGCACCTGATGGATGAAATCGACCGCCTCTCGGGCGGCCAGGCCATCGTCACTTCCGACGTCGGCCAGCACCAGATGTGGGCCGCGCAGTTGATCCGTTTCAACGAGCCGCGCCTCTGGGTCAACTCCGGCGGACTCGGTTCCATGGGTTTCGGCGTGCCATCGGCGATCGGCGCGCAGTTCGCCCGTCCCGACAAGCTCGTCATCGCGATTTGCGGCGACGGCGGATTCCAGATGTCGCTGCCTGAACTTTCGACCATTGCCACGCACAGCCTGCCGATCAAGATCGTCGTGATGAACAACGGCTGCCTCGGCATGGTGCGGCAGTGGCAGACACTGTTTTACAACAACCGGCTGAGTTCGGTGGCGCTCGAATGCTTCCCGGATGTGGAGAAACTCGCGGGCGCCTACGGCTTCACCGGTCGCACCGTTGATAAGCCGCACGAGCTGGCCGAAGCGCTCGAAACGGCGTTCCGGACGCCGGGTCCGTATCTGCTCAACGTAACCGTCGCGCCGATGGAGAACGTGTACCCGATGGTCCCCGCGGGCGGCGCGGTGTATGAAATGGTGCTCGGACCGCCGCAACCTGTGGCGGTGGAATAGGACAGCGTGTAACGAGAGAGAACAACATGTTGCAAACGATTTCCATACTTCTTGAGAACAAGCCGGGCGCCCTGTTGCGCGTAACGGGCGTTCTCTCCGCGAGGGGCTACAACATCGAAGGCCTGACAGTCGCGAAAACGCTGGACCCCGAGCTTTCCCGGATGACTATCACGGTCGATGTGGAGGAGCGTCTCCGCACCCAGGTCATCAAGCAGATGAACAAGCTGGTCAATGTGCTGCAGGCGACGGACATGACCGAATCGCCTTCTGTGATCCGCGAGATGGTTCTGGTGCGCATCAAATGCGCCCAGGAAAACCGTACCGCTGTTCTGAAGGAGGCGGAAATCTTCCAGGCTCGCGTGATCGATTCGTCGCTCGAAGGTTTTGCCATCGAAGCGACGGGCGTTACCGAAAAGCTGGACGAATTCATCGACGTCATGCGCAGCTACGGCGAAAGCGACGTCTCGCGCTCGGGCGCAGTCGCGATGTCGCTCGAGACGAAAAAGCTGCGTCTCCAGCCGCCGGTGCCGACCGGCGCGGGCGCACAGACGCTCTAGACGCAATGCCGACCGTACCGCTATCCGCCTTGTGGACTAGGCCTTTGGCCTGCGCCCTTTCCGCTCACGACGTGCCAGCCTTTGTGGGGCAGGCGGTTTCGCCTGCCTTCCCTCTTGCCGCACATGCCACCGAGATCCCGCCGCTCCGCCCGGCACCCGCCAGCACGATTCCGAGCCGCGACTGTAAAGGAGCGGCAGCGTAACACCCATAAATTCCCCGAGCGGCCCCCGCGCTCACTCGACAATAACTCTCTAAGGACAAAGTTCTCCAAATGCCAAGACGCTTCTACGAAAAAGACGGAACCATTGAGCCCCTGAAGGGCAAAAAGATCGCCATCATCGGCTATGGCAGCCANNCTGCGCGATTCGGGTCTCGACGTTGTGGTCGGCCTCCCGGAATCGAGCAAGAGCCGCGTGAAGGCCGCGGCCGCGGGCCTCACGGTCCTGACGCCGGCCGAAGCCGCGAAGGTCGCCGACGTCATCATGATCCTCGTGCCGGATCATCTCCAGTCCGACATTTATGAGGCCGACATCGCCCCGAACCTGACGGCCGGCAAGACGCTCATGTTCGCCCACGGTTTCAGCATTCACTTTAAGGCCATCACGCCGCCCGCCAACGTCGACGTGTCCATGATTGCGCCGAAAGCTCCCGGCCATCGCGTGCGCGAAGTCTTCACCGAAGGCTCCGGCGTTCCCGCGCTCGTCGCCATCTATCAGGATGCGAGCGGCAAGGCTCTGGAAAACGCGCTCGCTTACGCCACCGGCCTCGGCTGCATGCGCGCCGGCGTCATCGAAACCAGCTTCCGCGAAGAGACCGAAAGCGACTTGTTCGGCGAGCAGGCCGTGCTTTGCGGCGGCGCGGCGGAACTCATAATTGCGGGATTCCAGACGCTGGTCGAAGCCGGCTATGCTCCGGAAATCGCTTACTTCGAATGCCTGCACGAATTGAAGCTGATCGTCGACCTGATCTATGAAGGCGGCCTCAGCTACATGCGTTTCTCGGTCTCCGACACGGCGGAATACGGCGACTACACGCGCGGACCGCGTATTATCAACGACGCCACGCGCGCCGAAATGAAGAAGATCCTCGCCGAGATTCAGTCCGGTGAATTCGCACGGAATTGGATTGCGGAAAACAAGACCGGTGGCCGGAAGAAATTCCTCGCCATGCGCGACGCGCAGCAGGGCCAGCAGATCGAACAGGTAGGCGCTGAACTGCGCAAGATGATGACCTTCCTGAAGAGGACGAAAGAGGCGGGCATCCCGCAGGCGTAACGCGGCCCTTCTCATTGCTTGTGGGGCAGGCGCTTCCGCCTGCCTCTTTACAGCGAGGCCGCAATGTGGAGTAGGCGTTTTCGCCTGCGCCTTTTCTGACTTAAACCATAACCACCATGCGCATTCAAACCTTCGATACCACTCTCCGGGACGGCACGCAGGGCGAAGCCGTCTCTTTCTCCGTCGACGACAAAATCCTCATTACGCGGAAACTCGACGAGCTGGGTATCGATTATATTGAGGGCGGATGGCCAGGCTCCAACCCGCGCGACCGCGAATTCTTCGCGCGGGCGAAGGACCTGAAGCTCAATCACGCGAAGCTCACGGCCTTCGGCTCCACGCGATTTGCGAAGAATCCGGTGCATCAGGATCGCAACGTGCGCGAACTTCTCGAAGCCGATACGCCGGTCATTTCGATCTTCGGCAAGAGCTGGGACTTCCACGTAATCCGCGCGCTTGGCATAACGCTCGAAGAGAATCTCGGACTGATTTCCGAAACAGTGGCTTACCTCAAGGAACACGAGCGCGAAGTCGTTTACGACGCCGAGCATTTCTTCGACGGCTACACCCACAACCGCGATTACGCTCTGCGAACGCTCGAAGCCGCCCACAAAGCCGGAGCTGACGTCCTCTGCCTTTGTGACACGAACGGCGGCATGGCGACATCAAGACTTGCCGCTGTCGTCGCCGACGTCCGCTCGAAATTCGATGGCGTGATCGGCATCCACACGCACAACGATTGCGATGTCGCTGTGGCCAACACGCTCGCGGCCGTGGAACAGGGCGCATCGCACGTGCAGGGATGCCTGAACGGCTACGGCGAACGCTGCGGTAATGCGAATCTCGCCAGCGTGATCGCGAATCTGGAGCTGAAGGCCGGGCAGGAAACCATCGGTTCGGAGAAGCTCCAACTGCTCACCGCGACGGCGCGTTACATCGCCGAACTGGCGAATCTCCGGATCCCGCGCGGCACTGCGTTTGTCGGTCAAAGCGCCTTTGCGCACAAGGGCGGAATTCACGTCAGCGCCGTCATGAAGGATGCATCCACCTACGAGCACATCCGGCCCGAACTCGTGGGCAACCACCAGCGCGTGCTTGTGAGTGACCTTGCCGGACGCAGCAACATCGTTTACAAGCTGACGCGCTACGATCCAAACGGCGTGCTCAACGAAGAGTCCCGCCGCAAGTTGCTGGAACGCATCAAGGACGCCGAGTTCGCCGGTTACGATCTCGAAGCCGCCGACGGCAACTTCGAGTTGTTCGTGCTCGAAGCGTTGTATCCAGGCCAGACCTTCTTCGATGTAGAAAGCTACGAAGCCGTCATTCGGGCTGAAGGCGCAAACACGACTCACACCGCGAGCGTACGCGTGAAAGCCGGCGACGGAGAGCACTCCGCGACGGCGACCGGCAACGGCCCGGTGAACGCTCTCGATCTCTGTCTGCGCAAGTGCATCTCCGCGCTCTACCCGCAGATCGGCGACGTGCGACTGACCGATTACAAAGTGCGCGTCCTCGATTCCGGCAAAGGCACCGCGGCGAAAGTGCGAGTTCTCGTCGAGTGGTCGGACGGCACGCGAAGCTGGTCGACGGTAGGCGTCTCGGAAGACGTGATCGAAGCGAGCTGGGACGCGCTTGTCAGCGCCCTGCGCCTGGAACTGATGCGCATCGCCGCGAGCAATCGGACCTGAACGCTCACTTGCCTTTGGCCACGAACTCGAACGACCCAGTCTCGACTTTCCCCGCCCGCTTCATTTGAACGAACACGCGGTACCTCCCCGGCGTCGGCACGCCGTACGGGAACGATACGACCGGCCCCGGCTTCGTCTCGTGCATCGCGACCATCGCCGCGGGCGAAGCAACCTCCTCGGATGCCATCGAAACCGACCCGGTCGGATGCACATGGGCGAACACCGAGCCGTCGTCTTTGATGAACTCGGCGTGGCCACCCATTCCCATGTACGGTTCGAGGTCGTTTACGGCCCGGCCATCGGGTCCCGTAATCTCGAACGCGAACAGATTCAGTTCGGTCGCGACGATCGGCTTCGCTTTGTCATGCAGCCAGACCATGTCGTAACCGCCCGCCGGCAGACTCGGACCAACGGCATCGTCGCCACCCAAAGTCGCGCCGGCTGTCTCCGGGAACGAAGTCTCGCCGACCGCCGTCTCCGCAAACCCGCTTTCGTGCACGATGTCGGCATAGAGCCGGTAGCTCCCCGCGGCCATCGAAGGCATCGCGGTCGAAAAGTACCCCGGCGCAGTCTGGTCCGGATGCAGATGATAGACCCGATCCATAGCGGGCCAGCGCACCAGAAACAGATGCATGAGATGGCCGTGATCGGAGATCAGGTCGTCAAGCTTGCGCAGCGGCAACCAACCCGGGTCGGTGAGCGTGAGATCCATCCGCCCAGCCGCGGCGTGGGGCACGACTGAGATGCCGAGCGGTTTATAGAGCTTCCTGCTGTTAGTCGCAGCGTCCTCGCCCCACCAACTGCCGCCGAGCCAAAGTCCGCCGATCAGCACGGCGGACGCACACACCATCGCGAGGACCGTCTTGCGATCCCATCGCGCGCCGCCGGCCCCGGGATCGAGCTGCGACTCCCGCACTGCCGCACCCACAATCGCGACCATGCCGACGGTGAGAAAGGTCATCATGCCGGTCAGAAAGTATCCGACCCCGGTCTGCATCGGTTTGATCTGTAGCGTGACCGCGGGAACGGGCACCGGCAGATCACCCTCGCCGCTGGCTCCGATCGCGTGTATGCGTACTTCCCACGAACCTGTGCTCATCAGCCACAACGCCCCCTCAAAGAACTGCGGATCGGAAGCCGAGCGCACGGCGGTATCCGGCACGGGCGGGTGCTTCGCCGCGATGCCGGTCATCGGCGTCGGCGTAAGCCGTATCCCCCGCACATCCTTTGAAAGCGCCCGCACTTCAATGCGCGCAATGCCGGGGATCACGTCGGGAGGCCGAATTGCAACGAGCAGCGGATAAGAGCCGGCCTTGCCCTGAAAGAAGACGTCCGGGCTTCCCACGTGCGCGCCCACGCTGGGAATGAAGAGATTAGCGGCGAACAAACCCGCGACAACGGCCGTCGCGACCGCCAGCGGCCTAACGCCGGACACGCTTCAACCAGTCGCCGGCGCTTATCCCCAGCCAGACGGAAACGATGGCGCACGCAAGCGCTATCGCCAGACCAATCCGGAACTCGGCCGCGGGTTCAGTCGGGATGAACCGGTACAGCGCGGCATAGCTGCGTGGCCCCTGAGAATAATCGAGGTAGATGCTGCCGAAGAACGCATTCCGCGCAAGAGGCGATTGCAGGAAGTCGGCGAATGGCCACTCGACGGGCAGCAGCGTCCCGAGGAACAACAGCCCGCAAACGATTGCCTGTTTCCACTTGCGCCATTTTGAAATATGCGGCCAGATGAGATCGAGCGCGAACGCCGGAATGAGGATCAGGAGCGGGAATCCGGCCGGGATGAACTGCGTGACCTCATGCATTACCGGGCCGAGCTTCGGTTGTGCCGGGAAGAGCGGAAGAATCCATAGCAGAGCCAACAAGAAAGCGGTATAGAACCCGGCGGCGATCGTGGAGGCCCAGCGCAGTCCCGTGGCACGCGATGCGAGGGCGAGCACGATCGGCACCAGAATGCAAATAGCGCGATAACACATCGCCATGTGGAGACCGGTGCGGTAGGTGAATTCGAGCACCAGGATCAGAAGCGCGACCAGAATCATGGCGTTCACGTAAAGGAACAGCCACTCCAGATGCTTTCGCACAAGACCCGCCGAGCGGTTCATCGCCGAGGCGATCAGAACCATGGAGCCGATCTCCACGGCGACCATGCCGATTGCCAGCACCACATGCGGAGGACTCAGAATCTTCACGTCGAGGCCGTAGGCCGCGTGCCACCAGTCGTCGAAAGGTGCGGAGGTGATCATGGTGAAACCGCCCCAGGCGCAGATGAATGCGCCGAGCGGTCCGCGGAAGCCAAGTACATTGACCGACGCCGCGCGCAGGGGCGAATTGGTAAAGGTGGTTGCCAGTATGAGATAGCCGCAGGTGATGCCGGCGATAAAGCCGCACAACTGGATCGCCAGGTGCGCTGGCGTCCAGAACGTGTCCCGGCCGATCGAGCGATGCCAGGAAATGTCCCAGTGGACTCCGATCATCGCCGACGTGACGCCGGCGACCGATAGCCAGATGTACCAGGGAATTCGCGTCATATTGGATTTATTGCCATTTTAGCCGGATGCCCGGCGGACGTCGTCTGCGCGTCAGTGGCCGAAGGTCACGCCGATGCCGGTCGTATACAGGACATCGTTCGGCTTGCGTCCGGCGACCGGATCGCTTAGATAGTGGTCGCCGAATGCCAGATTCCAGACCAGCCACTTGCTGATCTTCGTATTCGCGGCCAGATCGAAGTTGGCTCGGTAGTCGCCCGTGAGCGTCAGATTGTTGAACATGCGCGCGGATTGCGTGATACTTGTCGAGCCATTAATCTTATAGCTGAAGTCGTCGCCCCAATATGCTTCGGCCGCAGTCCGCGAGAAGGCAGGGGAAGCCGCGAGTGCCGAAAACGCATCGCGATCGTAGTCGGCGCCGGCCTGCAGCGTGAATGCGCCTTTCTTCCCTTTCCACGCCCTGTAGCCAAGGCCGCCGCCCACGACAAAACGCAGATCGAGGTTCTGAAACTTGTCGTTTTCATAGTCGTTGAACACGTTGACGTCAAGCCGCGAACCCACCTTGCGATTGTACTTCCATCCGCCCCGAACTGCCTGCGCCGTGTTGGAACTGACGCCGTTCACGGTGGCCGACGATTTCACCGCGCTGAAATAAATCGACATTACGTCGTGATTGGTCGTGCGCGAAGCGTTCACACCCGTCGTGAACGTGCTGGTCACCGCATTGCCCGCCGTGCCGGCGAGGCCGAGCGTAGCGGTGCCGGTCCAAAGTTCCAGCAGGCCGGGATGCAGGAGCCTTTCATACGACGCTTCCTCGACCCCATCCCGAATAGCCGCGATTCCCGCGGGAGCCACGGCTTGCGGCGCGCCCGAACCGGCGGAGAGAGTGATCTGCCCGTTATTCGACGCGATGGTCGCTTTGATCACGGCCGGCGGCGTGGCGGTTTGTCCGGCCAATACTACGTTCAGAGGACCAGCGGATTTGATCTCGACGACCTGATCCCAGGGAATCGTAACTACACCCATGAGGTCGGACTTGACGGTGAGGTTGTTGCCGTCCTTCTTGACAATGGAACCGCTGACCCGGTCGCCGTTCTTCAGCGTGACCTGATCGCCCCAGGCACAACATGTGGCAAGCAGGGTGAGGAGCGCGAATGCCATGCAGGTCCGGCCCGCCCCTGCCAGAAGGCTGAGGAACCCCGCCGCCGGGCGGCTGCCCGATGTTGCGAAAGCGCACTCCGTGGAGCTTGTCGCTGATGTCGAAATTGGCATAATCCTCCATCTTCCCAAACCCCGTCGTTTCCAGCGCCGGACTCTCGGTATATAGTCAAAGCAGGGGTGTACAAGTTCGGCGGACGACACAGCCATGCAGTCGCCACAAAGACAATTGACGCCGCGAGAGCGGACGATCCTTCACGAGATTGTTGGCGCCCACATCGAATCGGGAGAGCCGGTGGGGTCCCGGACGCTTGCGCGCCTGCGTCATCTTTCGCTGAGCCCCGCCACGATCCGCAACGTAATGGCGGATCTTTCCGACGATGGATATCTGGCGCAGCCGCACACCTCCGCCGGGCGCGTTCCCACCGACAAGGGATTCCGCGATTTCGCCGTGAGCGTTCCCCTTCGGCCGCTGCCGCAAGGAGAACGCCAGCGCATCTATGCACGCATGCAATCCGCCCATTCGCTTGAAGACCGTGTGGCGGCCGCCTCCAGCGCATTGACGGAATTCACCCACAACGTCGGGATCGCGGCCGCGTTGCCGTTGTCGTCGCAGGAACTCGAACATATAGAACTGATCGGACTTTCCGACCGGCGCGTGCTGATGATCGTCGCGACGCGCGACCGGCTGGTTCGCAATCGCGTGGTGACACTCGATCGCGAACTGCCGCAAGACGATCTGACGCTTCTCAGGAACTACGTAAACCACCATTTCGCGGGCTGGACGCTCGAGCGCGCCCGCACCGAACTGCTGCGCCGCATCGACGAAGAGCGCGCCAGGTACGACGAGATTCTGCGCCATCTTACCGTCTTATGCGCCAAGGGCCTTTTCGCCGATTCCGATCCTCAGCTTGCGATGGACGGCGCTTCCTACCTGGTGGGCCTGGACCTTCATCTGACGCGTGAGCGCATGCACGAGCTGTTCCGCGCGCTGGAGCAGAAACAGCAGGTGGTGGCGCTGCTGGATCGTTTTCTCGCCGGATCGCACGGCCAGATTGGCGTGCATGTCGGACTGGAGGAGGCTCATCCCGCCATGGGCGAGCTGGCTTTGATCGGAGTAACCGTGGATCTCCCGTCCGGGGTGCGGGCGCGGATCGCGGTGCTCGGACCGATGCGGATGAATTATGAGCGCGTGATGTCGGCCGTGCAGCAGATCGGCCAGGCGTTTGAATCGCAGGCCTGAACGCCGTCCGTCGTCGCCCGTTGGCATCTCGCGGGCGGTTTACTCCGGAACCGCCGGAAGCCGCGCCCGGCTCAGCCGAATGTTAACCTGAAGACAGATTTAACAGTGGAAAATACTGAAACCAAGGCGGACGGCGTGTCCGCGAACCAAACAACCACAACTGAAACCGCCGCGAACGTGGAACTCGACCAGCTACGCGTCGAACGCGATGGCTTGCGGGTGGAACGGGATGAACTGCGGGATACGCTGTTGCGCCGGCAGGCCGAATTCGACAATTTCCGCAAGCGGGTCGAACGGGAGCGCCAGGAACAGATTACCTACGCCAGTATGGACGTTGTGGGCGATTTGCTGCCGATTCTGGACGATTTCGAGCGCGCGCTGATGGCCGATTCCGGGAGTCCGGAATACGCGAAGGGCATTCAGTTGATTTACCAGCGAATGGCCGAGTCGCTCAAAAAGACGGGTCTCGAGCCGATTGAAACGGCAGGCAAGCCATTCGATCCGCACATCCATCAGGCCATCGAGCGCGTCGAAACCAACGAATCGCCGGATAACACCGTGCTGGGCGAGTTCCAGAAGGGCTATCACTTCAAGGGCAAGCTGCTGCGGCCATCCATGGTCCGTGTTGCCGTAGCGGCGCCCATACCCGCGCCTCCCCGCAACGATTCCAAAATCCTCAACATCTGAACGAAGCTGAATTACCATGCCGACGATTAAACGCGACTACTACGAGGTACTGGCCGTCAGCCGCGGCGTGGGCGAGCAGGAATTGAAGAGCGCCTATCGCAAACTGGCGCTTCAGTACCACCCCGACCGGAATCCGGGCAACGCCGAGGCCGAGGAGAAATTCAAGGAAGCGGCCGAAGCCTACGGCGTCCTGTCGGATGCCCAGAAGCGTGCGGCGTACGACGCGTATGGCCATGCGGGCCTCTCGGGCGCAGGCGGCGGAGGCGGATTCGATCCTTCGTCGATGGACCTGGGCGATTTGCTCAGCCAGGTCTTCGGTTTTGGCGACATGTTCGGCGGCGCGGGGGGACAGCGCGGCGGCAGACCGCGCGCGACGAAGGGCGACGACCTTCGCTACGACTTGACGCTGACGTTCGAAGAAGCGGCGTTCGGAAAAGCGGTCGAACTCCAGGTGCCGAAGCTGGAAGCATGCGCGCGGTGCCGCGGGCGCGGCGCGGAACCCGATAGCTCGATGATGCAATGCCCGGCCTGCAAGGGCAGGGGCGAGCAGTTGTTCTCACAGGGTTTCCTTTCGGTGCGGCGCACGTGCTCGCATTGCGGCGGCGCGGGCGAAATCGTCAAGCAGGTTTGCCGCGAGTGCCGCGGCGAAGGCTACAAACATATCAATAAGCGCCTGAAGGTGACCGTGCCGGCCGGAATTGCGAACGGCAATCGTTTGCGCGTGGCGGGCGAAGGGCAGCCGGGCACGAACGGCGGGCCGAGCGGCGACCTCTACATTTTCTTCACCGTTAAAGAACATCAGATTTTTGAGCGGCACGAGAACGATCTGCATTGCCATATCCCGATCAGCGTGGCGCAGGCGGCGCTTGGCGCGAAGATTCAGGCACCTACGCTTGAAGGCCCGCACGAGATTACGATTCCCGAAGGCACGCAAAACGGAACGGAGTTGCGGATCAGAGGCAAGGGCGTTCCGGAAGTGCAGGGCAGGGGACGGGGCGATCTGATCGTGCATATCGACGTCAGGATTCCGACCAAGCTGACTCGCGAGCAGCGGCGGATTTTCGAAGAACTGGAAGGCACGCTGCCGGTGAATAACGAGCCGCATGAAAAAGGGCTGCTCGATAAGGTCAAAGATTACTTCATGTAGGTTTCCAGTCGAGGCAGGGGTTGAGGATGGCGAGGCCCCGCATACGCGAAAAATCCCGGTCCGCCGACCATAATTCGCGCACTCCATTTGCGCGGCAGATCGCGTGAATTCGGGCGTCATGCACCCGGGGGCCGGAGATTTTCCCATTGAGAAACGCGGCGCGGAGTTCCTTCCAATAGCCAGCCGGCTCATGAAGCAGACGGAGCGTGGGAGACTCCATCCATATTTCAAGCTGCCGAACCGCTACCTCCGGCTGACTTGGCGGCTTGAAAATCCGTGGGTTTGTCGAAACCGAGAGAAATTCGTGGACGCAGGGCCAGGGTATCGCCCAGTGAGCACTGCCTTCCGCTAACCGCTTAACGGCCGATGCGGCGACACGATGCAGCGGCCAGTTCGGCCAGTGCGCACGGACCAGGACGTTCGTGTCTACCGCGATCGTCGCTTGACAGAGGCGGCTTCGTCATAAGCCAGCGTGGAAAGGTCTTCCCACCGCACGCCTGGCTGAAGTCCATGCCCGCCTTTAAAACTGCCATCGCTCAAGCGGCAGCGCGGCTTCTCGTTAACGGCAACAGCCTTGGTCCCGTTGACCAGGGGGTCGTCAGTCTCGACGGTCGTCTTCATGAGTGTCACGTTACCACGCGAAACAGGGAACGCGGATCATGGGACGCACTTGCGCGTCTCAAACCCGACCACTCCCGATGAGCGGGCTCTCGTGGCCGCGCGCGGTCACCCGTTCCACGCCGCGAATCTCGCCTTCCACCACCATCAGCGCTTCATCGAAATTGTTTACCGTCGGGCAGACGTGGCGCGGGATGAGGTAAACCTTGCTGCCGATGGGGGGAACGTCCTCCTCCGCGCCGGCATCTATCGGCAAGTGCTCCTCGCTTGGCTTGAGCGGCTTGAAACCGGGATGCCCGGCAATCTGGCAGTTAGGCACTCCCGCGTCGACGGAAACGCTCTTATGCCCCGCATCGCACGTAAAGACATTGGGTGCGGGATGACTCACAACCGTCGATAGCACAACCACCGCGGCGGTGTAGCCTGCGTCCGGCAATTGCGCGAGACTCGACATGTCGTTGTAAACCACGGTGCCGGGCGAGATCCGATGCAGGAATGGTCCGGCGCGCAGTCCCGCGTGGCTCAGCGCGCAGGGCGCGGCCGGAGTGCCCGAGGTGATCACTTCATCCGGTGCGTATCCTGCCGCCGTCAGCACCCGGACAATTTCGATGAGCCGATCGTAACCTTCATGCGCCGCGCGTTCACGTTGCGCCACATCGGCGGCCGAGACGTGGCCATCGTAGTAATGCAGTCCCCGAAACGCCTTGCCCAGTTGTTTCGCCAATGCACAAATGTCGCCGGCGCGTTCCTGGCTGATGCCGGTGCGATTCATGCCCGGGTTCACGTCGATGAAGATTCCGACGTTTGTGCCCGGCCACGAACCCGCTTGTTCGTTCGATTCAATCAGCACCGACACACGCGAATTCGGGAATTTCCGCGCAAGATCGATGGTGCGGCGGGCATTCGCGCCTACCACGGGGAAGGCCAGCAGGACATCGTCGGCGTCGGCTTCGCAGGCGGTGACAAGTTCCAGAGTCGTCGAGCATTTGAAAGACCGGATGCCGTGCCCGATCATCTGGCTGATCACGGAAGCGATCTTGGCCGTCTTGATGTGCGGCCGCCAGCGGTTCGGATCGCCGCCCATCATCCGCAAAGTGGTGCGGATGTTCGCGTCGACAAGCTCGGGATAAACCACCAGGGCGGGAGTCAGGATGTTCTCCGTCGAACGCAACGAATAAGGGTGTGTCTGCTCGTCCATAGTCTTCATTTCACGATAGCCCTGCCGCGGGCGGGACTCTGGTCCGCGGCTCGAAACTCACCCGAAAAACCGAACCCTGTCCCGGCTCACTCTCCACTTCAATCACCGCATTGTGCGCCTGGGCGACACTTTGCGCCAGCGACAACCCCAGTCCGTGACCGCCATCGGACCGCGCCTTATTTGCGCGATAGAAACGCTGAAAGATGTGCGGCAGATCCTCGGCTGCGATGCCAATTCCGCGGTCTCTCACAACCGCCGTAATCCGGCCGTCGCCGCGAACGACCGAGATATCCACCTGAGTACTCTCGGCGGAGTATTTGAGCGCATTGTCGAGCAGCGCGAGGAACAGCCTCCGCAGCGCCGCGGTGTTGCCTGCGATGGTCGCAGCGTCCCCAATGTCCGTTTCCGCCGTAACGCGAATCCGGATGCCGCGCGCCTCGGCAAGTCCATGCAGTTCCCGCGCGGCATCGTTGAGCACCTCGCGCAGATCGAGAGGTGTCATCGTCATTCCCGCGCCGCGCGTATCCCGTCGGGCGAGGAACAGCAGATCCTCCACCAACTGCGTCATGCGCTCGGATTCCGCGGCGATTTCCCGCAGTGCTTCGCGGTAGGCCTCCGGCTCGCGCTCGCGGCGCAACGCCAGTTCCGCGCTGGTGCGAATAACGGCGACCGGCGTGCGAAGCTCATGCGACGCGTCGGCGGCGAACCGCGAAAGCGACGCCACCGCCGATTCGAGGCGCGCCAGTGTTGCGTTCCAGGTCTCGGCCAGACGTTCCAGTTCGTCACCCGTTCCGGGCGCGGGCAGGCGATTCGACAGATTCTCGATGCCGATGGCCTTGGCGGCGGAAGTGATTTCATCGACCGGCGTCAGCGCGCGCCGGCTGAGCCAAGCGCCGCCAAGGCACGATGCGGCGATTACAACGGGCACGAGGCTGAGCAACAACGTTTGCAACAGCTCCATGGCGCGGTGCATCTCGGCCCGCGACGCGCCGATTTCCAGGGTGAACGGCTGGTTCCCGATTCGCATGGCGCGTGTCAGCACTTCGTAGCGCGTTCTCCCCGGCCTGCCAGAAGCGGGATATCGGAACGCCGTGGCGCCGCCGGCTCGCCTTAACTCCAGATAGCTGGACGACGGCAGCGCGTGGCAAAACTCCTCGATTTCGTCGGCCATGTCGACGGCGGGAATCTCCGCCGCCTCTCTTTGAACGAAGGCATCAAACCGCGCGGCTTCGTCGTCCAGACCACGCCGGATGTCGCCGAGCAGACGCTGTTGCATCATCATCCAGACCAGGCCGCTGAAGACAATGAGCGCAGTCGTCAGAATAAGCGCGTACCAGACGGTGAGGCGAAAACGAATCGAACGCGTGTTGATTGGCTTCACTTACGATTCCCGAATCACGTAGCCTATGCCACGAACGGTGTGGATCAGCTTCGGCTCGCTCGCATCCACCTTGAGGCGCAGCAGGCGCACGAAGGCTTCAATCGTGTTCTCCGCGACGTCGGTGTCGAATCCCCAGACGGATTCGAGGATCGTGTCGCGCGCGATCACGCGGCCGTGGTTGCGCATCAGCAATTCCAGAAGGCTGAATTCGCGCGGCGTGAGGCTGACGGCCTTGCCGGCGCGGGTCACGCGGCGCGTGGAGGGGTCGAGCTTCAGGTCCGCCACTTCGAGACAAACGGGCCTTGGAATCGCGCCGCGCCGGCTCACGGCCCGGAGACGCGCGAGGAAGACCTCGAAGGAGAACGGCTTGGTAAGGTAATCGTCCGCCCCCGCATCGAGGCCCGCGACGATGTTTGCCGCGGTGTCCCGCGCGGTGAGCATCAGCACGGGAGTCTGGTTGCGCGCCTCGCGGAGCTTCTGCGCGATGGCGAGGCCATCCATGCCCGGCAGCATGACGTCGAGCACGATCACGTCGAAGTCGGCGGAGCGGGCCATTTCGTAGCCATCGACGCCGTCGTTGGCGATGAAGACCTGATGGCCTTCCTCGGCGAGGCCGCGCTTCAGGAGATCGGCCATTCGTTTCTCGTCTTCAACCACCAGTATGCGCACTGAAATTATCGTAAGCCAGGCGCGCCGCGTCCGGCGCTTCTTGCTTCCAGGCTTGGCCCAGGCGCCGTGTCATGTTATTTCATGTACGTCATGGATGAACTTCTAATCTCTATCGCCGCGAAAAAAAGGCTGCTCGATCATTTGCGGCCTCTGTGGCCGAAGGCGCTCGCCAACCTGGAGCATTATTACGACATACAGCTTACGTACACTTCGAACGCCATCGAAGGCAACACGCTCAGCCCGGTTGAAACGACGCTGGTCATCGAACAAGGGATTACTGTCGGCGGCAAGCCTCTTAGAGACCATCTTGAGGCGCTCGATCATTGCGACGCATCCGCTATGTGCGCGAACTCGCGCGGCATGAACACTGAGGTCTCGCCAGCCGATTATGCGCTTCGAGCAAAACGTACGCCGACGCAACTCTCGTACAACTGGCAAAGCGGAATCCATGGCGACGGTTTTCACCGTCGATTATTCGGATTTTGAGACATATCGGACCGAAGGCAACCGCCGGTTCCGCGTGCTCCCGATGAAGCGGCCGTGATTTTGCGCCCGCCCCGAACGAACCTCAGTTGACAATTTCCGAATTTATCTTCTCCTATCGGGCCGTTCGCCGCGGACTCGAGTTAAACGTTTTATCGGCATCGGGCACTGGATGTTGATAAACGGCTGAAGTACGCAAGGATTCGCCGACATCCCCGTCCGCGCACGAGGCCTAACGCGGGAAGGCTCAACGCTTCACGTTTCTTGCCAGTTGCAGGAGTCTGGAGCTGACCCGCAGATGAACTTCTTTCGCCGCATCTTCGTTGATATCGATGCGGACTTTGCCGTTCTCGAGCCGCAGATTCACGATGCCGCCTTCGGCAATGAAGTCGCTCGTATCCCCGACGGACAGGACGCATTGATCCCGCAGAGCGGTAAGGACAGCCCGCAGGCGCAGGTGCTCGGATGCACCGACAAACACCATGTGGCAACCGGTGGCCCGGCGCACGTCGGAAATGCGCCGCACGGCCAGAGCGCGTCCGCCGATTACTTTTCCCGCCACCACGGTATCGAGCGATGGGCCAAACGGGTCGCTTCCCAGTACGCAGATCGCTAAAGGATCGGCTGGACCCGCGAACGCCCCATTCGGCCACTCGATAAAACCCGCGAAGGCAGTTAAGAACCCGGCTTTTACCTGGTATTCGTCCATTTCGTGGGCAGGCTGTGCCGCCAGGGGCATGGCTGCGACGACCGCCAGCACGAGGGCCGCAAATCCTCCGAGTTTGAATTCTGAAACCATTCACGATACGCAAAGAAGATTCAGAATCGGATGCTCCACTTCACTGAAACGCTCCTGGCCACTTCACTCGTGGATGTTAGCAGCGAGTTATCGACGAACTCGTAATGTCCCCCGCTTGTGAGGTTTTGCCCGATCAGATTGAACTCGGTGCGCTCTCCAAGACGCAAACCAAACCGCGTATCGAACCGCAGATACGGACGGATTCCCTGCACGTCGAGCGAGTCCACATATTTCAGACTACTGTCCCACTCGATGTTTCGCGGCAGATTCAGCGACGAACGTAATTCAGCCTGCGCCCGCGGAGAATCTCCGCCGGTTTGGCCGATCATGGAGTCGTTTCCACCGGGATTCTCGGCGAGATGCATACGCAGGAAGCTGACACCAGGGCTGATCTTCCAACGGTTCGTCACCTGCCAGCTGCCAAAAAGTTCCAGGCCGTATTCCCTTGCATGTGCCAGATTTTCGTCCTCGAGCGGAATGATGAGGAGCGGTTCGTACTGACTGGCTCCGTCCTGGCTGAACGTAACGTAGGGCGTGCCCGTCTCGGTCGTCACCAGATGGCGGTAAAAACTGAGAAAACCGGTCGCATCGAAGGATAGGCGCCGATTGAGCTGAGCGCGGTAGCCGGTCTCAAAATCCGTCAATTGCTCCGCTTGCAGGCTCGGATTGCCGCTCAGAACCAGAAGAGCGTTCCCAAACTCCGGCACGGGTTCCGTGCCCAGTTCAAAAGTCATGCCGTGCTCGAGCGTATCCGGCTCCCGGATGGCGCGAGCTGCCGACGCCCACCACGTCTGCCGTGCACTCTTGTTCCAGACCAGCTGCGCGCTGGGCTCGGGTTCGAACCCCGTATAGGCGTTGCGTTCGAGTTTCGCCCCCAACGTGAGGAAAACGGACCCCGACACCTGGATTTCGTCCTGCGCGAAAGCCGAAAAAAGGCTGGTCGACGCCAGTTGCACGTTGACGTGTATCGCATCGGAACGGAGCGGGAAAAGATCCTCGCGCGTCCGGCGAAAGCCAAGCCCCCATACGACGTCGTGCCGTTGGCCGATTGTCAAATGATGTTCAAACTCAAGATCGAGAGTGTTTTCCGCGACGCTTTCGCCGTACTGTTCTCTCCCGATCGCATTGTCGTACGCCTGGAACGACATCCGGGACCCACCCGCGAGGGGGTGCTCCCAACGAGCCAGCACGTCTCCCGAACGGTTGGTCACGCGCGTATTCACCTGCGTTTCAACTGGCGGAAAACCAGCCGGTGTCAGGCTGGTGGTTCCCCCGGCGCCTGTCAGAAAATCCCCCTGCAACGAGACGGTGTCGCCGGAAGCGAGGCCCCAGTCCGCGCGAGAGCCGAAATGGGTGGTGTGCCAGCCGTCAACTGCAGTTCCTCCACCGGGCGCGGGCGAGTTGTCGTCGTTGAAGTATTTCCCGAACATCCGCCAGGCCCCCTGCGAGCCGGCATCGCCACCGTATTGCAGTATTCCCTGCGCTGTCTGCTGCGATCCCGATCCGGCAACCAAGACGCCACCCTTGCTATCCGCTGCACTCTTCGTAATGATGTTGATCACGCCGTTGACCGCATTGGCGCCCCAGACCGTGCCGCCCGGCCCCCGAATCACTTCGATCCTCTCGATGTCTTCGAGCGGGGTGTCGACTTCGTCCCAAAACACTCCGGAAAAGCTTTGGCTATAAAGCGTTCGACCGTCGATCAGCACCAGAACCTTGTTCGAATAGACAGCATTGAAGCCGCGTATGCTGATGGCCCACTGGTTGGCGTTGATCTGCGCGACCTCGACGCCTGGCGCCATCCGCAGAACGTCGGGAATGCTGGTAGCCCCGGACCGCCGGATATCTTCCTGTCCGATCACGAAAACGGCGGCGCCGGTTCTTGAGAGCGTCTGGTCCTTTTTCGAGACTGAGGTGACATCGATCTTCATCAAGTCTTCGAGGCTTGCCCCGTTGAGAGCCGGCGGAACGGGGCTTTGCGCGATCAACGATCCAGCCAGACTCACAGTTGTCAATACGGCCCGCGCGAGCCGCGCGCAAGCTGGCCGGCTTCCCGAAATTGTCGTTCCCGCGCCGGGGGGGTGCTTTCGCCGTTGATTCCCCGATTGCTCATCTCGTACCCCTTTTTGCTTCTTCCAGCCCTGGCACTGCTCTTGAGAATCCATGAAGGGCCAACTGCAATATCTCGTCATCCGAGACATCATCCACGGCGGCCGTGTCTCCTCCGCCAAATTCCGATACTTCGTCCCCCAGAACCTGGACAAGCCTTTCCAGATCCCCGCCCGACGGTTTCGCCGCCGCTGTGGCGCGCATCGGAGCGGAAGGGATCGCGCTTCCCGGCTGCATTTTCAGCCCGCCGAATGCGCGCTTTAAAGCTTCCACCTCGAAGACCGCCGGGGCGGAGACCGCCGGCAGCGGCTTCGAGAAGTAGTAGCCCTGGGCACGTTCGCAACCCAGTTCCACCAGTTTCCGGCGTTCGGTCTCGGTTTCGACGCCTTCGGCAATGACGTCCATATTCAGCGAGCGCGCCAGTTCGACGATAGTCTTCACGATTTCCGAGTGGTCTTCGGCGCCGCCCAGCCCCGTTACGAACGAGCGGTCGATCTTTACCGTGTCGAACGGCAGCGAACTGAGATAGCTGAGCGACGAATAGCCCGTTCCGAAATCGTCGATCTCGAGAGCCAGGCCGAGTTCTTTCAGGTGCCGAAGGGTTTCAATCGATTCTTCCGGATCTTTCATCACAGCGCTTTCCGTCATCTCGAGGCGGAGCGCGGAGGGCGCAAGCCCGGTCTCCCGCAAAATCCGCCGGACATCGTCGACAAAGCCCTTGCCAACCAACTGCCTGAAAGATACGTTTACGGCGATCGTCGGCGATGGCGAAAGGCCGTATCGATCCTGCCACTGCACCATCTGCCTGCACGCTTCCCGGAGAACCCACTTACCCAGAGAAACGATCAGACCCGTCTCTTCGGCCACGGGAATGAACTCGGCGGGCGGAACCATGCCGCGCCTCGGGTGCATCCATCGGACCAGGGCTTCGAAACCCGTCAGCCGCTGCCCGTCGATCGACACCTGCGGCTGGTAATGGAGCAGCAGCTCGCCGTTCTCTATCCCGTTGCGCAACTCGGTCTCGATTTCGAGGCGCGCGATCGCCTGACGACGCATGCTTTCGTCGAATAACGCGAATCTCGCCTTGCCGGCCGTTTTCGCACGATACATGGCGGTATCGGCGTTGCGAAGCAGTTCGTCGGGGGAGTTGCGCTGCCCGGAATCGGGCGGGGAACTCAGGGCCACTCCGATGCTGAGGCCAACAAAGACCTGATGACCGCCGACCAGATATGGGGCGTTCACATCTTTGAGGATGGCTTCCGCAAAACGCGCTGCAGCCGGAGCGCCCTCGGCCAGCTCGAGAAGAACCGCGAACTCATCGCCGCCAAGCCGTGCGACCAGCGAGCACTCCCCCGCGTTGCCGGAGCCGCGGGCGGCCGCTATGCTGGAACGGAGCCGGTTTGAGACGCCTTTGAGGAGCGTGTCGCCCGCCGCGTGGCCCAGACTGTCGTTGACCAGCTTGAACCCGTCCAGATCCAGGAACAGCACCGCGATGTGCGCACCGTTATGCATCGAGACGTCCAGCGCGTTTTCGAGGCGGTCGAGAAAATACAGGCGGTTCGGGAGCCCGGTCAGCGGATCGGCCACCTTGCCACGCGTGATATCGGTCATCGAACCCGCCATGCGGATTGCCTTGCCGCTCTTGTCCCGGACGGCGATTCCGCGGCTCAGGACCCAGATGTAACCGCCGCTTTTTTGCCGGATGCGGCATTCCGTAACCAGTTCTTTGGTCCTGCCTTCGATATGCGCGGCAACTTCCGCGTTCACCCGTTCCACGTCCGCGTTGTGTAAGCTTTCAAACCAGCGTTCGGGGCCGGACCACGTCTCCTCATCCGGGTATCCAAGCATCTGATTCAGGCGGGAGGACCAATACACCCGGCTGGTAGTCAGATTCCAGTCCCACAAGCCGTCGTTTGCCCCCCTCGCGGCCAGCGCATAGCGCTCTTCGCTTTCCCGCAGCGCCTGTTCGCGCGCTTCGATCTGTGTCAGCATGCCGTTGAACGAATCGACCAGAAGCCCAACCTCGTCGTCCGTGCGCTTCACCGCCCTTGCGGAATAGTCTCTCTCCACGGAAACCAACCGGGCTAAGTTGGAGAGCTCCGCAAGCGGCCCGGTAATCGTCCGCTGCATCGAAGTGGTAAGCAAGAGCGCGAGCGCCAGCGACACCAGCAACACCAGAAAGACGAAACCCATGTCGTGGCGCAGTTGCGCATCCGCATCCTTCGTGCTCGCCTTAAGGAAGACCGTGCCCAAAACTTCGTTGCCCAGCCGGATCGGCAGAGACATCATCAGGTAGCCGCTCTCGAACTTCGAGCCCTCCGCAGCCGCCCGGCGGGGCAGATGGCCGGAATCGGGGTCGCCCCGCTCGTAGGCCGCAAACAGGCTGCCGTCCCGCGCATAGGTGCCTGCCTGCACGATGTTAGCGTCCCCGTGCAGCGCTTTGAGCGTATCCGCCGCAGCCTGGTTGTCGAGAAATGTCAGGGCTGCCGCGCTGCTGTCGGCTACGATTCCCGCCTGGCTGGAAAGTTCGCGCTTCGCCGCCTCGCGTGTCTCGATTCTTTCGTAACCGAACAGAAGAACTGCGACCAGCAGCAGCGCGAAGCCACCGTTCACGATTACCAGTAGAAACAGCTTTTTTCGTATCGAGTTGAGGCGAATTCCTCCCGTCAGTCTCATGGTCGTCGTGTGTGCCTGCGAAGTGTCCTACCTCGGACATATCGGCGCTGGATTCAGGACGTTGAGCCGGATGGGGTTGCGGGTCCGGCTCGGCTGGTCTTCCGGCTCAGGGAAGGGAACATAGTCCGTCCCTTGCAGGGATGGTCTCCAGCCCCGGCGGTAATCACCGGTTCCCGGCCAGGCTTGCGGGGGCACTCGCAACCTCATTCGCCGATCAATCGGCAGGCCCGCCCCAAATCCCGGACGCCGGCATCGCCAGCAGGTTTTTGCCAAACGGAACGACGGCGGGCCCCGAATGGAGCACAAAGCCGCGCACAAAACGGTCGCCGGCAGCCTCGGCCAGCACTTTCAGGCCCTTGAAATGATTCGCCGTCACGCCTCCGGCCGCCTTTACCTCAATGCCCACCACGCGTCCGGCGGCGTCTTCGAGAACGATATCCACCTCATCTCCGTTGTGTGTGCGAAAGTGATGCAGCGAAGGCCGAACCTTCGACCAGCCCCGCTGCTTCAGCAGTTCCATAACGACGAAGTTCTCGAGGACCGCCCCGCAGAGCATGGCGTCCCGCCGGAGACGCGCCGCATCCGCCCCCGTCAGGTGGAGCAGAAGTCCCGTATCGTTGAGAAACAGCTTGGGCGTCTTCACCAGCCTTTTGCCGATATTCACGAACCACGGTGGCAGGGTTTGTATCAGGAACGTCGCTTCGAGCAGCGCCATATACCGCTTCAGCGTGGTCTGGGGCATCGAAAGCCCCCGCGACAGATCGGCGTAGTCGAGCAGCGACGCCGAGCGCGATGCAATCAGCGTCAGCAGTCGCGGCATATCCGCAAGATCGCGGACGTTCGAGATGTCGCGGACATCGCGCTGGAGAATGGCGGCAATGTAGGAATCGAACCAGGCGCGCCGCCGCGCGGCATCGTTCCTGCGGAGCATCTCGGGATAGCCGCCTTTGACGAAACGGGGGATCAGTTCCGGCATAGCCTGGCCGGCTGCGGACGGCGGCCTGAACTTCCCCGCAAATGCCGCGTCGACGAACGTGTCGCGCTGCCCCAGGAGTTCACCCTGTGAAAACGGCCAGAGCGTGTGGATCTCGACGCGCCCGGCGAGCGACTCGGCCAGTTTCGGCAACACCATGAAATCGGCCGAGCCCGTGAGCAGAAATCGCCCCGGTCGCCGGTCTCGATCGACCGCCGCTTTAATCGCGACGGCGAGGTTCGGAGCGCGCTGCACCTCATCCAGGATGACCGGACCGTCGAGTCCCGCGAGAAATCCATCGGGATCAGACAACGCCGACGAGAGCACCGCGCTGTCGTCGAGCGTCAGGTATCGCGCCGCGTGGCGCGCGGGGTACCCATCGGCGACGGCGAGCGAACGGGCCAGCGTGCTTTTGCCGGTCTGCCGCGCTCCCTGAATAAACACCACGGGACTGTCCGTCAGCGATGTAAGCACGGAAGCGGCGAGATGGCGGCGCAGCGAATCCATGATCGATTATCGCCCGTATGGTGGATGATTGTCAACTTGATCAAGGATAAAATTCGTCCATGTAGTGGACGAATTTCATCCGTATAAACGCTTGGGCCGCGTACGCAGCTACGCCGTCGGATGCTTCCGTCCCATCGCCAGGATGGTCTCAAGCCCCGGCGATCGCGCTTCCCGGTCCACTACCCAACTCCTCACTTCGCCGAACCCGGCGCTATCGAGGAATCCGCGCAATTCAACCTCCGAAAACCCCAGCCAGGTGTCGGCGTAGAGATCGCGGGCCTGTTCGAAGCTGTGTCTCTTGAGATCCAGGAGGACTATGCGCCCGCCGGGTTTCAGCAACCGGGCGGCGGCCACCACCGCGCGATCCGGATGCAGCGCGTGATGCAGGCTCTGGCTGAAGAACGCGAGGTCCATCGTCGCATCGTCAATCGGTGGGGATTCCAGATCGCCCAGACGGTACTCCAGATTCGCGATGCCGTTTTCGCGCGCCAGCGTTGCGCCGAATTCCACCATCCTGGCCGAATTATCCACGGCGATCACTCGCTCGGCCCGTTGAGCAAGCAGTTGCGAGAAGGTGCCTTCGCCGGCGCCCAGGTCCGCGATCGCCATCGGCGGCATCAGTTGCAACAGCGTTTCCGCCAGACCCTTCCAGCTCCGGCCCGGGACGTAGTTCCTCCCGAATTTCCCCGCCAGTTCGTCGAAATAGCCCCGCACCTTGTCGCGGCGCTTTTCGAGAACCAGTTGCAGGGCGCGGGCGTCGTCTTTCGCTTCGGGGATTTCGCTCCCGGCGGAGTGAAGAAGATCTATAAGTTGCCTGTCCAGTATCCGATAAAGACTATTCTTGCCCTGCTTGCGGTCTTCGACCAGTCCCGCGCTCTTGAGTTGGGAAAGGTGCGTCGAAATCCGGCTCTGCCCCATCGCGAGGATCTCCTGCAACTCCGCCACCGACAGTTCTTCCCGCTCGAGGAGCAGCAACAGGCGCAAACGGCTGGGATCGGAGATGAGTTTCAGGGTTTTGAGAATCGCCGCCACGGTTTATTCCCGGACAGTACCGTCGTCTGCCCGCAATATGCTATTGTAAAGCTTGTCCACCCGTTACATCAAGATATTTTGATTTGTTGATAGGAGATTAAAATGAGCACCGCCACATTGCCCGAAATCGGGCTTGATTACAAAGTCGCAGATATGAAGCTGGCCGAATGGGGCCGCAAGGAAATCACCATCGCCGAGAAGGAAATGCCCGGCCTGATGTCGATCCGCCAGAAATACGCAAAAACGAAGCCGCTGGCCGGCGTCCGTGTTACCGGCTCGCTCCATATGACGATCCAGACCGCCGTGCTGATCGAAACACTGGTCGATCTGGGCGCGTCCGTGCGCTGGGCGAGTTGCAACATTTTCTCCACGCAGGATCACGCCGCCGCCGCCGTCGCAGCCGCCGGCGTTCCGGTCTTCGCCTGGAAAGGCGAGACGCTCGAGGAATACTGGTGGTGCACGAACATGGCGCTGTCGCATCCGGGAGGCCTTGGCCCGGAACTCATAGTCGACGACGGTGGCGATGCCACGCTCTTCATCCACAAAGGCTACCAACTCGAGAACGGCTCCGACTGGGTCAACACGCCTTCGGGCAATCGCGAAGAGCAGGTCATCAAGGATCTGCTGAAGAAGATCCACGCGGAAGACAAAACGATCTGGCACAACGTAGTGAGGGGCTGGCGCGGCGTTTCAGAAGAAACCACCACAGGCGTTCACCGTTTGTACAAGATGCACGAGGCGGGCGAACTGCTGGTTCCCGCAATCAACGTGAACGATTCGGTGACGAAATCGAAGTTCGATAATCTCTACGGCTGCCGCGAATCGCTGGCCGATGGCATCAAACGCGCGACCGATGTAATGGTGGCGGGCAAGGTCTGCGTGGTTTGCGGTTACGGCGACGTTGGCAAGGGCAGCGCGCATTCGCTGCGAGGCCTCGGGGCGCGCGTCGTGATCACGGAAATCGATCCGATCAACGCGCTTCAGGCCGCGATGGAAGGTTACGAGGTCACGACGATCGAAGATACGCTCGGCCGCGGCGACATCTACGTCACCACCACGGGCAACGTGGACGTCATAACGCTCGAACACATGCGCCGCATGAAGGATCAGGCGATTGTATGCAACATCGGCCACTTCGACAGCGAGATTCAGGTCGATAAGCTGAACGATTCCGAGGCGAAGAAGCTGGAAATCAAGCCGCAGGTGGATCAGTACACGTTCCCCTCGGGCAACAGCATTTTCGTGCTGGCCGAAGGCCGGCTGGTGAATCTTGGCTGCGCGACGGGGCATCCGAGCTTCGTCATGTCGAACAGCTTCTCCAACCAAACGCTGGCGCAGCTGGATCTGTGGGCCAACAAGGACACCTACAAGCCGGGCGTTTACGTGCTGCCGAAGAAGCTGGACGAGGAGGTGGCGCGCCTGCATCTCGAAAAGATCGGCGTGAAGCTGACGACATTAACGAAGGAACAGGCGGACTATATCGGCGTGCCCGTGGAGGGTCCGTACAAACCGGATCACTACCGGTACTAAGTCCGCATGCCGCGCGGGACTGATGTTCTTTCCCACGTCCCGCGTGGCTTGCAAGTGCAATAACATGCCGGAACTGAATCCCATCGGTCACGTCGCCAACCCGGTCCGGGAGGCTGTCGACGACGTGTGGGGCGGAGTAATCTCGCGAATCGACCTCGACGACTCCCGATTCACTCCCGATTGCCTCACCGGTCTCGACGAATTTTCCCACCTGGAGATCGTATTCCTGTTCCACCGCGTTGAAGAGGGCGAAATTGCCACAGGCGCCCGGCACCCTCGCGGACGCAAGGACTGGCCGCTGACAGGCATCTTCGCCCAGAGGGCAAAGAGCCGCCCCAACAGGCTGGGAGTGACAACGTGCCGGCTGGTTTCGGTTCAGGGTCTGTCCATTACTGTCGAAGGTCTCGACGCAATCGATGGCACGCCCGTCCTCGACATCAAGCCGTACATGAAGGAGTTCGGCCCCCGTGGTTCGGTGCGGCAACCAACCTGGTCGACCGAACTAATGTCGGGATATTGGAAGAACCCGGGCAATTCGGCGTAGCGCCGATTTCCCTGGCGGACGAGTCGGCCAGGTCGGCAAAGAAGCGCGTCCGATACCGTTGCCGTATGCCGAGCGAAGTCAGACGGTTAACAACAAGGGCCACATCTCCAGGAATCAGACCGCGACGGGCTGTCATTTACCCACTGCGGTGAAGTGACTTACGCGCAACCTCGACCGCTTTAGTTCGGTGACGTCGAGTTCTCCGCTCTTATTCTTATCCAGCGGTCGAATTCGGCTTCCATGAACTTCATGAACTCCTGTCTGGAGATCTTCCCGTTCTTGTCGGCGTCCATCAGCAACACCAACTGTGTGACTTCATCCAATCCCAGCGCCAGCTTATCCTGCGTCTTCGGATCCGCTGCCCTTGTGCTATAGCAGCCCCTGTCATGATCATCGTTGCGGTAAGCATTGCAACGATCGCGATGCCCCACAGGATCTTCGTTTCCTTTAACATGGCTGGCTCCTGCATATCTCTCTCCCAAATCAGGTTCACAAACAGGTCTTGAGATTCGGACCTTTGCCGCTGCCATTTTCGCAGGCGCACGCGGACCCGTTCACAAATATCCTGCCTTCACTGTGTCCCGCAATGGACCGCCAGGGATCTCCTGAATATAACCAGCGGCAATAGACGCTGTCCGCCAGTCCCTCGCAATCTGCCCGACGCGCTCGTGAGATAAACGGTATCGACCCGCGATGGCGTTGAACGACCAACCACGGACGAAATAGAGCAGCGCCACACGCCATTGGATATCGGTTCGAGCCTGCCGCGGGAAGACCGGAGCTTGTGACGGAAAGCTTACCAGGTTCCGCCTCACGGCATTCTGAAGACCAGGATTACTCATTTGCGATAAATCCATCGCGGACCTCCTGCCTGGCCGACGGGAGCAACGCCGCGACGAAGGCGCGCGGCGTTGTCCGCTCCACACAATCCATGCCCGGCTAGAACTTCACCATGATGGCGGCGCTTAACAGCGCCTGCCCTTCGCGGAGATCCGGGAACCAGACGCTGCTACGGCCTCCGCCGCAGGCTACTTCGGCAGCCCCCAAATCTGTCTGTCCGGAAGATGCGCCGGTAATGCACGCAAAGTCCGCCGGAGAACCATTGTTACCGCCCGGAGGTGTGATTCCGCCTCGGCCCGACCAGTACGGAACATTCGTGTGACGATAACCAAACTCCAGCCGGAAGGTGGCGAATTGGCTGGGCATGTAGTCCAACGTAGCTGTTCCATCGTAGGCTTTCAACGGTAACCCCGGGGCTGCCGGGAAATAGGGCGTCCCGGAGATTGCATCCGCGCCGTTGATGGGCAGTACCAGCGTGAGGTAGCGACCGGGGTTATTCATCGCGCCACCGCCCAAAGTAAAGGCAAAAAGGTCGTGGTGCCACCACGTGCGGTCGTAAATCATGTAACCGAGAAATGCCTGTTTCGGGCCACCGAGTCCCGTCAGGGGGTTATACGGGCCATGTCCTCCCGTGCAGGTAACGCCCTCACCGCTCTCGCATCCCAAATCGCCCGTGAAGGTGAATGCCATTTTGTCGATGCCGTTGCCCGGCACCTGCTTATCGAAGTACTTGATTTCCACGCTGTCGTCGGTGTGGTATCGCGCGCGCTTGGGAAGACCGACGTTGTCTTCGCCAAAACCGTACTGATTGAAGATCAACGTCATCCAGTCGTGCGGAGTATATTTGAGTTGCCCTCCCAACCCCGGGTGACCGTTCATCTTGTTGTAGGACTGCCACCCGTTGATGATCCACGGCTCGATTTTCAGGTGGTTGGTGGGGAACCACTGGATCCGAACGCCATTAAAAAACCATGGTGTGTTCGACGACACATACGATGGTTGATAGGCCCAGTTGTCGAAATTGTGATAGCTGAAAAGACCGACGTAGGAAACGAAAATACCGGCATCGATGTTGAGTCCGTGCTGCACATTCCAGTGATAGCCGCCGTAGGCTTCGGAGACATATTTGTACGCCGCGCGGACGTCCCATTGGCCGACCGCGGGGCTGGGGTCGTTGCGCACCGTCGTGGCGGAGAACATTCCAAAGAGCATCAGAACCCGGCCGCGCATGTGACCGTCGTGAAAATCGCCACCCAGCGACAGATCTTCCAGTTGCACTTCGCCGCTTCGGAAAACCTCGCTCGATCCGCCCATGGAGTGATCAATCGGCTGATTGAAGTCTTCGCCGTAAAAGGTATCCGCCCGAAATTCGCCGCTGACGTACTTGCTGTCCAGTGGAGAGTCGTGCTGGCGTGTGTTGCCGTTCAGCCAGGTCGCGTCATAGTCGGCAAAAGGAGTAAATGTGTCTACGGGGGGAGCGCCTGGCGCAACAGCCGGCTCGGCCCCCGCAGGAGCCGGCGCCAGGGTGCCCGCGACCGACGCAACAGGCGCAATTGCCTGAGGTGCGGGCATTGGCGAAAGCGCATCCGTATTTGGCTTATCGAATGCCGAGGCCGGAGGAGCGGAGAGCGAAGCCGTGTTCACGGGTGCCGGTTTCGGCCGTGGGGCCGTCAAGTCGTGCGTAACAGCTCTCTTGAAGAGCGCCGACCACAGGCCTTCGTTCGCATTGGACGCCGTCGTGGCCGGCCGCGGCTGGCTGACGCCAGCCGCGCCAGGTTCGGGCACAGTGGAATTATAAGAGATCGAAGCAGGCTTAGCAAGAACAGTCGGCAGCTTTGCCATCCCGATGTTTATCGTGGTTGGTTTCCCCGACGTCACCGCCGCCGACGCGATCTGTGCGTCCGGAAAGCCGTCCGCCTGCGCCAACAATGAATAATTTCCCGGCGCCAGATCCGAGAAGGAATAGATGCCTTCGCTTGTCGACATCGTGCTGCGGATGCTGTGGTTGTCGAGGCGCGTCGCGGTGATGGTTGCGCCGCCAATCGCTGCGTTTGCCGTGTTTCGTACCGTGCCAACAATGGTTCCCGGGTAAACCGCGCTGCCGGGCGCGATGCCCGCCTGGCTACTCGCCTCCTGAGCGACTGCGTTGATCGGCGCGTGGAAAAGAGCCAGCGCGGCGATTGTGCCCATCGCGGAAATACTTCGCGTTCGATTCGAAGTCATATGGATTGTCCTGTTGTCTTTCTTGTGCCCGTTTCCGGCTTGAGCAGCTGCCATATTACGAGCACCCGATCACGAGCTTATTGGCGGTAACATCAGGACGGCATAATGGCCATGTGATTAATCCGTTGCGCGCCTCTAATTCTTTCGATTGGCCCGATAAGCGTTCCCGGTGAGAAACAGCTGCATTCGTTGGATTCGGATCGGATATCCCCTTTTTCCATACGGTTTTTTTATGACTTTCTTACGTGAGTCGTTCTAACCTGATATACGAATAGAGGGCGAGCGGAACCCCGCACTCGAAGGCGGAGACACTATATGACGAGTGAGCGGGAATCGGCGCCTTACGGCATACCGGCCGAAGAGCCCCAATCCGCCGGCCGCATTCTTATCGTGGATGACGACTATTCGATCCGGCGCGCCCTTCATATGACGCTGTACGCTCAGGGCTTCGATATAACCGAGGCTTGCTCCGGCACCGAGGCGCTATCGCTCGCGCGCGCAGTAAGATTCGATGCGGTCCTGCTCGATATCAATATGCCGGGGAAAGACGGCGTCAACGTATGCAGGGATCTACGGCAGCTCTTCCCGCGTCTCGCGATTCTGATGCTCTCGGTCAGAAGCACTCAGGACGACCAGGTGGGCGCGCTGGACGCCGGAGCGGACGACTATGTCGTCAAGCCGTTTCACATGCGGGAGTTGACTGCCCGGATACGCGCGGCCGTTCGCCGCGTGCAGACACCGGCAGCCGATCATGAGCCGCGCATCCGCATCGGTGAAATCGTACTGGACCCCGCCCGCCGTTATGTGGAGAAGGCGGGAGCGATTGTGCTCCTCACGCCGAAAGAGTTCGATCTTCTTCACTATCTGATGGCTCACGCCGGGTCGCCCGTCAATCATGCGCGGCTTCTGACAACGGTCTGGGGGCAGGAATATGCCAGCCGGAACGAGTATCTGAGAACGTTTATCCGCCAGCTCCGAAAAAAGCTGGAGGATAATCCCACCGAACCGAAGTATCTGCTGACCGATAGTCACGTCGGTTACCGGTTCGCGGACTCCGTCTCGCTCGACCGACAGCCGTGCGCCCCGGCGGACACGCGCGTTTGTACATGAATACGGGCAAGTAAGCTATGGCACTGATGGTCACGACCGCGGAAGATCTACCGGCAGCCAGCCGGTCGGCAGGGTCTCCGGCGGCGGAGTCGGAGCGGCCCGACTTGCGAACGTTGCGGCAGATGGTTTTGACGATAGCTTCCGGCACAGCCGCCGTTGCCGCCATAACCTTCGTTGGCTACAGATTCCACCTGAATCTGACTACCGCGGCATTCCTCCACCTGACCGTAGTCGTCCTGATCGCGCGACGATCCGGCTTTTGGCCGGCAAGCGCGATCTCGATTCTCGCCGTCGTCTGCCAACTCTATTTTCTGGTGCCGCCCGTTCTGACCTGGGTTGTGGCCGATCCGCAAAACTGGATCGCTCTCGCCACATTCGAGTATTGCGCGCTTGTTGTCAGCCGTTTATCCGGCCGGGCCGCTGAACAGACGCAAGTGGCTATCCGGCGCCGGGAGGAGACGGAAGGCCTGTATGAAATCAGCCGCCTGATCCTGCTGATGGACCGTGCACAGGCCCCCGGCCCTCAACTGGCGGGCCTGATCGTGCGCGTCTTCCAATGTGAAAGCGCCGGAGTCTACGACGCGGAGGCGGCCAGGTTCGCAGCGGCGGGGTCAACGGGCGCCGACCTCGAACGCAAGGCCAAACACACCTACATCGGGGCGAAGGATTGGTTTGACAAGGCCGACCACACCTGGTACTGCGTGCTGCGGATGGGAGTGCGCCCGGTTGGCGCTCTGGCGCTCTGCGGCGGGCGTATCGGCGAGCCGGTCGCCGGGGCGCTGGCGTCGCTCGTCGCTGTGGCGCTCGAACGCTTCCGGTCGCTTGAAAAAGAGAACAGGGCAGAGGCCGCCCGCCAGAACGAGCAACTGCGCACGGCGGTGCTGGACGCTCTCGCCCACGACGTGAAGACACCCCTGACGGCAATTCGCACCGCCAGTTCCGGGCTGCTCGAAATGGGAGGACTCGGACCGGCGCAGGGTGAACTCGTCTCGCTGATCGACAGCGAAGCGGGACGGCTCGACGATATCACCAACCGGTTGCTCGTGATGGCGCGGCTGGATGAAAGAGAGGTTCGGCTGAGGCCGCGCAGTCTTCGGATCGATGCGCTCCTTCGCCGCGTGGTTAATGGATTCGAAGGGCGGACCCAGGGGCACGCCATCCGGATCACGGGCCTTGAAACAGGAATGGCCGTATCGGGCGACGAACAGTTGCTCGGGATGGCACTGGCACAACTGGTAGACAATGCGATCAAGTATTCCGCGTCCGCTTCGGAGATCGCGATCCGTGCCGAACATGGCCGAGGAGGGATTGTGCTGAGCGTGAACAATCAGGGCCCGGCGATTCAGGCACCGGAGTTGGAGCGCATTTTTGAGCGGTTCTATCGCGCGACGGGTACCGCTCAGCAGATTGCGGGAACGGGCCTCGGCCTGTCGGTCGCTCGCAAGATCGCGGCGGCGCACTCCGGGCGCGTATGGGCCACAAGCGACCCGGACGCCGGAACAACTTTCTTTTTCGCTCTGCCCGCGTTGTCCGGCGGGATGCAGGACGGAGCTCTCAGCCCGCCCGGAATTCCCGGAGCACTGGAAACAGCGGGCAGCAGCCCAATATCTGAAGGCGACTGAATATGACAGGTTCCAACGGTTCCGTTCTTATCGTTGACGACGACCCCGGTATCCGCCGCGCACTCGGCGCCACGCTGACAGCGCTCGGATACAGGGCGGACGAAGCCTCGACCGGCGAACACGCTATCGAACTGGCGCGGCGCACTTCGTATGATGCAATACTGCTTGACGTCAACATGCCGGGCAAAGGCGGCATCGCGACGTGCAGGGATCTGAGGCGCGAGTTGCAGACCGCGGGCATTCTGATGGTCACGGTACGCGACAGCGAAGACGACAAGGTGGAGGCGTTCGAGGCCGGCGCCGACGATTTCATCACAAAGCCATTTGTTGTGCCGGAGCTGACCGCCAGGCTCCGCGCGATTCGCCGGGGCAGAACGACTGTCCCGCATACGCCGGAGCAGATCGTGGTAGGAGATGTCGTGCTCGACCGCCAGCGGCGCTGCGTGATGAAAAGCGGTGCGCAGCGTCACCTCACGCCAAAGGAATTCGACGTTCTGGAACTGCTGATGAGCCGCGCGGGCGTGCCCGTACGGCATGAGGATCTTCTTCGCGCGGTCTGGGGTCCGGATTACAGCGGCGAGGTCGAGTATCTGCGCACGTTCGTCCGGCAATTAAGAAAGAAGATCGAGGATACTCCGGCTAAGCCGACCTATCTGACGACCGACGCGTTCTTCGGCTACCGTTTTCGCAGCGACGGCGGATAATTCCTCCGGTGGCGAGGCGGGTGGCCGCGCCCGAATGCCCATCCGGACGAGTCCGGTGCGGACGCATCTGCGTCAAAGAGACACCCGCCGATCAAGATTCCGGTTGACATGACGAAAAATATCGTCATAATGGAAGCATGAAAGACGAAAACCATCGTCATCGTGCGATTTCCGCCGCGGCGTCGCCGTCCTCTCCCGGCGTGGCACCTTGCGTTCCATTCGGCGGATGGGCGAGGATTCTCCATTCGGCCATTTGGTTCCTCATGGCAGGCATACTGGCCGCCGTGTGCTTCAACTCCGTTTTATGGGCACAAACGGCCCCAGGTCCGACATGGAAAGATCAGGGAGAATCCGATATCGGCCTGGCCGCCGGCAATGAACAGGACCCGGCCAGAAAACTGGAGCTGCTGAAGAAGTGGGAACAGCAGTACCCGAACACCGCTCTCGCCGCTCAACGAACTTTTATGACGACGCAGGCGCTGACAGGGCTGATAACCGGGGCGTTCGGCAAGCAGGAGGGGCCGGTTCTCGACGCCGGAAGGAAGGCAGCGCAACAGCTCATTGACGGCATCGGCACGTACTTCGACGACTCCCTGAGATCGCTTCCTCAACTTGCGCAAATGTCCCCCGCCGAGTGGACCAAAATCCGCTCCACCTCCGAAATGCAGGCGCACGCGCTGATGGCCTATGCCGCGGCGCTGAAGAAGGACACCGTGACGGCGGAGACCGAATACAAAAAGGTTCTTGCAATCGACCCGACTCAGGCCGCGACGTCTTATCAGTGGGGAGCGCTGATCATCCACGAAATGCTCGAGACAAAGAACTTCGTGCGTTACTCCGAGGCGCTGTACGAACTTGCCCGGTCTCTTTCCGTTGAGGGGCCGAATGCGCTCCCACCCGACGCCAGGGCGAAGGCGGACAAGGCCCTGAAGTCCAACTACGCGAATTATCATGGCGGTCCGGACGGCCTCGACGATTTGCTGAAACAGTCAGCAAGGTCTGCACTGCCTCCGATGGATTTCATATTCCGAGCATCGTCGATATCGACGATGCCAAACAGAGAGATCACGCCGCCTGGGCTCTGGAGCACCCGGACCTGGATTTCTGGGAAACGATCCGCGCGGAAGTGGAGACGCGGGGCGACGGTTTCTTCAATGCGTCCCTTAAAGACGTTGCATTCCCGCCTCCCGCGGGAGACGCTTACAAAGGCCCCCCGATGTTCCGCGGAACGGTAGTATCGGTCCCGACGCCAAAGCAAATTCTCGTTAATGTCTCCAATGCCGCCGGCGACGCGCTGCTACAGTTCGACGACAAAATCAAAGGTGACGTTCCCGCCGGAATCGAGATCCGGTTCAGAGGGGTGGTCGAATCGTACACAAAGAGTCCCTCGTACGTTCTGACGCTCAACGTTCAGGAGCCAAGAGCCGATATCGTTGGCCTGCCCGACGGCGTTACCTTCCTGCCCGCCGCGACCGCAGCGCCAAAAACCGGAGGGCGGGGAAAAGCCGCGTCGAAAGGGACTACGCCCCATTGACATGACGAATAAACTCGTCATACTAAAGCTATGAAATCGGAACGGCCTCGCCCAACGGAAGCGGAACTCGGGATATTGCGGATCCTCTGGGAGAACGGCCCCCTTTCGGTGCGCGCAGTGCTGAAGAAACTTAACGAAGAGAAACCGACGGGCTATACGAACGTGCTCAAAGTCATGCAGATCATGACTGAAAAAGGATTGGTCGAACGGGACGAATCGCGCCGTCCGCAGATTTATCGCCCCCGCGACCCGCAGGCCAGCACACAGCGCCAGTTGCTGCGTCATTTGCTCGAGCGTGCCTTCGGCGGCTCCACCCGGGCGATGGTGATGCAGGCGCTATCGACCGAGAAAACTTCTCCGAAGGCTCTGGAGGAAATCGAAAAACTTCTGGAACGGATCGAGGCGGAAAAGAAATGACGCCGCTGGCACAGGCGATTACATCGGCACTCCTCCAGTTCGTCTGGCAGGGTTTCGCCGTCTCGCTCATCGTCTGGACCGTTCTGTTCGTTCTGCGCAATCGCGCTCCTCAGGTGCGCTACGGCGTGTGTTGCGTTGCGCTGTTTGTGATGGCGCTGCTCCCGGTCGCCACCGCGGTGGCGTCGTACGATCCGTTTGAGCACGCCCAGCCAGGTCCCGCCGCCGTGACGCTGACGATCCGGGCCGTCTGGAGTGGTTCTGTTTCCTCTTTGACACGGTGGCTGAATGCTTCCCAACCGTGGGTCTTGCGGTTCTGGGTGCTGGGTGTCGTGTTCCTCTCGCTGCGGCTGAGTTGGCTGGGAGTGCGGGTGTCTTCTTTGCGCCGATCCGGTAGTACCGCAAGTCCGCAGATCACGGCTATCGCAGTTGACCTTGCGCGGCGCATGGGCGTGACGCGGACAGTTCGCGTTCTCGTCTCCGCAATTCCCGATGGCCCCGGCCTGGCCGGATGGGTGCGCCCCGTGATCCTGTTGCCTGCAGCCGGCGTTCTCAATCTTACGCCGGAGCAACTGGAAGCGATACTCGCCCACGAGATCGCTCACATGCGGCGTTACGACGATGTCGTCAACATCGCACAGTCCGTCGCCGAAACTCTGCTTTTCTATCATCCTGCGGTGTGGTGGGTGTCAAACCGAATCCGGCAGGAACGGGAACTTTGCTGTGACGATCTTGCAGTCAGGACCTGCGGCGACGCGATGTGCTACGCGCGGGCGGTGACGGCGCTGGAGAAATTGCGGATCGGTTCGCCGCAGGTAGTTCTTGGAGCTCTGGGGATGGGTGACGCGCCGCTGGAGTACCGGATACGCCGCATCGTCGGCGCCAGCGCGGGGGACTACCGGTCGTCGCGGCTGCCTGGCATGATGGCGCTGCTTCTGGCGTTGGTGTGCGCGGCAATCTATTCGGGTCCGGTGCGAGCGTCCGTACCGCTGCCGCCCTCAATCCCCGAGTATCCCGAGACGGCCCGGGACGAAGGAATAGAAGGAACGGTGCCGGTGAAAATAACGGTGGACGCTCTCGGGCGCGTCAGCGGCGCTGAGGCCGTTGGCGGACCGAGGGAACTGCGGCGCGCCGCAGTGGAGTCGGCCACGGCGGTGCGATTCGCTCCCGATCTGAACATCGGCGCGAAGCAGGTCAATGTGGCGTTTGAGCTTTCCGCGCCTTCGGCTGCCCCTGCGCCGCCAATCGCCATTGCATCCACGCCTTTGATACAACCACTGTCAGCCCGGACGGGACCAAAGTGGATCGATCAGGGTGAATCCGAACTGGGGATGTCGGCTGCGAAAGAGAAAGATCCCGCCAGAAAGCTGGCGCTTCTCAGAGAATGGAAACGGCAATATCCGAATTCCGAACTCGGACACCAGCGCACGCTGATGACGGCTGAGGCTTTGCTCTCCGTGCTTGAAGCCGCTTACGGCAAGCCCGCAGCCAATGCGGACGTTTTACAGGCCGGAAAGCAGGCAGGATTGGAATTGCTGAACGACTTCGAAGCTTACTTCGACGACTCGGTGAAACCCGACAGCCTGCCGCCCGAGCGATGGGTGGAAACCCGGCGGGCGTCTCAGTTGCAGATTCATTCCGTCTTCGCCTGGATCGCGCAAGCGGAGAAAGACGATGCGACGGCTGAATCGGAATTCAGGAAAGTGCTTGAGATTGACCCGGAACAAGCGTCGGCTTCATACGAGCTTGGTGTGACGCTGTTGCGGGAGATTTCGGGCAATAAGGAAGACCCTCGCCTCCCTCAGGCTATCTATGAGTTCGCGCGGGCGCTCGCCCTGACCGGCCCCCACGCGCTTGCCGGCGCGGACCGGGATCCGGCGGAAAACGCTCTGCGGAACACTTACGCGGGGTATCACGGCAGTGACGAAGGAATGAGCGATTTGATGAGCCAGGCGTCCGCCTCGATGTTTCCTCCGCCGGGTTTCCATCTGTTGAGCGTAGCTGAAGTGCGGCGGAACGCTCGTCGTTTGCGCGGGGACACCCGTCCCGATCTCGACTTGTGGGAAAGCGTTCAGACGGGCATCGCGGAACGCGGAGACGACTACTTCCACGAGGTTCGGGCCGAAACGTTGCCACCGCGCCGCGGCCAGGATTACCGGGGACCGGCAATGTTCCAGGCGACTGTAGTTTCGCAGTCTTCGCCGCGGGAACTGCTCGTCAACGTGGACGATGCCGCCGGTGACGCGATTCTGCGCTTTGCCGATCCAATCAGGGGCTCGGTCGCGCCGGGGACGCCGTTTTTGTTCAGGGGCGTTGTCGATTCGTACCGCGAGGGAGGCCACATCATTACGCTCACGGTTCCGAAGCCACGGAGAGACATCGGCGGGCTAAAACTGAGCTTCGTGCGACGGGGAAACTTTTTGAGCCGTCTCGTCAGGCGCGTGTTCCACCCTGGGCCGCGTTCGGCGACCTGAATTGCAATCCGTTACTTCGCCGCATCCAGCGCAAACGCCATAATGCTGTCGTCCGTGACCGGGTTGTTGAAGAACCCGCCGCCGGTGGACGCGATCACCACGTACTGCCTTCCATCCTTGCCCTGATAAGTAATCGGCGTCGCCTCCGCCGCGCCGCCCAGCCTGAACGTCCACAATTCCTTGCCCGTCTTCGCATCGAAAGCGCGGAAGCGGGCGTCGTCGGTCGCGCCGACGAAGACGAGTCCCCCGGCGGTCGCGATGGTGCCGCCGTTGCCTGGCCGCCCGGTCTTCTGCTTGTCCGCCGGAAGGCTGTCGGTGACACCGAGCGGCACGCGCCAGGCGAATTCGCCCGTGTTCACGTTCACCGCGGTCAGTTCGCCCCATGGCGGCTGCTGGCACGGCAATTGTTGGGCGTCGGGGCCGGGCACGCTGAAGCGCCCGCCACCGGGAAAGCCTTCGTACGGACCATCGGGATCGACGCGATTGCCCACGCCCCGGCCATTGGCGCGGCCAGTCTTCGGATCGTGATCCTTCATGCCCGAAAGCTGCCCCAGCTCATTGGTATTGATAAACAGATAGCCCAGTTGCGGATTGAAGGATGTGCCACCCCAGTTCACGCCGCCGTGGTTGCCCGGGAACTGGACACGCAGGCGATTGTACGCCGGGGGCAGATACGGTCCGCCCATTTGCACGCCCTCCGCCAGCTTCTTACAAGCGGCTTCGAGTTCGGGTGTGACCGTGTTCAGATCGGCGGGACTCATTGTTGTTCGCACGAGAGCCAGTGGCTTCAACGGGAACGGCTGGGTCTTCGACGTTCGCTCCAGCGGAACCTCACTCTGCGGCACCGGACGTTCTTCAATGCCGTAAATCGGTTTGCCGGTAACCCGATCGAATATGAAGAGCAGCCCCAGCTTGTTGATCGCCGCCACGGCGGGAATCGTTTTGCCGCCTTGCTTTACGTCAATCAGAGCGGGCGCGCCCGTCATATCGCCGTCCCAGATGTCGTGATGGACCACCTGAAAGTGCCACAGATATTTGCCGGTGTTTGCATCGGCGGCCACCAGACTCGTGCTGAACAGATTGTCGCCGGGGCGGTCGCCGCCGTACTGATCCACGGACGGCGCGCCAAACGGCATGTAGACGATGCCCCGCTGCGCATCGACCGTGATGAATCCCCAAACATTGACGCCCGAACGGTTCTTCCAGCTATCGCCGCCCCAAGTCTCGTTGTATTTTTCGCCCGGTCCGGGAATCGAGTGGAACGTCCAGACCAGCTTACCGGTGCGCATGTCCCACGCGCGGACATCGCCCGCGGGGCCAAGCGGCGGGTTCTCCTGCGTCGTGCCGCCGGTAATCACCAGGTTTTTATAGACGGTGGGCGGCGAGCTCAGACCGTCGCGTCCCGGCAGCCCGTGCAGAATTTCCGGCGTGTTCAGATTGACGATGCCGTTGTCGCCGAACGAATCGTTCGGCTTGCCGGTCTTCGCATCGAGAGAGAAGAGCTTGCCCTCGCTCGAGCCGAAAACGACTTGGGGCGTGGTCCGGGTGTCGCCCGGCCAGTACTCGACGCCGCGCGTGGAAGGAACGCTGGAAGGCAGCTGATATGCCCATATCTCTTTGCCCGTGGACGAATCGATGGCCACGACCCGGGCGCGGGGCGTAGCGATGTACATGATTCCGTCGATCACCAACGGCGTGACTTCGCTCGCGGCAAAGCCGGAACCGCCTCCGCGTCCGCCACGTCCTCGGCCAAACTGCGCGGTCTCCGGCGCATCGCCAGCCCCGGCTTCTCCACCCGCAGTCGCGCCCCGACCCGCGCCGGATCCCGCAAACGCGCCCCTGCCAGTGCGCCCAGCCCCGGAAGCGCCCGACGCACCCGGCGGAGTCATGTGATAGACCCACGCAACCTTCAGCTTGTCGACGTTGGCTGGAGTAATTTCCGTCAACGGCGAGAAGCGCATACCGCCGGGATCATGGCCGTAGGTGGGCCATTCCTTCGAGGCATCGACGGCTTGGCCCTTATTCGTCTGGGCGACAACGGCACCAGCCAGAATGGCCAGGACTGTGCAGGCGAACAGTATCAGCGAACGTGGCTTCATGGCGCGTTACTTTGTCGTGTAGAAATCGTAGTTGATCTTCCACGTGAATTCCTGGCCCGGCGGAATCGACATGTGGATGTACGCTTCGGGGCACGCGGTGGAGCGTATGGACCAGTAGTTGATGCGCGCCACAGGCCTGTCGGATGTCTGCCGCACACCGGCGCCGGTCTTCAGATTCTCCTCGGTGATGTCGTAGTCTTTCGGATCGGAGCCGAAACCTGTCAGATTGCTCTGGGCGGATTGACCGCCTGGCGACAATTCCTTCAGGTAGACGAGTTGCTTGCCGCGCGTTTCGGCCAGACCATGCAGATCCTGCGTCGCGTGAACCTCGAAGGGAAACTTCACGACGACATCCGGCCCCGTCGGCTGCTTGTCGATCATATAGAAATTGTGCTCATAGACGTCGGATTCGATCAGCTTCTTGCCCGTGTTCTTTAGTCGATGCTCCAGCACCATCGATGGCTTTCCCTTCAACAACCGGACGATCTTCGTATACCTGTAAGCGTAGCCGGAAGACGGATCGGCCACGATCTGCGTGAACTCCACGGAATCCGCGTGCTTCTTCACCGTCCATTTGCCTGGATCGACAATCTCATAAGTCTCGAATTGCCGGAACCGCGGTTCGTCGGGCTTGCGAATGACACCGACGCCAATCTTAATAAACGTGCCGCCGGCTTTGGCTTCGGCGTAGCCCAGACCGGCGTTGTTGGTCAGGAACTCCTCGACCGGACCCGTGATGGCGTCGTGCAGCTTCGGATCGTACGGCGCGGGATTCCACTCGCCGAAATAGCTGTGTCCTTTATAGACCAGGTCCGGAATCTGGCCGGACCAGTCGAAGCGGGTCGCCCGATAATACCCGGTTGCGGCGTCGGGAAGGTAAAGCTTTGCGGTCAGTAGGCCATTGGAAATGCCGGCCTCGGGGAAGCCTGCGGCGTGTAGCAGGGACGCCGCAAGGACAAACACGCCTGCCGCGACGCGGGCGCGGAACCTGCGGCGTCCGGGCTTACTTCGTCTATGGGCTGCCCGCAGGCTGGCTACGGAAAATGCGCTTGGGATCCGTTTCACTTAATCTCCATTCGGCTAGTTTATAACGAACGCGACGGGATGGCTACGAATCCGCGGAATGGAGACGAAACCTCCCGACGCGCGGCCGAAAGGCGGAATCTGCCGCGGTTGCTATATGGCCTGCGGCCGCCTTGTTTTCATTCTGCGCAAGCTTAAAAGGCCGAGAGAACCCACGCCTGTAACGAGATAGTATGAAGGCTCCGGAGTCGGCAGAGGGAAGTTGCCGGGAGCGCCTGCGGCGATGCCTTCAAATCCAGGATTCTCCCCACCGTTGAAGTTCCCGCCGGATGCGTACGCTCCGCCGCCCGTGTCCTCCATGAAGGCGAACCAATTCATCGATGCTGGTGCGGACGCGTCGGTAATCGTCGCAAGAAACCCGGTAACGGAAGACCCAGGGGGACCGTTCGCATCACTTCTCTCCTCCTTGAAATGAATACCGGAATTTCCACGCTCCGGCATCCGGCTAGCGGTTATTCTACACCAGGTCGGCCACGTCAGAATCTTGCGTGAGTGGACGGAGGTTTGGCCACGGATACACACGGGTGCGACGGATCGCTGGATCGTGCGATCGAATGGTGCGCACGATTTTCGGACCATCGAAGGCTTCGAGCGCGCCGTGTACTGGCGGTCGAAACGATGTTCGTAACGGTCGGCATGGCGCGCGCTTTTGGCGGACGGATGGCGTACACGCCAATGCGCGCCAGCCACAAAATCCTTTCCGTATATTATGTTTTTAAGCGAACCGGCATCCAAGGCGTCGCTGCCGACTGTCTCTATCAGGCGCTCGCGGTGAAGATTCTCTTCGCGCTCGCTAACCGAATTAGTGAAAGACGATGGATTTGGGACCGCCATCCGGGCAGGCGCTCCTCTTCGATTCGCTCGCGTGGCGACAGGGGGCCAGCCATCCTTCAACGTTGTTGCGGCGAGTGTCCGACATTCCTGGGTTCGGCAGAGAGGCGGGCGACGGCCGCTCCTGGCATGCTGGCCCAGCGAACCGCCCCGACTGAGCCGTGCGCCATAACTTACGAGCCGAGCATCTTTGTGGCGGCTCGGGGTGAGAAGAGGGTCGAACTGGGCCGAAACATCTTCACCTACGGCGTGTCGCGAGTCCTGCTCACGTCGGTCGACATGCACGTCGTCGCACGAGTTGTCAATGCAAGCGCCGCGACAGGCAAGCGCCGCGACGCCGTACCTGACCTTGTCGCTCAAAGTCGAAAATGTCTGTGGTTCGAAAGCTGCTTAGCCGGAAGGAGATCCAGATGGCAGCGGCGCCGCCTGACAGCCCTGCCATGGCAACCGGTGAGACCGCTGCGAATTCCTCAGCGCATGCTGCCGCCTTGTGGGTTTGCCCGAAACTCTCCAGGATATTCTGTTTCTCAGCGATCCAACAGGAAATCATCTACCGGGTTCTGCCGATTTCGCGGGCGCACGTCTCGCCAGCCGTCGCAACCCTGGATGAGAGTAGCCAGCGGACGACAAAAGCCATTGGGCACATCCCAGAGAACTATCCCCGGCCGCTACGAGTGGAATCTCTGGCGGAAATCGCGGCCATGGGCGTATCCACGCTGCATCATCTATTTCCGGATGTTGACGGCAATGAGTCCTCTTCGGCATCAAAAGCTGCTCCGGCTGCAGGCGTCACGCTCGCGGATGCTCGCGGAAGGTGCAGGCGTTTCGAGGACGGCATTTGACGTTGGATACGAAGGTGTCAGCCAATTCAGCCGCGAATACAGTGCGTTTGTTGGCCAGCCGCCTCTGCGGGATCTTAAGGCTCTTCGCTCGTCCGATGCTGCCTCTATCGAGTCGGTGAGCAGTCGCCCGAATGCCATCTGATTTCCATGTGGTCGTGAGGTGCCCCGACGCCGACCCTAACGACTACGGCGGCGACAGGCTTGATCCGTATCGGCGTACCGCGTTTGTACCGGTCGCGCGCACAAACGCCGTCCTCGAAATCCTTGCCTATAGCTTCTTAAGATGGATATTCTTCACCCAATATCCGTCTGTGGCTTCCACTTCCGGCCCCCGCAGCCCGGTGGCCCGGAAATAATTGGGATCGTTGTCGATCAGGGACATAATCAAGTGGTCGTTCATATACGTCTGGATCGTGTGACCTTGGGCGATGACCATCATGTGGTTGTAGTCGTCTTTGTGGAACCAGGAATCGAGAGTCGCCTTGTCGGCGAGCGTGGCCGTCACGCGAACCGGCTGGCCGGGCTCGGCCAGAAGAGCGTGGCCGGGAGTGTTGATAATACCTCTGCCACCCTGTTCATAGATATTTCCGCCCCACTGGTTGTTGGCGTCGAAGTCCACCTGATAACCGTTCATATTCCATTTCGACAGAGACCCTCGCTCGGGCTGCGGAGGGGGCGGAGTCGCACAGGCAACCTGCGCACGGCCACCGCCGCCCCTGCCGCTGCCGCCAAATGCCGCGCCACCGCCGCCTNNCCACCACGACCTCCGCCACCACCGCTGCCACCACGACCGGCGCCACCACCTGCGCGCGGCGGATACTTCGGCGCATTCGGGTCTTCAGTCAAAAAGCTGCGGAACTGCATCCCGCCATTCACGCTCTGCGTTCCCTTCATGTCGTACTTGAGAATGAAGTCGGCCACTTCGCCGCCCTTCCAGTAGATATACGTTGTACCCGTGGGGTGTTCACAGGCCGTATCGATGTGGATCGCTCCATCGACCACGTTCCACATACCAGGAGCGCCTTCCCAGCCATCAAGCGTCTTACCGTCGAAGAGCGACTGGTATCCGGTGTTATCGTTGAAATCGAACGGCGCTCCGCGCATACCTCCGCCCCCTCGTCCGCTTCCACCCGCAGCGCCTCCCGGAATCTGAGAGAACACCGCGGGCGCCACCATGATCAGCGCGACTGCTCCAGTCGCGGTTGACATCAAAAAAGCCTTTGTTAGTTTCATGATTGAATAGTTCCTTTGCCTACCGGCCCATCGGAGTGCCGAATGCATAAATTGTCGCGTCGTTCGTCGCGACGTAAACCTGTCCGCTGATCGACCATAAGCCCGCCGACTTGACGAAAGATTTGATCGTTTGGCCACTGTTCCATATTTCCTTGCCGGTGGCGCCGTCGAGCGCATGCAGCACCGCCGGTGACGCTGCCATCCCGCTGTTCAATGCGAAAACCACACCGTTGACCACGATGGGCGGCGATGGCGCCGACAGGACTGGAGACGTCCAGGCCTGTTGGAGCGCAGTCCCGGTGACCTTCAACGCAACGATACCACTGCCTGCGCCAATGGCCGGAATGAGCAGCCACCGGTCGTGCGCGCCATCTTCCCAGGTTGCCAGAGCCGAGGGCGACCAGGCCTTCGAAGTTGTGGTTGCGGCCGATGTCGCGAGCGCTGCCTTATGGTCGGCACCGCCGAGGGACATTGCATCGAGCAGAAAAATTCTTCCGTCCTTCGTGGCTGCGGCCACAAGTTCGCGCCCACCTTGCGGGAAGATTACCGGAGCGGATGAGAATGGGCTCGTCGTGGCAAACCAGTCCTTCACGGCGAGGGTCTTCGGATCGAGCGCCACGATTGAGTCGTGAAAACGGCCTGTGCCTTCGCCAATCGCCACATAGAGCGTTCCTTCAGATGAAAGCGCAACAGCGCCCACCGGGCTCACTTCGGACTTCCACGAATGGACCGTCCCATCAGTAAGATCGAGCGCCCAGACACCATTGGCGACGCCGCCGCAATTATTGACCGTCGAGGTGAAGATGGTCTCGCCCACCAGAATCAGGTCGGTTGCGTTAGCATTAGCGGGCAGGAACGGAACCGGCTTCTTCAGTTCCCTGCCCTGCGACTGACCGATCGTGTGCAAAACTCCATCGCTCGACAGCGCGTAGGAAGCCCCCGGACCCGGACGGTTGATGCCGGCTCCTCCGCCTCCGCGACCGGAAGCGCCCGCCGCGCCTCCCCCGAATCCGCCGCCGGCGAACCCGCCACCGGAGAATCCGGCAACCCCGCCGCGCCCGCCAGAGCCGCCGCGTCCGCCGCGGGAAAAGAGAGACATGGGTACACCCTCGCCGGGGGCGCCAACGCCGCCAGTCGCACCTCGGCCGCCACCACGTCCGCCCAAGGTTGTTCCGGCAACGTTCGCTGCCAGAGATGTCGCCCGTGTAACACCGCCCGTCATTCCGCCAGGGCACGCCGCCGTCGAGGCAGTTGGAGCCGGCGCGTCAAAATGCTTCGTCCACGCGATGGTGCCAGTGTCGATTTCGTAGGCATATAAGTTGTTCGCGCTTCCCGTGACGTTGCCAGGCGAAGGGTCGAGTTGAGCGGTATTGCCGCTGACGCCTTCGCTCAGTGTTTCGCGCGGCGTGTGACCCACTTTCACCGTCCATTGAAGCCCGAAATCGGGCTTCTGCACGCCTTCAACCGAGATGGCTGTATCTGTCCGAACCCAGGCGGTGCGTTGCGCGTCCGCGCGGCTGGTCGTCCATCCGCCACCGCCGCCGCGTCCACCCTGGGCGTATGCCGTGCCCGTCGTGAGTGCTGTGGCCGTAAGAGCTATGATCGAGACTCGCTTCATTGTGGTTTCCATGGTTGTCGTCACCTCGCGCTTACTTTGCGACTCCGAAGCAATAAAAATAACCGTCGAACGTGCTGATATAGGCTTTGCCATTAATGGCGGTCATACCGCTGCCATGGTTCCAGCCCGTGATCTGATCGCCGCTCGACCATAGAAGTTTGCCGTTCGCCGAATCGAAGGCATAGATCGTCGCGTGGCGTGAATTAGCGATTCGATTGACGCTCTGGCCTCCCCCCGGCTTCCGTGGCGCCTCAACTTTGGAGGTAGCTCCGTTCGCCTGTATGTACAGCTTGGCGACCGCCGGATCGGTTGTGTGTACATACGCGGGCACAGGCATGCTCGACGAAGTACCCCCCGCAATCGACCCTCCGTAGGTCATGATGCCAGCCACGGCGTATGCATGCTTCGAAATCAAACTGTTCACAAATGTGGACCCCGCGCCCACCGCCACGATCTTCAGGTTCGATGAGCGGTGTGTCTTCAGGAAGTTCTGGTAAGCCGTAAGGTCGGCCGCGTCATCGTACGTATTCCCGTTGCTCGGCCCCACGACAAACACGCGCGTCTTGTAGTCCTGGACGTGCCGTGTCAGCCCGAGGTCATCGACAAGCTTCTTCGCCTCATCGGCAGTCCGCTCTTTGTCTGCATACACTAGATACATCGGCTTGTAGCCGGGGTCGCGATCCTGGATAGTCGACTCGGAGGTTCGATTTTCCGAGTAGATGACCGGATCGTCCAGCGAAGCAGCGGCCGCAATGGGTATCCCGAAGACTACTCCCAGCGCGGCGGAAATCAGGGTGAACGCCACGGGGTTGTGGCGTAAGAGGGTCGGAGCTGGCATATGAAATTGTTTAAGCGAGACGCAGTCACAGTATCACCGTTAGCCGTGTTCCGAATCGCCGTTGCCGCGCTTGCTACTGGCGGAAACGGCTGGATAGCCTTGTGGACCGGGTCGAGGTCCACCGGGAAGTTTCACCCGGTCCTCTGGCCAGTTTTCCTGTACTGGGCGGTTGCGGGATCGTCCCTTGGACAAGACATTCTTCACGGCGCGAAACCGAAGATCCTAACGCACTCCTTCGCCATCCGGCATCCCTCGCGATATGCATCGTCGCTTCCTGAATAGCAATTGGGGAATTCAGTCGTCAACAGACAAAGTGATTTTTTTGTCGCCCGGCTGTTGCCAAAAGGTGCGGCAGGCGCACCCAGACAGACTTACCGCGCTAATCGCGCAGCAGTGCGGCGCGCGAATTCATGCCGCCGAATCATTCTGTTTTTTTCCGGGAAATCCTGCGGCCCGTTCCGCGTCACAGCGCAAAGCCCGTAAGTGTATGAAAACATGGTAGCGCTAACGGGAATCGAACCCGTATTTAAGCCTTGAGAGGGCTCCGTCCTAACCGTTAGACGATAGCGCCGAATCTGCTTCAGTTTACCAGAGTCGATACAGTAGGAGTGTTGAGATCTTTCGCCGCATTCCTCCTGGCCGTCTGTGCGGCTGGTTTTGCCCCAGCGATTCTCCGCTCTCAGACCCCGTCTCTTGTTCTGGTCGTCGTCAACAAGAGATCCGCGGTTTCCATCGCCATCGGCGAGTACTACATAGGCAAACGTGGCATTCCCGCCTCCAACCTCTGCGTTCTCGACGTTCCCGAGACAGACGACATTTCCCGTGCCGTGTACGACGCCGGCGTCGAGGATCCCATCGCGAAATTCCTGACCCGAAAGAAACTTACAGAATCCATCCTGTACATCGTCACCACGCAGGGTGTTCCGCTGCGTGTGAAAGGCAACGGCGCCAAATTACGCGACACCAGCGCGTCCGTCGATTCCGAACTGACGCTCCTTTACCAGAAACTTCGCGGCAAGACGATCGCGCTCGAGGGCGCGATCGACAATCCCTTCTTCCAAAAGCGCGATTCGCCGTTTCGCCACCCGCAAATCGCCATGTACATGGTCACCAGACTCGCCGGCTACGACATGGCCGACATGCAGGCTATGGTCGACCGTTCGCTTCTGGCGCGCAACAGCGGCAAATTCGTGATCGATCTGCGCGCCGACAACAGTACCCCGGGCAACCAGTGGCTTCGGTCCGCCGCCTTGCTGCTGCCGAAGGATCGCGTAATCCTCGACGAGTCCGCCAGGGTCCTGACCGGCATTCGGGACGTGATCGGCTACGCTTCCTGGGGATCGAACGACACGGATCGGAACCAGCGGTTTCTCAAGTTCCAATGGCTGCCAGGCGCGATCGCCACGGAGTTCGTTTCCACCGACGGACGCACTTTCAAACGTCCTCCCGATCGGTGGACCCTCGGCAGCTGGCGCGACCAATCCACCTGGTTCTTTGGCTCGCCGCAGACCATGACAGCGGATTACATCCACGAAGGCGCGTCCGGCGCATCGGGGCAGGTCTACGAGCCATTCCTCGCATTCTGCCCGCGACCCGACTTCGTTTTGCCCGCTTATTTCGAAGGGCGGAATCTGGCTGAAAGCTTTTACATGGGAATTCCGGGTTTGAGCTGGATGAACGTCGTGATCGGCGACCCCCTCATGCGCCTCCGATAGTTTCGGGTGTAAACTGCATGGGGTGATCACTCGACGCGAACTTCTCGGCACGGCCGCAACGGCTGCCATGGTGCCGCTCCTTCCCGCCCAGCCTTCGAACGAATGGGGTGGCCCGGTGCTCGACATACATCTGCATTTCAAAGGCAACGACGGCAACTTCGAACACATCGAGGGTTCGGGCGTGAATGTCGCGAATCTGCTGACGCCGGCGGCGCTGGATGCAGGCGCGCAGGAGGCAATGGCCAAACATCCGGGCCGCTATGTTCGTTTTGTCTCGGCGAACATCACACAGCCCGACGGCATCGACCAGTTGCGGAAGTGCGTAATGGACGGCGCGCTCGGCTTGGGCGAGATTAAATTCCAGGTAGCGGTGGATAGTCCGGAAATGCGGCGCGTTTATGAGCTCTCGGCGGAGCTGAACGTACCTGTGACCATCCACTTTGAGGAAGACAAGTCGGGTTCGTTCACCGCGCCTCTGAAGGGACTGCCCGCGACGATGAAGGCTTATCCGAAGACCAGCTTTATCGGGCACGCCAACGCTTTCTGGGCCAATATCAGCGCCGATGTTCCGGAAGGCGTCGCCTATCCGACGGGCAAGATCAAGCCCGGCGGGCTGACGGACCGGATGCTATCGGAATTCCCTAATCTGCATGCGGATCTTTCGGCGAACTCGGGACGCAACGCGCTCGGGCGGGATCCCGATTTTGCCGCCGATTTCCTGGTGCGCCATCAGGACAAACTTATGTTTGGCAGCGACTGCCCGTGCCGCGACGGGCGGGGCGCCGGCCAGGTTTCGCAGGAACCGCTGATCAAGGGCAAGTGCGTGGCGCGCGAGACGCTCTCCGCGCTGAAACAACTGACTTCGCCGGCGGTTTTCCGAAAGATTACGTGGGAGAACGCGCACCGGGTTGTGAAGATCCCGCTGTAGTTTTCCTTCGATCCCCAGGTTCCGCGCTCTTGATAGACTACAGTTTGTCTCGCGGTGTTAAAAACATTCTCGTGGTGCGGCTGGGCGCGATGGGCGACATCATCCATGCACTTCCCGCCGTTGCTTCCCTGAAACGCAGTTTTCCAGGCGCGCACATCACATGGGTTGCTGAGTCGCCCTGGGTTCCGCTTCTCGAAGGCAATGGACTTGTCGACCGCGTCGTACCGTTTTACCGTCGTCTGCCCCGCACGTGGAACCGGACGCGCAATGAGCTCCGGACGCGCCCATACGATCTCGCGATCGATTTCCAGGGCCTTATCAAATCCGCTCTGGTTGCCCATTTTGCCGGACCGGAGCGGATCGTCGGCTTCCGCCCCGGCATTGTCCGCGAGCGTCCCGCGAGTTGGTTTTATTCGACGCGCGTCGATACGAAGTCCGTTCATGTCGTCGATCAGGCGCTCGATCTGGCCGCCGCTGCCGGAGCCGCCAGCCCGCTCGGCGGCAGGACTGCGCTTACATTCCTTGTACCGCCTGGCGCGCCTGAGGGTAAGTTGCCCGCACAGCCGTTTGTGCTTGCCTGCCCCCTCGCCGGATGGACGTCGAAACAATGGCCGCTGGAACACTACGAGACGCTCGCCCGCATGATTCAGGAGCGCCTCGGCGTGGCGCTCGTCTTCAACGGTGCGCCCGGCTCGTTGGCCAAACTGCCGCTGGAGGATTCTCGGTGGATTCTGCGCCACGAGAGCGGCATCCCTGGCCTGATCGACGCCACGCGCCGCGCCGCGTTCGTCATCGGTGTGGATAGCGGCCCGATGCATCTCGCCGCTGCGCTGAATAAATCCGGCGTCGCGATTTTCGGCCCCACCGACCCCGCTCGCAACGGCCCGCGAGGCGGCGACTTTCGGGTCTTCCGAGTCGCCGGCGCACAGACGACGCACCAACGTGGCGCGACCATCGATCCTTCGATGCGCGCCATCTCTCCCGAAGAGGTTTTTGCGGCCGTCGCGATCGGTGTCAGTTGCCACGCCTGATGCCGGTTCAATCCCCGCCACAGCCCGCCATGCCCCGTCGCCACTGGTTCCCAAAGCCATACGCCGATGCCGCCGCGCGGATGCGCGTGCCCGCGGGCTTCGTCATGCTCGGCGCGTTCGGTTGGCTTTCGCACCCCACAGTGCTGGCGCTGCTGTTCGGAGTTCCCGTCTCTTTTTGCGGGCTGGCCTTGCGCGCATGGGCGGCGGGACACTTGGCCAAGAATCAGCGTCTCGCGCAATCGGGGCCTTATGCGGCTACGCGAAATCCGCTTTATCTTGGCACGCTGGCGACCGCATTCGGTCTGGCCGCTGCCGGAGACAGCGCGGGACTCGCGCTGCTGTTTGGCGCGATTTTTGTTCTCGTCTACTTGCCCGCGATCGAACTCGAAGAACAGCATCTTTCCGCCATTCTTCCCGGTTATCGGGCGTTCGCCTCGCGCGTTCCGCTTCTGGTTCCGCGATGGCCGGAGAACTGGGGGCCCGACTCGTTTTCGTCCGCGCTCTATCTGAAGAACCAGGAGTATCAGGCGCTGATCGGCTGGCTGATCGGCGTGGCGTGGCTGATAGTTCGGCTGAGGCTTTGGCGCTGACTGCGGGCCGGGATCGGTTCATCCCAAACCGTAGAACGAACCGATGATGCTTTCGAACAAGCCCCCCGGCAGTATGCGCTTCAGAACGGCCGAGAGCCGCTGGGATGCGCCGCCGCACGTGTAGCGCGGGCCTTTCGCAGCGCCCTCGACGATACGGCAAATCACCCTGGCGATCGCTTCCGGCGGCACACCCTTTTTCTCTTCCTTCTCCACAATCGCCATGCACTTTGCAAATGCTGCGGCATAGGCGGATGTGGGATCGGCGGCCCTCGCCTGCACTCGGCTGCCCGTGAATCCGGTACTCACGTCGCCGGGCTCAACCAGAACCACGCGGATACCGTAAGGTTTTACCTCATATCGCAGGCTCTCGGTCCAGCCTTCCATGGCAAACTTGCTGGCCGAGTAGAAGCTCTGGAAGGGAAGGCCGAACAAACCGCCGAGCGAACTGACGTTTACAATGACGCCCGAACGCCGCTGCCGCATTCCGGGCAGGACCAGCCGCGCCACGCGAAACGCGCCCATGAAGTTCACTTCCATCTGGTGGGCGGCTTCCTGCATGGATGTGTCTTCCACCGCGCCCGCCACTCCGCAACCGGCGTTATTCACGAGCGCGTCGATCGAGCCGGCTTCCTTCAGGATCTGTGCGATGGCCTGTTCGACCGACTGGTCGTCGGCCACATCCATTGTGAGCGGCAGATATCCGGCCCCGGATTTGGGATTCCGGCTCGCCCCGTAAACTTTAAAGCCCCGGGCGGCAAGCATCGCGGCGCAGGCCGCTCCGATTCCCGATGACCCCCCGGTGACAAGCGCTGTTTTCTGAGACATATTTCTCCGTTCCCTCCGCTGGTCGGGCAAGAAGCCAACAGAGATTGTAACGCGTTACGGGTTGCGGTGGGTCGCCGATCTCCAACGGCACCCGACAGGACCTCTTCGTAATACCACTTGTATCGTGAAATCAGGCTTTAGGTGCTGAAACGGTCGATTCGACCGCCGCTTGCGCAGACTCCCTCGCAGCGCGGGCCAATCTCGCCCATCTGTTGGCGGGATGAAATCGGGCCAACGATACCGAATTCGCACGGCTCCATCATCTCGCTGCAACGGCTCTGACGATCCTTGCGAAGGTCGCCGGCTTGCGAACGGCGCATTCTTTCACCCGGATGACGGACCATCCTTCGCGCCTGAGCGCCTGGGTCACACGGCGGTCGCGGCGCTTATTCGCCTCGATCTTGTTGCGCCAGAATTCCGTGTTGCTGCGCGGCAGGTACTTGCAGCGGCGGCCCTGCCAGAAGCAGCCGTCTACGAAAACGGCGATCTTTCGTGCCGGCGAGGATCCGGACCAGCTGTCCTATATCCACGCCGTGCGCGTTGTCCGCCGCAAAATGACCACTTTTGACTCTATTCCCCCTCAGGACCTGGCGAAATCCCGTAAATAGGTGATCGGGGAAATCCTCGACGAGTTCGCCGCCTCCAGCCGCAACCGGCGCATTCCCGAGGGGTGAAGCGGAAAATGAGTAACTTTCCCCTGCGGCGCGGCTACAAACGCTCGCTCCCACATGGATCCCTCCGCCGCCATCAGGATCGTTCAGTGATGAGTATTGCGGCGAGCTGGGGGGCTAGTTTAGCTAGCTATAGCTAAGCTAGAGAGTACGGCGAAACGACGGGTGGGACCGTCTTGTTACGGTTAATTCCAGGAAATGAGAAACGGCGGGCGCCTACGAATCCAAGCCCAGTTTGGCGGCAAGAGCGGTAAACATCGGATGCCCGCGGAGGGAGTCGAAGCGGGGATCCACTCGTATGGACACTAGTTCGTAACATCTGTCCTGATAGGCTCTGGTAAGCCACTCAAAGCCCGGTTCCACTTGTCCGAGTGCAAAATGCAACGAGGCCAGTTCAAAAGGCGATACGTACTGTTTGGCGGCGAGGTCGTGCAGATCGGTGAGAGTTTTGAGCGCTTCCTTTTTCTTTCCCGCCAGAGCAAGGGTGCGCCCCAGAGAACCACGCATGCGAGGACTGTTCGGTGAAAGCTGAATGGCCCGCTGGAACGCCGCCGCCGACTCGTCGAAGTCCCCGCGTTGCTGCTGGATCAGTCCCAGCGCCCAGTACGCCGGGGAGAAATGAGGATTCGATTCGATCGTGTGGTCGCATTGATCGAGCGCGCGATCAAAGTCCCGCCGGTAGTAGTAAATCATCGCACGATCCCGCGAAATGATCGACGAAATCGGATCCAGCGCCTGCGCGATCTCGATTTCTTCGGTTGCTTCGTCGAGCTTTCCGAGCGGCGCCAGGCAAGACATGGCATACCAGTGGTGACCGGTCGGATACCGTGGATCGAGCCGCGTCGCGCGCAGAAACTCCCGCTGCGCGCCAACCCAGTCCCAATCCTGGGTGGCCTTCACGTGCGCCAGCGAAGTGTGTGCCTCGGCCGAATTATCATCCAGCGTCACCGCCCAGGCAGCATTCGACGCAACCTTTGTCAGCACCTCCGCCGGCGAAAGGATTCCATAATGTCCCAGCAGTCCGTACGCGTCGGACAAGCCACAGTAGGCCTGTGCGTACCGTTCGTCTTCGACAATGGCCCGTTCAAAGAATTCAACTGCGAGACGGAAGCCCTCCTCGGTTCGTTGTCCCAGATGATAGCGGCCCTGCAGGTAAAGGTTGTAAGCTGCAAGATTGCCAGTCTGCTTTTGGCCTCTGGCGTTACGCCCACCGGATAGCTCGGCCGTCAGCTTTTCGCCCACCGCCGCGGCAACTTCTTCCTGAACGGCAAGAATATCGTCCATCGGGCGATCGATCGTGTCCGTCCATAAATAGCGTCCGCTGATGCCGTCAATCAAGTGGGTTGTAACCCGGCACACATCGCGCGACCTCCGGACGCTGCCACTGACGATCACAGCGGCATTCAGCCGGCTGGCGGCATCGCGCGGATCGGATTCGGCTCTGAACGATGCGTAATTCTCAGGAGAAACGACGCGGATATTGCTCTCTCTCATCAGCGTCTGTATAATCTCCTCCCCGATGCCCCTACAGAAATAGTCCTGATCGTGCTGCTGGCTGTGATCGGCGAACGGTAACACGACCACCGTATTCCGGCTGACCAGTGTTGCCGCAACCAGTCGTTTCGGAGCGGCCACCTCTGCGCGCTTGACGACGGGCACGTACCCGCCCTTCGGCAGATCGATGAGGATCTCGTCTTCCTGGCCTTCCTCGCTGTAGTACCGGGCGAGGCGGGAGCGCAGACGGCGCGCCTGGACGCGAACGATGGGGTCAGTACGGGGGTCGAAGCGGGAATCTTTACCAAAGACCTCCATACCGACCAGGAACTCTTTGAGATGAGAGCCTCGACCGGAAACGGTTTCTTCGACGATGAAGCTGATGAAACGTTTGAGCCGATCGGCCTGATGGAAGGTCCGGCTTCCGAGAATGCGGTTCAACTGAAGTCGTGTCTTCTGGTCGGCTTCTTTGCCGACCGCCGGCGGCGTAGCCTGGGGTGTCACGGAAATATCTTATCCTGGAATTGGAGACGCAGTCGCCGTTCGAAAACAGGCTGCCGACAGTCAATCAGGCAGAGAAAAGCCTTCAAGGGGTGTAACGGAGGACAAACAGAGCAAAGAGTGGAGCCGGTTCAGGCAAGCCGTTGAAAATTGGAGCAGCGGTGCGTGTCAACACTTTTGAGACACCTGGCAGCATAATTTACTGAAGCTTATTTACCGTGGACTGTGGTTTGTTGATCCAGACCTCCTCCGGCACGTCCGGCGGCTGTGGTGGCCCGGCGACGAAGCGTGCCGGGTGACTCGCATAGGCGGCGGTCAGAGTGACCCGCCGTTGCTCGATGACGACAGGGGCGAGGCCATGATGAAGCACGGCGGGGGCAAGCAGCCCGATGCCGGAATGCCGGTGCTGCTCGTTGTACCAGGCGAAGAACTCCTGTGCGAAGGCTCGGGCATCCTGCAGCGATCCGAAGCGTTCCGGGAAGCCGGGCCGGTATTTCAGAGTCCGGAAATGGCTTTCCGAATACGGGTTGTCGTCGGAGACATGGTCGGCTGTGGGTTTTGGTCACCCCCAGATCCGCCATCAGGAAGGCGACCGGTTTCGACGTCATGGAAGAACCCCGGTCCGCATGAATGGTTAGCTGCCCCGGCTCGACCGCCTGCTTACCGCAGGTATCCGCAATCAGCCGTCTGGCCAGTTCCGCGCTCTCCCCGTCGGCGACCATCCAGCCGACCACATATCGGCTGAACGCGTCGAGACGTAAAATTTCGTCTGATCCCGCACATGTTGCTTCGCGCGGAATTTAGAGACTACATCACGACGTTTCCAAGACAGGAGATTGTTCCCGCTCCGCACAATACCGCCCGAGGCATCTTCGAGCAGTTCACCCCTCTGTTTGGCTTAACATGTTAACATTACACCACAAGGTGTAATACAGTGCAATAGATTGCCTGAGAGAGAGAGAGAGAGAGAGAGAGAACGGCCTCTATTATCAATTGGAAACTGTCTGCTATGCCGACCGCTTCTGCGACGCGCCCAACGCCTCCATCGCGGGGTCACCGCTGCCGCCTGCCTGTTTGCACAGGGTCGAATCAATCAAAGGACTCGGCGAACGGGAATCCTACGAAAAACAACTGCGTTCAAAATGAAGGACCAAACCAATGCTGGTGAGGATCAGGAATCTCAGAATTGCCGGTGCCGTGATGCCATCCAGCATACGCGCCGCCAGGACGACAATCGGAGGATGAAAGACGAAAGCGCCGAACGCGTTATCCGACAGAAACTTCGTCAGCACTCCTTGCCGATTGACGACTACAAGGAGGCCGTAGCACATGGCAACGCAGATAAACGACTCCCATAGATTCATGCAGGCCGCTTTTCAATGCCAGCCTCCTGAGAAGGCTGCGCCGTTTCCCGTGAATGCTCCGCCCGATTTCAGGATGACGAACCACGCCGCAAAACCGAACGGCATCACGATACCCAACCATCGTACTCCCAACAAGAAGCTGAGCTTGGGTAACCAGCTTCCATTCCCCGCGAAAATACCTGCACTGAACAGGAGAACGTATTGGGGAAAATCACCGAGGTGCATGTGTTTCAGAAACGAGGAGTCGGAAGGCAGCGCGAGCCGCACCAGGAACGTGACCATTCGTTGGCGAAGGATGTCGGCCCGGTAGAATTCCATGAGTGGGCGCAAACGTACTCCGTTATTGGCCCAAATACGAACATGTAAAACAAAACTGGTAGCCCCAGCCGGAACGCGCGCTCGCGCACAAATTTCCACGAGCCCTTTCGGTCAAGCGAAGTAGGCGATGACGAACAGGAGTCCCATGAAGAAGGACTGAAGATACATCTGCCATGCGGCCAAAGCGATCAGCGCCGCCGCCGAGAGCGGCCTTTTATCCTCGAAATACCAGTTGCCCAGCGGACTATAGGTATCGGCTGCATGCATGCTGATGACCAGAATGATCATTGTCCAGCGCAGGTTGTCGATGAAGAGCAGTCGCAGACGAGAAGGCTGGGCTGGAAGAGATTGGCAGTCCGTTTCTCCGCTTGTTCCGTGTGCCTGCCCTCGACCGTTCATCGTGGCTTTCCTATCCCTTCCGGTTTTCCCCATCCAGGAAATCGTGAAAGTCAGCCCAGAGTTGACAACCGCCGAGAGGCTCTTGAGAATTTCCCCGGACTTGCCGGGGGCGTTGAAAGACATGTAAGCCTTGCTATGCCGGAAGTACGCAATTGACCCGCATTTTGATCGTTCCGAGTCAATGAGCCATATCAGCGAATAAGCTCTGCGCTGTCAACCTTTTGGATTTGCCATCATCCCAAAGGCCGCCGAAAACGGCGCAGCGTTTACCGACCAAGAGGATAAGTCCGGCACGTCGGTGAAGTGTCGCGTCACCGTTCCAGGATACGGCGTTCGGGGAGATCATCCTGTGGCTGGCTCGCCGTTTCACCCCGTCAACAGCGCAAACATCCGCATGATCAGCCGCACGACGCTTGCCCGCGTGTAAATCAGCGATCCTTCTTCGCCTCACCTTTCAAAATCCGCACAATCGCAAGTATGGTGCTCCAGTTCCGCGTCGTCGCTGCCACGCCGAACACTTTGTCGAGCTGGCCAAGATATCCGATCGCCTTCATGTGACGACGGTACACTCCGAAGACGAAACGCTTCCTCGACGCGATGACTCGCAGGAACCACTCCCCGTCCGGCGGCAGCGCGATTGGAACGAGCGGCGCAACGCGACTGGCCTTTGACAGGATGCTCACGAATCGAACGACATCCGGACTCATCGGCTCATCTCCAAACGGATTTTCCGTCTCCAGTCGGAGCAGATCGCGGGCGTCGCAGAGCATAACCTCCGTTTCGAATGGCAGCTTCCGCAGCAATTCGGCGCGGAACTTTGTTCGGGATCCAGGTTTACGAACCACAAATGTGCCGGCAGCGCCCACATTAACGACGTCATAGTGGCTGAGTTCTCCCGCAAGGATGCTCGGGCGAATCGTCCTGTGCCCGCCAACATTCACGCCACGCAGGAAAACAACGAAAGCCATACCGGGATTATAGAAACTCCCTTTGCGTTCACGCGCGGCGTGGCGGTGCCGCTGGCTGGCCGGGCTGCCGTCAGGCGCTAAACGTAGAGTCTCAACCAAACCACTGCCGCGCAACCCGGAAATCTGGTGTGTTTACGGGATGGTATTGCGCCACGAAACATGTCCAGATAGAAACAGGAAGGCCAAATGCCCAAGAAAATCTTACTCCTCTGCGGATTCACAATCCTGATCTCCGCTGCCTGTCATAAGGCAGTTCCCGTTACGGCGAAGTCCGTCCCCACTCCGCCTTCGCCGCAGGCCGCGCCAGGACCGCCGCCTCGCCCCGCAGTGGCGGCTTCCCGGCCGGTTGCGCAAACACCAACCGCTCAGCAAGCTTCTCCGCGCCCCGCCACCATGACTGCGCAGGAAAGAGAGACGCTTAACCAGCGCCTGGCCCATCTTTCCGATGCCCTGTTTGATTACGACAAAGCCAACATCCGGCCCGACGCGCTGACAACTCTGAGCAGCGATGTTAACGTCGTGAAGGGCATCCTGTCGAACTACCCGGCACAAAAACTGCTGGTCGTGGGCGGGGCCGATGAACGAGGTTCGGCCGAGTACAACCTTGCGCTGGGCGACCGGCGCGCGAAGGCCGCGGAGCAGTTCCTCGTTAGTTCCGGCATACCGGAGACGCAGCTCACGGTCGTGAGCTACGGCAAAGACAGGCCGATTTGCGAGGAACACAACGAAAACTGCTGGCAGAAGAACCGCCGGGCGGCAATCACGGCGGCGCCGTAAAGGAAATCCGGAGATCGCAATATGAGACAAGCCATGTATGCTTTTGCGACTTTTGCGGCACTGGCCACGGGGCTTCGGTCTCGCCCCTCGCGCGGGCCGCACAGGCCGACGATCAGGCCGACAGGGCAAGCCTGATCGGCTCCTGGATGCGGCCGGGCGCGGGCACCGAAGGGTGGGTTTTCGACAGCGTGGCGGGCGGTCTCCATGTCAGACAGATCCAGGGGAAGATCGCGGTGGCCGATTTCCAGTGCAACACCGACGGGCAGAACTGCGAAGTCAAACTTTCCGGACACAAGGCGACGGTGTCGATGTACTATAACGGTCAGGCGCTGGTGCAACTGGAGACCAGGGGCAGTGAAATCGTCAAACGGCGTTTCTCGGTGGAACCCTCGCGTAATACGATGAAGGTGACCGTCACGCCGATGACCGGCAGGGCGGTGCAGCCCGAAGAGCTGGAGTTCGAGCGCGGTCTGCCCGACGGGCAGGTAGCGGGGCAATCGGCGCAAGCGAAACGATGACGCGGCGGGCGTGTCGGAGCCTGTAAGCCGCCCAACCACCGGCAGGCGCGCACTGTGGCGCCGCGGGTCGGCAATGCGGGAAACTGGTGACATCGAAGCCTATGCTCCGCCGCAAATCACTTCTGCTCGCGTTCGCGTTCGCAGGGCTGCTGGCCATTATCGGCGGCGCGGCTATTGCGATTCGGCGCGGCTCGGCCACTGAGCAAAGGGAAGTGGCGGCGCTGCATCGGGCTCATCTGGAAGCCGGAGATGCCTTGTCCTCCATTCGCGCCAACGTGTTTCTGGCGGGAATTCTGACGCGGGATTATCTTCTGGACCCGGACGCGTCGCACGCGGCCCGCTACGCGGAACAGTTCGCCGGCATCCGCGGCCAGACGGAGCGCAGCTTTCAGATTCTCAGGACGTCCAGCCAGAGTGTCGAAGAGAAGACGGCGCTCGACCGGCTCCACAGCGAAGTCGGAAACTACTGGGACCCAACCCAGATAGTGCTCGACTGGACGCCGGAGGAGAAAGCCGCACGCCGCGCGGGATTTCTCCAGGATCGCATTCGCCACCGGGAAGAGATTGTCGAACTGGCGGCGCAGGTGGAGCGGCTGATGACGGTGAACTTTGCGGCGGAAAGGTCGCGGATCACCGATGCCGACGAAAGATTCGGGACCTTGCTGGCATGGACGACGGCGATTGCCCTGATGCTGGCGCTGGCAATCGCGGCTGCAACGGTCGCGCACCTGATCGGCCTCGAACGGCAATCGGCGAAGGCTGAACTGGAGCTGCGGCGGTTGTCGGGGCATATTCGCATGGCGCAGGAGCAGGAGCGGAGATTTCTGTCGCGGGAACTTCACGATCAGGCCGGACAGATGCTGACCGGTCTGCGGATGGAGCTTGCGAGCATCTCCCACGATGCCGGAGAAGAAGAGCTTGCCGAGCGGGTCGCCCATGCGAAAGGGATTGTGGAACAGACGCTTCGCGTAATCCGGAATATAGCCATGCTGCTCCGGCCCTCCATGCTGGACGACCTGGGACTTGCGGCGGCGGTTGGCGCGCTGGTCCGCGACATTACCCGAGCCGGCGGCATGGAGGTTCACGCGGAGATCGATCCCGAAGTCGATTCGCTGCCGGAGGCGGAGTGCACGTGCGCCTATCGGGTAGTGCAGGAGGCGCTGACTAATGCGGTGCGGCATTCGGGCGCGCGGCACGTCGAATTGTCGCTGACGGCCGGCGAGGGCGGTGTTGCGGGGAGGATCGCCGACGACGGCCGGGGATTCGAAATGTCGCCGGTGAGGCGCAACGGCCAGGGGCTGCCAGGAACGGCGTATGGCCTCGGGCTGGCGGGAATGGGCGAGCGGGTACACGAGCTCGGGGGCGTCCTGAGGGTGATCTCGTCGCCCGGAAGGGGCAGCACGATCGAGTTCCGCCTGCCGCGTCCGGACGTCGCGGACGCCGTCTTTGCATCGAGTGGCGCGGCCGGCCCGGCTCGTGTGAGTGGCTCATGATCCGGGTGCTGATTGCCGACGATCACGGCATCGTTCGGGCCGGCCTGAAGCTTTTGCTGGGCCGGATTGCCGGTGTCGACGTAGTGGCTGAAGCGGCGGATGGCCGCGATGCCGTGCGCCTCGCAAAGGTGTTCGCGCCCGACGTGGTGCTGATGGATGTTGCCATGCCGCGGCTCAATGGCCTCGATGCGGCGAGCCAGATTGTACGCGATAATCCGCGCATCGGAATCGTCGTCCTGAGCATGTACACGGACGAAAGCTACATTCTGCGGGCGTTGAACAATGGCGCCCGCGGGTATTTACTCAAAGACAACGCGGACGACGAACTGGAAACCGCCATCCGGACCGTTGCGGCGGGTCGTCCGTATTTCTCGCGCGTGATTGCCGATGCGCTGCTGGAGGAGCACGTGCACCTGATGAAGAAGCGAGGGGTCACGGATTCGTACGATTTGCTGACCGAGCGGGAACGCGAGGTGCTGCAGCTTCTGGCGGAAGGGAAGTCGAACAAAGAAGCGGCGGCCGTGATGAACCTGAGCCCTTATACGATCGACACGCACCGCACCAATCTGATGCAGAAGCTCGGCCTGCACAATACCGCGGAGTTGGTTCTTTTCGCCGTGCGGAAGGCGATTATCACGGCGTGAAGCCCGGTAAGTCGCGGCCGCCGCGACAATCGATCGGCGGGTACGCGTACCGCTGGTATCGAGTTTATGGCGTTCACAATCGACGAGGAATTTCTGCCCGCGATTCTCACGTCGCAGCCGATGACCGACGACCAGTTCGCCGAATTGTGTTCCGAACATCCCGATCTGTTTTTCGAGATGTCCGCCGATGGAGAGCTGATCGTCATGCCCCCGAATTACACGCTGACCGCGTATCGCCATCGCGCAATCCTGACTCAACTGGATCGGTGGGCGCAGCGGGATAAAAGGGGTGGCGTTGCCGGCGCAGCCGGAGGATTTGTCCTCCCGAATGGCGCGCGGCGGGCGCCCGATGCGGCCTGGACCCTGACTTCCTGTGTGAAGGCTCTCGATAAGGGAATGATCGAGCGCTACTGGCACCTGTGCCCGGACTTTGTGATTGAAGTGCGATCGCTTACCGACCGTGGGCGTGCCATCCGCGAAAAAATGCGCGAGTGGATCGTCAATGGCGCGCAGCTTGCCTGGCTGATCGATCCCGAAACCCGCGTGGTGGAAATCTATCGGCGGGCGGGAACGTCGAGACCTTGACCAACCCCGATTCGGTGAAGAGCGAAGGCCCCGTCGAAGGTTTCACTCTGGATCTGGTCTCGGTCTGGGACCCGCTCAACCATTGAGCCTTCGCGCGAAAGCCGGGTTACATGTTGGCGGCTTAATTGTCGAGAGCCAAGAATAGTTCTTTCAGGCTGATCGAGCGTTCGCCCGCATGGACCGCTTCGGTGGCGCGCACCGGTTCAGACGAAGCGTGGTATTCCCACGCCGTGCGCTTCGCGGGGTCGATCACCCAGCAGTAGGGCACGCCCCACGCGTGGTATTCCTCGCACTTGGCAAATGTTGTGCCGAGACGGTCTTCGGGGGAGAGAATTTCGCAGCACAGCAGGACGGGCTCGGCGGGATAGGGATTCTTCAGGACCGGGGCCGCCACCACATCTGGCACAAGATATTTTGTGGTTGACAACCTGACCGTTACCTCAGAGGCAGACTGAAGGCCGAGCCTTCGGAGCATAAACACCAACATGTATTCGAGCAAGCCATGGAATAATGTCGCCATCGGTTTGGGGTAAAGAACGCCGTCGCGATACTCGCAATTGGGCTTGTCCGTTAACCGGAGGTACTCCTCGACGGATACAAGTGTCGTGCTGCCCATGTGAATATTCTACCCTCAAGGACGTTTTAAGCCTGGGACGGGTGCCCAGTGAGCCTACAATTGAAGCATGGCGAAGAGTTCGACGGTCTTCATCAGCTATAGCCACGATTCGCCAGAACATGAGGCCCGAGTCCTCGGCTTCGCGGCTCGCCTGGTAACTGAAGGGATCGAAGCCCAATTGGACCAGTGGAACCAGGAACCGGACGATGGATGGGCCCTCTGGACGGAACGTCAGATAACCAACTCCGACTTCGTCATCGTCGTCTGTACTAACACTTATTGCGCGCGGGTGGCGTCCCCGGACGGAGAATCGGCTGGCGCGGGCGCGTTCTGGGAAGCGAGGATAATTCGGACATGTCTCTACGAAGCAAAAGGCGGAGGCAAAAAATTCGTACCGGTCTACTTCGGAAGTTCCGAACCGCGTGCAATTCCGACGATGCTGAAGGACACTACGCGCTATCAAATCGACAGTCCCGAGGGATACATCGCACTATACAGGCGGCTCACAAGGCAGCCCAAGATTGAGCGTCCGGAACTCGGAGAGCTGGTTGTGCTTCCCCGGAAGAGCTTCTTGCCTGGCGCGGGCGGAGAAGCGCTGCTGCCAACGAAAAACGAATTTCGCCTGACAGAGGCATTATCGTTTAAGAAATTAAGCCCTGCGCAGGTATGCGATGAAAGAAAGCTGAAATCCACCGCCTACTCGGTCCGCACATACATACGGTTTGACAATTATCTGGCTGAGGACGTGGCTTTGTACTGGCTCAATTATCAAGGTGAGCGCGTCTACTATGCCACGCTCCAGCCCGGGCGGTCGTATCTTGCCGAGACATTTGTCACCCATCCATGGGTTATAACAAGGCTCGACGTACGCTTTCAGGGGAAATGCCTGGCGGTATTCGAGCCGGAGTTCGTCCCTGGTGTTGCCGAGATCAGGTAGGTGCCTGCCGGCAAGGCGAACTAACTAATCGGTTCACCGCAACTTCTTCTGCTCAAACCAACGCACCGCATCCACCAACGCCTCGCGCGCCGGACCCGGCGCGTAGCCCAGTTCGCGCGCGGCTTTTTCGTGCGAAGCCCACATTTTCGTCTTCGCCATGCGCACCGTTTCGAGCGACGCCCGCGGCGGCTTGCCAGTCACGTTGGCGGTCAAAGTGCCCATGGCTCCCGCGATCCACGCCACGAAATAAGGCAACTCGATAGTCGGGGCCGTCTTCCCGCTGATTTCCGCCAATTGCCGCAATATCTGCCGAAGCGTGAGATTTTCCGCCCCCAGAATGTAGCGCTCTCCCGGCTTTCCCCTTTCGCAGGCGAGCAGTTGCCCCAACGCGACATCTCTTACGCTAACCACATTCAGGCCGGTATCGATAAACGCCGGCATAGCGCCGCGCAGAAAATCGACCACGATCTGGCCGGTCGGCGTCGGCTTGAAATCGTGATCCCCCATGGGAGCGGTTGGATTGACAATCACCACGGGAAATCCGCCGCGCGCAAACTCGAGCGCCACCTGCTCGCCCATAAACTTCGAGCGCTTATAGTCGCCATGCATCTCGTCTAACGAACAGGGCTGCGCCTCGTCGCCCAGGCCGGTTTTCGGTACTCCGATGCATCCGACGGTACTCGTGTAAACTACGCGGTCGACGCCGGCGGCCTGCGCCGAGGCCAGCATGTTGCGCGTTCCGTCGACGTTCGAATCGTACATCGAACGGGAATCCCGGGTCCAGAGCCGGTAGTCCGCGGCGACGTGAAAGACAAGGCCGCAACCGGCAACCGCGCGGGCCAGCGACTCCGCGTCGCGCAGATCGCCGACAACAGTCTCGATATCGAGTTCGGGAACTTTGCTCCCCTGCCGCACCACGGCGCGGATATGGTGTCCGCGTTCGGCGAGCAGGCGGGCGACGTGCCAGCCAACGAATCCGGAAGCGCCGGTGACGAGCGTGGGCTTCACGAACTTATGGGGCAGGCGGTTTCGCCTGCCGATCGGCGCTCGTTTTCCCCGATCCGGATATGCTGTGCCTGCGCCAACCCTAGTCGCTTTCCGAAACCTTCACGAACATCGCCAGCGCCATCAAAGGGAAATAGAGCCGGTAGTAGTGATAGTTCAGGTAAAAGACTTTGGGGAAACCGGTGCCTGTCGCGAGTTCTTCGCTCCAGTCGCCGTCTTCCCGCTGCGTTTTCACCAGGTATTTGATCCCGTTTTGGACGCTGGAGCTGTAAGTGTCGCCGCCGGCCATCAGTCCCATCAAAGCCCACGCGGACTGCGATGGCGTACTCTCCGCCGGAACATAGCCATTCTGGTCGTAACTGGCGCAGCTTTCGCCCCAGCCGCCATCGGCGTTTTGCAGCGAACGAATCCATTCGTTGGCGCGCTGGATGTGCGGCTCGTGATCGTCCTCGTTCATGGCGCGCAGCCCGCGCAGCGCGAAGCAGGTGCCATACAGATAAGCGACGCCCCAGCGGCCATACCAGCTGCCATCGTCTCCCTGCGTTTGAATCAGGTAGTCGATACCGCGCTGGCAAGCCGGGAAATCGCGGCCGAAACCGTTCGCCGCCAGAGCCTCCAGCGCGCGGCCGGTAATATCGGCGCAGGTCGGGTCGAGCATCGCGTTGTGGTCCGCGAAGGGAACGTGCTTCAGGATTTCCCAGTTGTTATCGACGTCGAAGGCGGCCCAGCCACCGTCTTTCGATTGCATGGCGAGCAGCCAGTCGAGCGCGCGGCGGCGGGTCGCGGCCTGAGCCTCGGTGTCTGTCGCCGGCATGTGCTGCAGTGCCAGCAACACCATGGCGGTATCGTCGATATCCGGATACCAGTCGTTTTCAAATTCAAAAGCCCAGCCCGAAGGTTCGGTATCCGGGCGCTTTACCGACCAATCGCCCTTGCGGTGGATTTCGCGGCGCTGGAGCCAGTCGGCGGCTCTGTTTAAAGCGGCTCGGGCATCGGCCGTATATGCGCGCGGGCTTACTTCAAGAGCCTCTCCGAGTGCGTACGATCCGATCGCAGTGTCCCAAACCGGAGAGAAACAAGGCTGGAAGAACAGCGTTTCGCCGTCGTCCACCATGAGCCGGTCGAACTGGCGAATAGCTTCCACGCGAACAGGATGATCTTTCGCGTAACCAAGAACGTCGAGCGCCATCACCGAATACTGCATGGGGGGATAGATTGCGCCCAGCCCTTCGGAGTGCTTCATTCGCTCGAGCATCCAGTGCTCGCACTTACGGATGGCGTCGCGGCGGATTCGGGCAAAGCCGTAGCGCTCCCACAGCTTCAGAATGCGATCGGAATGGATAAACGTGGTACGCCAGCTAAGCCACGGGTCCGTATTCTCGAAGGCGACGGCTTTGCCCGGCATGAAGAGTTCGTCCAGATTAAATCCGGCGGGCACTGGCCGCTTCGGATCGTGCGCGTGCACGATCGCCAGCGAAACGATAATCGCGCGCGTCCACGACGACATCTGGTACAGCATTTTGCCAGGCAACAGCAGAATCTCCGGCGGAATGCTGGGCGTGCCCTCGCGTGGATAGAGATCGAAAAGGCTGAGATTGACCTTGGTATAGCTGTTCGCGTTCTGGATGCCTCCCAGCGCCAGGATGCATTCGCGCAGCCGCGCCAGACGGCCGTCTTCGATACCCGCGCCAGCCAGCTTGAGCGCAAAATACGCCTTCACCGAGGCGCTGATTTCGCTCGGCCCCTTCGCGTAAATCGGGAATCCGCCATCGGCGTTTTGTTGCGACAGAATCCGTTGCGCGGCTCGGCCGATTTTGCCGCGGCTCGGTGGGTTCCACTTGCCATCGGCATCCGGCGGGTGCAGCCAGAGCTGGAACAGGATGTAATCCGATTCGAGGGTGGTATCTGCTGTCAGCAGGGCGCACCAGTAACCGTCCGGGTGCTGGAGGGAGAGAAACTTATCCGCCGCGCGATCGATGCTTTGTCGCGACGCCGTCAACAGAACTTCACTTACATGGTGAGTCAGGGTCGTCATCTGGTAATGCTGAGTAGCGGGGGTCTCTGGTTCGTCAATTCCGGCGGCAGCGAGAAGCGAACGTCCTCTTCCACCATTTCTACTTCTTCCATGTTGCCGAAGCCGTGCGATTCCAGAGCGCCCACAATGTTCTCGACCAGGTGTTCCGGAGCCGAGGCGCCTGCCGTGACGCCGACGCTCTTGATTCCTTCCAGCCAGCCGCGGTCCACTTCACTCCAGTCGTTCACCAGGAATGATTTCACGGCGTAATTCTGGCCGACTTCCACCAGGCGCTTGGAATTCGAGCTGTTCGACGAACCGACCACCAGCAGCAGATCGCAGAATTGCGCCACGCCCTTCACGGCCATCTGGCGGTTCTCCGTCGCGTAGCAGATGTCCTGCGATTTCGGACCCCGAATCATAGGGAATCTCTGTTCAAGACGCGCCACAATATCCGTGGTTTCATCCAGACTCAAAGTAGTTTGCGTAAGATAAGCTACGCGAGTAGGGTCCGGCAGGTTCAACGCATCCACGTCTTCCACCGATTCAACCAGAATCATCTTCGAAGGCGCTTCGCCCAGCGTTCCGATCACTTCGTCGTGGTTCTTGTGGCCAATCAGGATGATGGTATGGCCTTCCTTGGCGAACTTAACCGCCTCCAAGTGCACTTTCGTAACCAAAGGACAAGTGGCGTCGATAATCGCGAGGTTGCGTTCTCTGGCCTCCTGCCGGACCGCCGGAGAAACGCCGTGGGCGCTGAATATCGCACGGGCGCCGGAAGGCACCTCGGCCAGTTCCTCCACGAATATCGCGCCGAGTTCCCGAAGCTCGTCAACCACGTGCTTGTTGTGGACGATTTCCTTGCGAACGTAGACCGGCGGACCATACAGATCCAGCGCAATTTTCACCACGTCAATCGCTCGCACGACGCCCGCGCAGAAGCCACGCGGCTTGAGGAGATATATCTTTTTTTCGCCGGTGGTATTGGGGGCAATCGGCTTGAGTGACGGCATAGCTTTGGTGGGATGAACCATAAGTATATCATCGGTAATAAACCCGAAACAGTATGAAAGCTTGGCGATTCCAGAACGCATTTGGTCTTGAAAACCTTGCCTGTGTCGAATTTCCCGATCCGCAGCCCGGACCCGGGCAAGCCGTTGTGCGCGTGCGCGCCTGTTCGCTCAACTATCGCGATCTGGTTGTTTCGAAAGGCGGTTACGGCAAAGCGGTGAAGCCCCCGCTGACGCCGCTGTCCGATGGCGCGGGCGAGGTGATCGCGGTTGGCCCCGGTGTTACGCGCGTGAAACCGGGCGACCGCGTGGCCGCGATCTTCATGCAGGGCTGGCTCGAGGGTGGCCCCGACGATGCGAAAGCGGCAACAGCGCTCGGCGGTGCCATCGACGGGATGCTCGCCGAGCAGGTCTGTCTCGACGCCTCCGGGCTGGTGAAACTCCCGGACCATCTGGGCTTCACCGAAGGGGCCACGCTGCCCTGCGCCGCCGTGACGGCATGGCATTCTTTGTTCGATTCCGGCCGGCTGCAGCCGGGACAGTCCGTGTTGGTGCAGGGTACCGGCGGTGTCTCGATCTTCGCCCTCCAGTTCGCGAAATTGGCCGGTGCGCGGGTATTCGCAACGTCTTCGAGCGACGAGAAACTCGAGCGAGCGAAGGCGCTGGGAGCGGATGGCGTCGTCAACTACCGCGTCCATTCGGACTGGGACCGCGCGGCGCGGGAATTTACGGGCGGAGCCGGTGTTGACCACGTCGTGGAGGTTGGCGGCGCGGGAACGCTGCCGGTCTCGCTGAAGGCCGTGCGCAGGGGGGGCCATATCGCCCTGATTGGCGTTCTGAGCGGCGCCGGGGAGGTCGACCCGCGGTTCATTTTCCTGAAACAGGTGAAAATACAGGGGATTTACGTCGGCTCGCGGCGGATGTTCGAGGACATGAACCAGGCGATTGCGGCGGTGCGCCTGCGTCCGGTGGTCGACCGGGTTTTCGGGTTCGAAGAAGCACCGGAAGCGCTGAGGCACCTCGAACGGGGCGCTCATTTCGGCAAGGTTTGTATCGCCGTCTGACGCCGGAGCGGTCGTGCTGCCCGTGCCTCCGGTTCTTCCTGCCGGACCCCCCTTGGGCGTGTGAAACCAAAGCGCCACCCGTGACGTATGGTAGACATGCCCTGTCGGAGCGTCGCCGGAAGCGCTATACTCTGAACAGCAGGAGACGGCCTTCTATGCGCTACTTTAACGGGTCGAATATTTTTTTCAAATCGGATGCGGTCCGGCAGCGGACGGCGATGCTGGCGGTTACGGCAATGCTGTTGCCAATTCTGTTTGTGACGCCTTCCTACGCACAGAGTAAGGAAAAGGATCCGGACCAGATCGGCAATCGCGATGTCGGCAAGGGGACGGTGCTGAATCCGAACTTCTACTCGGTCGAGAAGGAAATCAGCATCGGCAAGCAGATGGCGCAGGAAGTGGAGCGCCAGGCTAAGATTGTCGACGACCCAATCATAGCGGAATACGTGAATCGCGTCGGGCAGAACCTGGTCCGGAACTCGGATGCGAAGGTTCCTTTTACGATCAAGGTGATCGACGCGGAGGAAATCAACGCCTTCGCTCTGCCGGGCGGGTTCTTCTTTGTGAATACCGGCGTCCTGACCGCGGCCGATAACGAAGCCGAAATGGCGGGGGTAATGGCGCATGAGATCGCTCATGTTGCGGCGCGTCACGGCATGAAGCAGCAAACGAAGGGCGATCTTGTGAATTACGCCAGCATCCCGATGATGGTGTTGCTGGGGGGCTGGACCGGGTTCGCCCTCTGGCAGGGCAGGCAGTTGTTGGTTCCAATGGGGTATCTGACCTTCTCCCGTTCGTATGAGTCCGAAGCCGACATGCTCGGTCTGCAGTACATGTATAAGACCGGCTACGACCCGAACTCTTTCGTCGATTTCTTCGAGAAGGTACAGTCGCAGGAAAAGAAGAAGCCGGGTTCGGTATCGAAGCTCTTCTCCTCGCATCCTCCCACGCAGGAACGCATCAAGGCGGCGCAGAAGAACATCCAGGAGCAGCTCAAGGAACGCCCGGAATACGTGGTGAACACGAGCGAGTTCAACGACGTGAAAGAACGGGTCCTGATGCTTCACGGGCGGAAGAACGTCCCAGGCGCTTCGTCGGACCCCAACAAGCCGACCTTACGCCGCAACCCGAACGGTTCGATAGACGCCAACGGCCAGGAGACCACTCCCGCCGCGGATAGCGAAGACCGGCCGACACTCAAGCGTCGCGACCAGTAGACGCTTGGCCGCGCTTTGGCTGGCCCCGGGTGGTCTGGCTTGTAGGCCAGAGACGGCAAATGTCCGGGTTGCTCGCTTCTCGCGCGGCGGCGTGAACGACAGAGGCATATCATGAACTTGTCATGCCGATGAAATCTCGCGAGGTGATCCGTCTTCTTGAAAAACACGGATGGGCGGAGATGCGGTCCCGGGGCAACCATCGGCATTTCAAACATACGGAACGCGCCTCCGTCATTACTGTGCCTGGCAATTAAGGAAAGGAACTCGCGCCGGGTACCCTGAACGATATACCCAATGATGGCAGGATTGAAACGACCGGCAGAGGCTATCCCGTCATCATTCAGCAAACACGTACCTTATGTTCCGCCTGGTCGCCGGATGTCGCCGGATGCGCCGCCGTCGGCGACATGATCGAGGAGACACGGCGTAACTTCCAGGACGCGCTGTCCGCACACTTGGAGGCGATGCGTGAGGTAGGCGAGCCGATTCCGAAACCCAACGCGTCGGTCGATTGCGTCGAAGTCGCGGCATAGCCGGATGTGAATCTTGCCCCCAATATTGCGTCTCACAGCATGCCGATGACTGAGGCCTGACGCTTCAAATCGGCGGCTTTACATCACGCCGCGTGCCGCCCGGCGAGGCGGTTTCGCCGGCCTTGGCCTTCCCTGGGAAATGGGACGAGGTTCCGGACGCGCTCGTGTCGTGCGCGCGCGAGGGTGCCGAATCTCATCGGCATTCCCTGGAATCCAATGTACGGCGCCTAAGTTCGAATTTCCCGGCGCGCGTTCAAGTATTCGAGGTCCATATGTCACTTCGCCCCGTCAAACGAACCATCAAAGCAAAACCAACCATGGAAGGCGCAGGTGTCCATCTTCACCGCGGCTTCGGCTTCGGCAACACCACCGACTTCGATCCCTTTCTTCTCTTCGACGATTTCCGCAATGACGTGCCAGCCCACTACCTCAAGGGCTTCCCGTGGCATCCGCATCGCGGCATTGAGACCATCACCTACGTTCTCGCCGGCGACGTCGAGCATGGCGACAGCATGGGCAATCGCGGCACCATCGGCGCGGGAGACGTGCAGTGGATGACGGCCGGCAGCGGCATCATCCACCAAGAAATGCCTAAGGGCGACTCGGCCGGCCACATGCACGGCTTCCAGTTGTGGGCCAATCTGCCGTCGTCGCTCAAGATGACCGCGCCTCGCTATCAGGACGTAAAATCGCCCGATATTCCCGTCCTCACCGATGACGACGGCACCCGCGTCCGCGTCGTCTGCGGCAGTTTTTGGGGTAGAACCGGCCCGGTCGATGGCATCGCCGCCGAACCGACGTACCTCGACGTCTCGGTGCCTCCGGGTCTGCGGAAGGTCTTGCCCGTTGAAACAACCCGCCACGCGTTCGCTTACGTATTCGCCGGAAGCGGCAAATTCAGCAATGCGTCCGGACCGCAGGCTGTCACCACGGAATTCGTCGGCGATCCTGGCTCCGCCGCGATCGTGGCGGACAACCGATCCCTGATCCTCTTCGATCGTGGCGATGAGGTCACCGTTCAGGCGGGCGAAGGAGGCATTCGCTTCCTGCTCATCTCCGGTAAGCCTCTCGAAGAGCCCGTCGCATGGCGGGGACCGATCGTGATGAACACACAGGCGGAACTCCGCACGGCCTTTGAGGAACTGGAAGCCGGCACATTCCTGAAGCGCTGACGCCGATTCGGCGTTCGGCCGGACGGAGTGCTTGCGGGCGGCGCTCCCATCAGGCTATCGTTCAGGAATGAAGAACCTCGGCAGAGCTTTTACGGAGATCGGATTCATTGTCTTCCTCTTCTACTCCAATCTCCTGATGGGAGAGTTCGAACGTTCCGGGCCTGGGCGGGACAAGGGTCTCGCCTGGGCCATCGAAGATATCTTTACCGGCGCGAATTTTGCTATTGCCATCGTCGCCGCGCTGATCGGGTACGTGGTTGTCGAATCGCTCCGGAAGCGCTTGTGACCCTGCTATACCACCCCCTCCTCTTCATCGCCTCCGACCATCGCGAGGCCGAACCGTGGGTTGCGCGGTGGGAAAGCCCCCGTCCCTTGAGCCTGCCCGTCCACTGGGCGCGGGCGGGGAAGTGGCAGGGGCGCGACATGATCGCCATCGCCAACGGCGTGGGAACGGAACGGGCCATCGCCGCCGTCCGTGCCGCGCAAGCGGCCGCGGATCGCTTCGCCGGCGTTTGCAGCATCGGCACAGGCGGCGCCCTCGATCCGTCCCTGGCGGTTGCCGACATTGTCGTCGCAAGCTCGGTCGCGGGCGACTCGATATCCTGGCCTGCCCTCGACCCGCACGGGCCACGCTCCCGCTCCGGCCCGATCCTCACCAGCCCGCACATCGCGCGAACCGCTAAAGAAAAAAGCAACCTTTCACGCAGTGGCGTTATCTTAGTAGACATGGAAGCCGCAGGAGTAGCTGCGGCTGCTCATGAATTGGCTGTACCTTTCTACTGCGTCCGCGTAGTCAGCGATCTCGCAGGCGAGACTTTTTTCATCGATTTTGAGCGTTTTCTTATGCCTGACGGTCGTTTTGACGTGCAGCGCGTGGTATTGTTCGCCATGGCGCATCCCGCGAAAGGATTTCCAGAACTGCTTCGGCTGCAACGCCGCACCTCGGCGGCGGCCCGGCGGCTGGGCGAGTTTCTTGCCGGCTGCGAATTCTGACTATGGACACTGCCCTCGATAGTGCCCCCGACACCATCCAAGCGACAGTTCCGGACAACATGCGTGCCGCCGTCTATCACGGCTCGAGCCACGTTGCCGTAGACGAAATCCTCACGCCCCCGATCGGCCCCGGCGAGATTCTCATCCGCGTCGAAGCCTGTGGCGTCTGCCACACCGACCTCAAGAAAATCGAATACAATCTCCTCCCCCCGCCCCGTATTTTTGGCCATGAGACTGCCGGCGTCGTAGCCGCCGTCGGATCGGCCGTCGCAAAGTATCGCCCGGGTGACCGCGTCATCGTTTTCCATCACATTCCCTGCCTGTCGTGCTTCTACTGCGAACGGGAACTCTACGCCCAGTGTCCCGTCTATAAAAAGGTGGGCGTGACGGCCGGATTTGAACCCGCCGGCGGCGGCTTCGCCCAGTATGTCCGGGTGATGGACTGGATCGTCGACCGTGGCGTCGAAAAGATTCCGGAGGGCGTGCCTTTTGAGGTGGCGTCGTTCGTGGAACCTGTAAACACCTGCCTCAAGGCGGTGGAACAGTGCGATCCGCAACCCCACGACGTGGTGCTGGTGCAGGGCCAGGGTCCGATCGGGCTCATTTTCACTATGTTGTTGAAACTGCGCGGCTGCACTGTCGTGACCACCGACACGATCCCTACCCGGTTGGCCCTTTCGAAGCAATGCGGTTCGGCGTTTCCTCTCAATCCCCGAACCGACGACGTTGTGGCGAAACTCCGGGAGTTGACTGGGGGGAGGGGCGCTGATATGGTATTCGTCGCCACCGCCGCGCCCGGCCTGGTTGAGGAAGCCATCCGTGCCACTCGCCCCGGAGCGAAGATTATGCTGTTCGCGCAAACGTCCGATAAAGAACGCATCGAGCTTTCCGGCGCGAGCATCTGCGTCGGAGAACGGTCTCTTTTGGGTTCCTACAGTGCATCGGTTGCGTTACAGGCCGAGTCCTCCCGGCTCGTTTTCAGCGGCGATCTTCCGGTTCACCTGCTGGTTTCCCATCGCGTACCCCTTGATAAGATTGAATTTGCCTTTCGGCTGGCGACGCACCCAGGCGAATTTCCAGGGGAGAACCCTTTGAAAATAATTGTGAGACCACAGGAGCTTACAGCTTGCGCGCAATAAACGACACCATGCTCGCGGCCGTTCTGTACGGAAAAGAACACGTCCGCATGGAGCGCGTACCGGTACCCGAAATCGGACCCGGCGATTTGCTCGTTCGCGTTCGCACTGCGCTTACCTGCGGAACCGACGTCAAGGTCTATCGACGCGGCTATCACGCCCGCATGATCGTTCCGCCCGCCCTGTTCGGCCATGAGTTGGCTGGCGACGTGATCGCGGTCGGCGAGCGCGCCAAGGGTTTCGAGATCGGCCAGCGCGTCGTGGCCGCGAATTCCGCGCCCTGCCACCGTTGCTTTTATTGCAGCCGCGGCCGCGTGAATCTCTGCGAAGATCTGCTGTTCAATAACGGCGCGTATGCGGAGTATATCCGCATCCCCGCCCGGATCGTCCGCGTGAACACCTACGTGATTCCTTCCCATCTCGACTATCGCGATGCCGCTCTCGCCGAGCCGCTCGCCTGCGTGGTCAAGGGCGTGGAAGATGTTGAAATGAAAGCCGGCGATACGGTTGCCATCATTGGCGCGGGTCCCATCGGCTGCATGTTCGTCCGGCTGGCGAAGCTGCGCGGCGCGCGGGTCATCGCGATTGGCCGGCGTCTGGAGCGCCTCGAACGCGTCGCCCGCCTCGGCGCGGACCGCATCGTCGCCTCCGAAGAATTCACCGACCCCGCCGCGAAAGTCCGTGAGTTGACGGGCGGACGTGGCGCCGATATCGTGATCGAAGCCGTCGGCAAGCCCGAGACCTGGAACATGTCGGTTGGAATGCTTCGCCGCGGCGGCACCGTGAATTTCTTCGGCGGCCCGCCTTCCGGCACGCGCGTGGATCTCGACACGAACCTGCTTCACTATTCCGAGCTCACCTGCAAAGCGAGTTTCCATCACACGCCGACCTCCATGCAGGAAGCGCTGGACATTATTTCAAGCGGCGGCGTCCGCGCCCAGGATTTCATCGAAGCCGAAGAATCGCTGGAAAACCTGAGCCGCGTTATGTTCCGTCTCGCCGAGGGCGGCACGGCATTCAAGACCGCCATCATTCCATGAGCGCGGCCGGATTGGCGCGGGGTTCGGCAAAGGGACTGGCGCAGCACCCGGCCACGCTGCTGCCTCGCGATTTCGTCCTCAACGCCGATGCGCTTTCGCGCCACTGGACCCTGGCCGAATCCGAAAACCACACCCGTTGGCTGGCGACCCACCACTACGAAAACTTCCACGTCGTCAGCTTTCTGCTGCCAAAGGAACTGCACCAGGATTTTTACAACGTCTACGCCTACTGCCGCTGGTCGGACGACTTGGCCGACGAAATCGGCGATCCGGCCGAAAGCCTCCGTCTGCTCGACTGGTGGTCGCGCGAACTGGATCGCATGTACGCCGGCGAAACGCAACACCCTGTCTTCGTGGCGTTGCGCGGCACGGTTAAACAATACGGGATCCCGCGTCAGCCCTTCGCCGATCTGATCCGCGCTTTCATTCAGGACCAGAGAGTAACGCGCTACCAAAACTGGGACGAATTATTCGGCTACTGCGAAGGCTCGGCTAACCCGGTCGGTCGGCTGGTTCTCTACCTCTGCGGCTATTCCGACCCCGAGCGTCAGGCTCTATCCGACGCCACCTGCACCGCGCTCCAACTCGCCAATTTCTGGCAGGACGTCACAGTCGACCAGGAAAAGGACCGCGTCTATCTTCCGCTCGATCTTCTCGCCCGGCACAATTACACGGTCGAAGAGTTGTTTGCGCACAAATATGACGAACGCTTCCGCGGTCTGATGAAGGAAGCCGTGGAAAAGGCGCGGGGGTTATTCCTGCAGGGCCTGCCGCTGATCGGCATGGTCAATCGCCGCCTGTCCATCGATCTGGATCTGTTCAGCCGAGGTGGCATGTGCGTTCTCGATAAGATCGCGGGGCAGAATTATGACGTGCTCTCACGCCGGCCGTCGATTTCGAAAGTGGAACGCGTGTGGTTGCTCGCCGGTACCTTGGTGCGGGCCGCGTTCTCGCGCGCGGCATGAGTGCCGCCATCTCGCTCGAAGCGTCTCAGGCCCATTGCCGCAACGTGGCAAAGAGCCGCGCGAAGAATTTCTACTATTCGTTTGTCCTGCTTTCGCCGGAAAAGAAGAACGCCATGTGCGCCGTCTATGCGTTCATGCGCTATTGCGACGACTTGAGCGATGAACCCGGCGCAAATCGGTCGGCGATGGACCGTTGGCGCGAGGCGCTGACCGACGCGCTCACCGGACAGCCCGATTCGAGCCCGGTCTGGCCCGCGTTCCTCGATGCTGTCGCGCGGTACCGGATTCCGCACGAATACTTCCACGACATGATCGAAGGCGTTGCGTCGGATCTTTCTCCGCGCACGTTCCGCGAGTTCGATGAGCTGTACCAATACTGCTACCGCGTCGCGTCCGTCGTCGGCCTGACTACGATCCACATTTTCGGTTTCGATTCGCCCGCCGCTTTGCCTCTCGCGGAAAAATGCGGCATCGCTTTCCAGCTCACGAACATTCTGCGCGACATCCGGGAGGACGCGGATCTCGGCCGCGTCTATCTGCCGTCCGAAGATCTTGATAAGTTCGGTGTCTCGGTCGATGACCTGAAACAATCCCGTCGCAACGAAGCGTTCGGGCGTCTGATGGAATTCGAAATCGCCCGCGCGAGAAGTTATTACGACGCATCGGCTCCGCTCGTCCATCTGATTCACGCGGAGTCGCGAGGGTCGCTGCGGGCGTTGATAGCGATCTACTCCGCGCTGCTGGAAAAAATCGCGGAATCGCCGTCGGACGTCCTGAAAAGGCGCATCTCGCTTCCGGCAGGCGAGAAAGTCTGGATCGTGCTGCGCTCCGCGCTTGGGTTCTGAGTCCGCTATGATGGAACCGAATGAACGTTGACGAGACGCTGCTGAACAAAGTGGTTCGACGGGTTCTCGCGTTCACGCGTCCTGAGAAAATTATTCTTTTTGGATCGGCGGCTACCGGCAATATGACCGGCGACAGCGATCTCGATCTGCTGATCGTCGAAAAGGAACCGGCCAATACACGAGATCGAAGCGTGAGTATTCGTCGCGCGGTCGGCGATGTGCAGTATCCGGTGGACGTAATCGTGATGTCTGGCGCCCGCTTCAGCGAGACGAAGGACCTGATCGGCGGGATCGCCTACCCGGCGAACAAGTACGGCCGCGTGCTGTATGAAGCCTGAGGCCGCGTAGTGGAGCAGTGGCTGGACAAGGCCTCGGGGGATCGGTAGTGTCTCAGTTTGAAACTTCCGACCCAGTCTTGTTGTTAGGCGGCGGGAGAATCGCGCAAGCTCCCCGCACTCTTTTTCATACAAATCTGTTGTGGACTAATGCCGATGTTCCGGGCGCAACTGCTCAAGCAACTCGGCTCGGTTACGCTGGCCCCACAAACATGTCTTTTCTTCGGTTAGACCCCGTTTTCTTTCCTGTCGGCGAGAATCCCCACCCGATTCGGGGAAATAGGACCATCGACACTGGGCTGAACATAGCGACTCCCTCTCAAGTCGCGGCGCTCTCTCATGTATCGGCCATAATTTAGATTTTCAAACGGGGACACTACCGGCGGATCTGCTGGCGGCCTCGAATCTCTCCGGGCAGGAACTCCCGTTCGCCACCACATTGCGTTTCATTGCCAGCAAGCCGTCGAGAGTACATCAAGGCCATTCCCCGTACGTCACCAGGTTGAATTTCCAGGAACTCACGATATCGCAAGTTGCTCGGCCGCGTTGCAGTTGTAAACCCGGAGATGGCAAATTCGCTGCGGGAAGCGCACGTACTCACGCCTTTCGGAGCCGAGACGCGATATCCCGGCGGTTCGCCGGAGTTGCTTCCGGGTGACGAAATCAAGCTGCTGGCATTGGCGGATCGTGTGAAGGTCGCCGTGAGCCCCGCCCTGCAATCGTACCGGGACCAGCGCGGGAAGGACTGAACGACCCGCCATTACCAAACCGGAATCCGCCGCGTAGCACCGAATTCGCACCTTGAGAAAATACCTTCCAACTGCCACACTGAAAACATGCCAATCTCCGCACGGAACCAACTGGAAGGAAAGGTCGCCTCGGTAAAGCTCGGCGACATCATGGCCCACGTGGTCGTGAAAATCGGAAAGAGCCAGATCGAAAGCGTGATCACTCGCGCCAGCGCCGAAGAACTCGGGCTGAACAAGGGCGACACCGTGAGGGTCGTCATCAAGTCGACCGAAGTCATGCTCCAGAAGGATTAATCGGCAACTGCGCCTCGCGGCGTCTACAGCATCCGCTGGCCCGAAGAAACGGTATCGTACCCGCCGATGCCCGCCAGATCTCTCCTGAACCCCGACCGGTTCAGCACATCAAGCAGCGTCTGCACCGCCGGAAGTTCCAGATGCTGCCGCCGGATAGCCAGATCGTAGCGCTCGCTTACCAAAGGCGCGAATTCAAGTCCGAACAGACGAGCGGCGGCCCGCGTGGCGATGCAGCAATCGGCCTCGCCGCTATGCACCTTCCACGCTGCCGCCAGATGCCCCTGCGCCAGATCGACGTAGCCGGTAATACTCGCGGCATCGATGTTCAGCCGCTTCAGCTCCGCATCGAGCAACCGGCGGCTGCCCGCGCCACGTTCGCGATTGACCATGCGGACATCCCTGCGCGCGAAATCCTCCACGCCCCGGATGCCTTTCGGGTTGCCGCGCGCCGTGACGATCCCTTCCTCCCACTCGCCGAAGGAAAACAGCGCGACCGCCTTCTTTGAAAACATACGCCCGATCTCGGGAATATTCGACTCGCCTGTTTCTTCGTCCCTCAGATGCGTACCCGCTATGTGCACGGAGCCGCTCTTCAGCAGCGCCAGCGCCTGCGAACTGTTCCTGTGGGCCAGGACCAGCTCGATTCCCGCCGACTGCATGCGGCGCGCCAGGACGGATATGGCGGGNNGCCACGAGAATGCGATTGCGAAAGTCCGCATCGGGATCGTAGACTTGCGCCTTCGATTTTTCCCCCGGCTCCCCCGTCTCACTACCAGGCTCCTCCGCCTTCCCCCCCATCATAGCGTCGCTCGCCGGCAACACCCACGGCACAGGCGAAGGCGCCGACGCCATCAGGTGTTTATCCACGCGGCACAACTGGACTGGCTGCCCGGTTCGGATCGCGTCGGAACCCGGCAGTATCCGGACCGCTTCCGATCGCATCGCCGGAGCGGCGGTATCGGCCGGCAAAGCGAAGAGTTCCTCGACTCCGACTGCGAGCGCACGCGCCAGCCGCAGGCCCACAACCGTATTCGGAATGTAGCTGCCGGCCTCGATCGCGTAAATCGTCTGGCGGCTCACACCCACGGCCGTAGCCAGCCACGCCGCCGATAGCCCGCGCTTCCGGCGGACGGTGGCAAGATGATTCGCGATCTCGGGCGATGGTTTCGTCGCGTTCATAGAGGGCCGCTGGCCGACACAATCAAAGTAACACCGCGCAGCACCTATCGTTAGCTTGCCTCGAAATCCTCGTGCACCTCGACAAGGCGGATCTGCCTGCCGACTACGTCTGGTCCTGGACGGAGTTGGGAAGAGTCCCGGAGATCCTGGAATCCTCGGATATCAACCGCGTTTCGTCATATCGGGAGGCGGGGCAATTGTGGGTGGCGACGGCCGAACAGCTGGCGATCCGGGTGCAATCCGCCGTCATCCCGCACGAGTCTAACGTTTTGCTGAACCCGACTCACGCCGGATATTACAGCCTTCAGTGGCCGAGCCGACTCCGTTTCAATTCGATCCACGGCTCTCCGATCTGAGTAGCAGGCGTAACGATGTGTATTGAAAACACGCCTCGCCTCGCAGTTTCCGATTTCGTCAATCCGCCTCCGCTCCGCCGCCAGCGTCGCCTCAAGAACATCCCTCGCAATTGACCCGAGTCGTTGACCGGATTGCGGGCGAACACCGCTCGGGGTATCGTGAAGCCATGCACCCGCACACCAGAAGCGCTGAAGAGTCTGAAGTCTCGCTCACTCCTGCCGCGGTCCGCGAGAAGTCGACGCGGCGCCTACACGGCATCTCCGGCTCAGCAAAGGTATTCGCCGTGCTTCTGGCCGCCTTGATCCCCCTTGCCATGGCGAGCGCCCAGACGCCTCGCACTCACACCGCCGTTCTTGCCGAGTTCAGCGCAGCCATTGAAGAGCTGTGTGTATCCGCCAGTCCCGCGGTTGTGCAGATCGAGGTCCGCACGCGCGCCCTGGTTTCGGACGAAGACGACGGCCGCGCCGGGCTCTTCGCCAAACAGTCCGCCAGCGGTTCCGGCGTGATCGTCGATACAACCGGCTACATCGTCACGAATGCGCATGTGGCCGAAGGGTCGAGGGACATAGACGTCAGCGTCGCCGACATGACGGACCCGGCCAACAAGGATGCCCACAGGCATTATCCGGCCCGTATCGTCGGCATGGACAAGGACACCGACCTGGCCGTCCTGAAGATCGAAGCTTCAAACCTTCCCGTGTTGAGCTTCCGCGATTCCGATGCGCTTAAGCAGGGTCAGATCGTATTCGCGCTGGGAAGCCCCCTCGGTTTGGAAGAAACGCTGACAGTCGGTTTCGTCAGCGCGACGGCCCGCCAATTGAACCCGTCGCAGCCCCTCTCTTACATCCAGACCGACGCACCCATCAACCCCGGCAACAGCGGCGGACCCCTGCTCGATGCGGACGGCAGGATCGCCGGCATCAACACCATGATCTATTCCCGTTCCGGAGGCAGCGAGGGCATCGGCTTCGCTATTCCTTCCAATGTGGTCCGGCACGTTTACGAGCAGCTTCGCAAAGAAGGCCATGTGCATCGGGGCACGATTGGCGTGGTGGCGCAGGACATCGACCCGCTGATGTCGCAGGCTCTCGGCCTGAACCGCCACCCCGGCGTGATCGTGGCCGACGTGCTGCCGCACGGCGCGGCACAGGCGGCTGGCATCGAGCAAGGCGATATTGTACTCGCCATCGACGGTAGGCCGGTAACTCAGGCCCGCCAGGTGCAGAATGCCGTTTTGCAGGCTGCAATCGGCGACACGATCGCTATCGACGTCCTCCGCGGCGGAGAACGGCTGCAAATGAAGGTCGCAGTATTGGAGCGCCCAAATTCGCCTCTCGCATTGGCGGACCTGGTGAACGGTCAATCCAACCTTGTGCGCGAACTGGGCATATTGGCAATGACGCTGGACGAAAAGGTAACCCCGGACCTGCCCGACGCGCGCCGTCTCTACGGAGTCGTCGTAGCGGCGATACCAGCCGAGTTCGCGGCGCTGAATCCCGGGTTGCAGCCCGGCGACGTGATCTATGAGCTGAACGGAGACAAGGTCCGAACGCTGGCCGAATTGCGCACAGCTCTGTCGAAGCTGCAGCCGGGCAATCCGGTCGCGCTGCTGACCGAGCACGATGGCACGCTGGGATACGTTTCGTTCACTCTGCAATGAACGACACGCAATGCCGCAGTGCGAAGGCACTTTCTTGACCCGCTCCGCCGCCCATCTGCGATTCGGCGTTGCGCAGGTCAGCCAGCCACGTGAGCTCGCCTGCAGGAACCGCGCCAGCAGATACCTGCCACAAGCCCGATAGCGCTCGCCACAGCCAGACTGCCCACCGGGTTGCCTCGCACCTTATGCCGCAGATTGCCCAGTACGTCGCCGCCGGCGAAGGTGCGGACGTAATCGGCTGTCGAATCCAACCGCCCTCCGGCATCGGTTGCGAAGTTTTTTAACGCGTCGGCGCCTTCGTGGCCCGCGGCCCGAACCGAATCCGCGGCCGATTCGAGTGTTTCGGCGGTTCGTTTTCTGACGTCTTCCGTCGGGTCCTGAGATCTCGGGTTGTTCATGTTTTTCTTCCTTTTCCTGAAAACTTTCTTACAACGAGCCTTGAGTGGCCGCACGCGGCGAGGGCTTATCGGAGACCAGAAAATCGGCCGTCGCTTCGCTCGCCGATGCGATGTCGTCAGCGCCGGTATTCTTCAGCAGTTGTTCTGCCCGCTTCACCCATTCGGAACTGTCGCAGTGGACGGATAGCAGAATACCGCCCTCTCTGATGCGGCCTTCATAACGCTTCGCTTCATATTCCGGCATTCCCATCCCGACCAATCCACCCACGATGGTGCCCACCGCTCCTCCCACGCCGACACCGGCAAGGAGCGCCATCAAAGGCCCGGCCGCGATGAAAGGACCTACTCCTGGGATCGCCAGCAACCCGACTCCCGCCAGCCAGCCGAGCGCGCCGCCGACGAGAGCGCCCGAGCCGCCCCCCGCCACTGCGCCCTCGGGTGCCTTGGTGCCTTTATCGATCGCAAAATCCTTCGATCCCTGATTATCGGGGAAAAGCACGGAAATGTCCGTGTTCCGGAAGCCACCCTGTTTCAGGGCGCTGACGGCTTCTTCGATGCCGGTCCGATCCTTATAGAGGCCGTAAACGGCCGTATTCGACGACATTGTTATTTCTCCTCTTCCGAGAGTCAAAGCAGCACGTCTGGGGCCGAGTGGAATTCGCCCGCACCCAAGTTGTTCGCCGGAAGATAACAAAGACGAAGCGCAGGGTGCGGGGAGCGTCCACGGTGCGATGGAAAGTTGCTGGGTTTACGACCGCCCGTCGTCACTCGACCGGCAATCGTCGCTGAACCACTCCGCCCAAATCCACGGCGGACGAGTATCTTCAGTTTGAGGTGGCTTTTTGATTTTTCACCTGCAGTTCGTTTACTACCTGCTTCACATTGGGTACGGAGGCTGCCACGCTCGCCGCCTGGGCACGGGCGGAATCGGAGGCCACATCGCCCCGCAGTGTAACCACGCCGCTCGTTACCAGAAAGTTGATATTCTTTCGAAGATTGTTCTGGATGAGAGCCGCATCCAGATTCTCGCCGATCCCGTTGTCGAAGTCCGAGTTGACGGTTTTCGCGGCGGCCGCATTGTTGGTCGGCACCACCGCAATCTGGTTTGCAACAACCTGCCCGCCGGCAACGGACATGGCTATCGATTCGGCCTGAGTCTTATCGCTGTCGGAGGGAACATTTCCGCTGAGGGTTATGACGCCTTTCTCCCGATCCTGTTGCATGGAAACGGCTTTGAGTCCGGCCGAATCCAGCGAATGGCGGAGGCTGTCGGAAATGTCAGGCGATTTTGCGGGTGCGTTCGAGCAGCCGGCGAGGAAACCGGCCGCAATGAGAGGGAGCAGAGTGAAACAAATCTTGTAGGTTTTCATGGTGCCGTCTGGAGCACGGCACGCGCCAACGATTGATTCCGCTCTCATTGCGGGCAGCAAACGTGACAGGGCCGACGTCACGGGTTCAGGATCGACAGGGGCTTTTCCGGGTCCGAACCGTATAACCCGCTCCCGCGCCCGCCACAACTCGGGCAAATGCCCGAACCGTTGCACCTTTCGCAATCGGGACGGCTGCTGTTGAGGTGGACGTTCGTTCCGGTGCCGTAGCACATGGGACACTTACCGCCATCGCAATCCGGACATCGTGACATACTGTCAATCGTAACCGACTGAGTCAGTTTGCTGCACGAATGATCCGGTCCCGGACGCCGGCCCACTCCGGCCTATCCGGAGGTAACTCAATCGCGATCCAGTCGTAGCCCTGCCCATCCAGTTCATGCAGCATCCCGTAGAGCCGTTCCGCGTAAGCGCCCGTACCCTCTGGCATGTTGGCCGAGTCGAGCCGAACTCCACGCCCCTCCGGAGGCGATTCTCCGATCACAACTCTTGTACGCGGACTATAGTGCTTCGGATGCTGTCCTGGCGATTCCGCGCCCGTACCAACTTCCACTGGCCCGATCGCGTCCTCAATCTGTGTTCGCGACACCATGCCCGGCCGCAGTATTCTCGCCACCGGTCCCGCCAGAGACACGACTGTGCTCTCGATCCCTACGCTGCACGGTCCGCCATCGAGCACGAAATCGACCGCATCGCCGAGGCCATCGCGGACATGTTGCGCCTTGGTAGGAGACAGCTGCGTAAAGCGATTCGCGCTCGGCGCGGCCAGCGGAACCCGCGACGCCGCAATTACAGCCAGGGCCACGGGATGGGCCGGCATGCGCAACGCAACGCTCGGCAGCCCCGCCGTCACAACATCCGGAACCCGACCGCTTTTCGGCACGATGATCGTCAGCGGCCCGGGCCAGAACTTCGCCGCCAGTGCGTCCGCCTTCTCCTGCCATTCGCGTACGAGTTCGCGCGCCATATCCAAATCGGAAACGTGAACGATCAGAGGACTCGAAAAAGGTCTTCCCTTCGCGGCGAAAATTCGCCGAACTGCGGCTTCATCGAGAGCGTTCGCCGCAAGGCCATACACGGTTTCGGTCGGAATCGCCACCAGCCCGCCGGCCCGCAGCAGTTCCGCAGCCTGCGCGATATCCAGCGCCGAAGCATAAGCCATCGGCGGTTAATCCTCGATATCGTCGGCACCGGCGCCTGCCGTCCTGCCGGTTTTGCGCCACACCAGAAACGCGTGCTGGAGCTCTTCGAGGTCGCCATCGAGCACCTTGTCCACGTCTCCAATGGAAAGCTTCGTGCGATGATCCTTGATCATCCGGTACGGCGCCAGAACGTAGCTGCGGATCTGGCTGCCGAAGTTAATCTCCAGCTTCGACGCTTCCGTCTTGCGGGTCTCTTCGCGCTTCTTTTCCAGCTCGAACTCATATAACCGCGCGCGCAGTTGCTTCCTGGCGCTGTCGCGATTCTTATGCTGCGAACGCTCGTTCTGGCACTGCACCACAATNNATCTCGTCGTCGATCTGCGGAAACACAAAGACGGACGCAAACGACGTATGGCGGCGCGCAGCCGAATCGAACGGCGAAATCCGTACCAGGCGATGCACGCCGATTTCCGACTGCAACAGCCCATAGGCGTTCACACCATTTACTTCGAACGTCACCGACTTAATGCCCGCGCCTTCGCCTTCCAGCCTGTCCGTAATGACGGTGCCGAACTTATTGCGCTCGCACCACCGCAGATACATCCGCATCAGCATCTCGGCCCAGTCCTGCGACTCGGTGCCGCCCGCGCCCGGATGGATCGTGACGATGGCCGGCAGCGACGCGTTCTCGCCCGAAAGAAGCATCTGCGTTTCGAGCTTCGTCAGCAATTCACCGTAGCCTTTCATCTCCCGCTCGATGTCGGGAATGACTGGCTCGCCTTCCCGCGCCAGTTCGAAAAGGGTATCGATGTCGTCGGTGAGACCGGCAATTTGCGCGTCGGACTCGACGGCTTCTTCGAGCCGCTTGCGGTCCTGCATGACCTTCTGGCTCCGCTCGGGGTTCGACCAGAAATCCGGCGAGGCGATTTGTTCCGCCAGGCTGTCTATTTGTTTCGTCTTCCTGGCCGCGTCAAAGATAACTCCGAACGGCAGATGCCTGTTCACGGAGCGGAGCGTATTCGCGGTCGAGTTCTTCAAGAGTCATATATTGGTTAGCCTCCATTTTACAGGATTGCCTGGAGCAACGGGCTTGTTTCGGAATCCGGCGTAATTGAGAAACGCTTCAGCCGCTACACTGGTGCTATGTGCGGCATTGCCGGCTTCGTCTGCGTTTCGGCCTGCGGCGAACGTAACGACCGGGCTATTCTTCGGCGCATGACCGAAGTCATCGCTCACCGCGGCCCCGACGACACCGGCTTCTGGCACGACGATTACGCCTCCCTCGGCCATCGCCGCCTGAGTGTCGTCGACGTATCTTCCGCCGGCCACCAGCCCATGGCAAACGAAACCGGCGACCTGTGGATCGTTTACAACGGCGAGATCTTCAACCACGCCGATCTGCGCCCGGAACTGGAACAAGCCGGGCATCGTTACCGGTCGCACTGCGATACCGAGACCATCCTGCACGCTTACGAACAGTTCGGCGCCGATTGTGTCGACCGCTTCCGGGGCATGTTCAGCTTCGCCGTCTGGGACAAAACGAATCGCCGCCTTTTCTGCGCGCGTGACCGGCTGGGCATTAAGCCCTTCTACTACTACTGGGATGGAGCGGTCTTTGCCTTCGCTTCGGAGATCAAGGCGCTGTTCGGGCACCCGGCAATCTCGGCGTCGTTTCGCGAATCGTCTCTTCCCGAATACCTCGCGTTCGGCTACACCAGCGGAGAGGAGACGATGTTCGCCGGCATTCGTAAGCTGATGCCGGGTCACACGCTCATTCTCGATTGCGGTGCCCCGGCTCCGGCTCCGCGGATTCGCCGCTATTGGGATGTGCCCCGGCCCGCAAACGCACCCGAAAAAAGGTCCGAACGGGAATGGATCGATGAAACGCGTCGCCGTTTCGAAGACACCGTGCGCATGCGCCTGATGAGCGACGTTCCGCTCGGCATGTTCCTTTCAGGCGGCGTCGATTCAAGCGCTATCGCCGCGTTGATTCGGCGCATGACGAATTCGCCGCTGAAGACCTTTTCGGTCGGCTATGAAGAGACGGCTTACAGCGAACTTGGCTACGCAGCCGAAGTGGCGCGAACAATCGGCACAGATCATCACCAGGTTGTGGTCGGCATGGACGATTTTTTCGCCGCCTTGCCCCGCGTCATATGGCATGAAGACGAACCCGCCAGTTGGCCTTCGAGCGTGTCGCTGTATTTTGTGGCGGAACTTGCCGCAAAACATGTGAAGGTCGTTCTCACGGGCGAAGGAAGCGATGAATTATTCGCCGGATACAGCCGCTACAACTGGACGCGCCTTAATCTGCGCCTTCTCAGCGCGTGGCAACACGTCGTGCCGTCGCCCATTCGCCGCGGCGTGCGCGCGTTTCTCGCGACGAGCGGGTTGCTCTCCGGCGATTTGCGCCGCAAGATTTCGCACAGCTTCCTCGGACGCGAAGAGTCGATCGAGTCCCTGTTCGTTGATAATTTCTATTCGCCGTTTTCTTCGGCCGAACGCCGTGAACTGTTGCGGCAACCTTCGGGCAACGAATACGATTCATTCCTCAGTTATTGGAACGCGCGCCCGGACGCCGGGCTTGTCGACCGCATGCTCTATGCCGACCAGAAAGCTTACCTTGTCGAGCTCCTCATGAAACAGGATCAAATGAGCATGGCGTCGTCGATCGAAAGCCGGGTGCCTTTCCTCGACCATACGTTCGTCGAGTTCGCCGCCTCCATGCCTGAATACATGAAGATTCGCGGCAAGGTCGGCAAGTACGTCTTCAAGGAAGCGGTTGCCGATTTGCTTCCGGCCGGTATCGTGCATCGCGCCAAAATGGGTTTTCCCACGCCGCTGCGCCAATGGCTCCGGCAGCCGAAGGCGAAGCCCCTGCTCGATTCGTTGCTCGAACCCGATACCCTGATCGCAGAGTACTGCGATATGGATGAGGTACGTTCGCTCGTCGACCGGCACCTCGCCGGTTCGCACGACGGGACGGATCGAATCTGGAACCTGCTTAACCTGAGAATCTGGGGCGACATTTTCATGACGGGAAGGCGCGAGCGGTGGTTGAACGAGCGACGCTTGAACGAGCCGGCGGCGGCGTTGCCCTCCGCATGAAAATCCTCTGGGTGAAGTCCGACCTGCTGCACCCCACTACGAAGGGTGGGCATATTCGGACTGTGGAAATGCTCAAGCGGATACACCTCCGGCATGAGGTCCATTACGCCGGCTTCGAGAATAATCCAGACGGAGAAGGGCCGAAGCGTGCGGGCGAGTATTGCTCCAGGCTGCGCTTCTTGCCTCACGTCGCCCCGCCGCGGACGTCCCTGGCCTTCGCGGCTCAGCTGGCGAAAGGACTGTTTTCAAGCGAGCCGGTCGCAATATCCCGCTATCGCTCGGCGGCCATGTCGAAGTTGCTCGCGGACCTGATCGCGAGGGAACGTTTCGACAGCATCGTGTGCGACTTCATTACGCCCGCGCCCAACCTTCCTTCGCTGACTTCGTGCGTGGTCTTTCAGCACAACGTCGAAACCATGATCTGGCGCAGAATGGCCGAAAACGCGCGGACCGCTCCGGAGCGAATCTATCTGGATCTTCAGGCGAAGCGCATGTTCGAATTCGAGAGAAGAGTCTGCCGCGCGGCTCGCCACGTAATAGCTGTCTCGCGCGAAGACGCGGCGCAGATGGGGGAAATGTTCGGCGTCGAGGGCGTATCTTCTATCCCGACCGGAGTAGACGTGGAGACCTTTACGCCGTCGCATGAGAGCACACGCGATGGCCTGGTCTTCGTCGGCTCGATGGACTGGTTGCCGAACATCGACGGCATTCGTTATTTCTGCGCTGAAGTGTTGCCGGAGATTCGCCGCAGCCGTCCGGCCTGCAAGCTCACCATCGTGGGCCGCACGCCCACGCGGGAAATTCTCGCGCCCTNNTCGCGGGAAATTCTCGCGCTCGCCGAACGCGATCCGCTGATCCAGGTGACCGGCACGGTCGCCGACGTCCGGCCTTATCTCTGGCAAGCAGCCGTCTCCGTAGTGCCGCTTCGAATCGGCGGCGGAACGCGGATGAAGATATACGAAGCGATGGCGGCGCGGCTTCCCGCGGTGTCGACGACGGTTGGGGCTGAAGGGCTGGAGGTCCATCCTCCCGAAGACATTCTGATAGCCGATTCACCCTCCGATCTTGCGGCAGCGTGCCTGCAATTGCTCGGCGATCCAGGCCGACGCGCGAGTCAGGCCAAAGCAGCGTGGAACCTGGTCGCCACGAAGTTCGGCTGGGACAGCATCGCCCGGCAATTTGAATCCATTCTGGAGAAGTTTCGGCTCTGACACCACGCGAAGCACCTGTATAATCGGATTCGACATGAGGCCCGCGCAAACCATTTTCGACCGCATCGGCATGGCCCCGCTTTCCATAAACCGCGCACGGACCGGCCGCATTATCGGCGAAACACAAGCCCGCGAGGTCGCTGGCCGTTGAGTTCGTCCCCTCACACGATTCGCTTTGAGGGAACGCCGATCCCGCTTGTATCCGGCGAAACCGTTCTTGACGCCATGCTCCGGGCCGGCATCGATGCGTCCTATAGCTGCAGGTCCGGTGCCTGCCAGACCTGCCTGCTGCGCGCCACCTCCGGTTCGCTTACCCCGGCGTCCCAGCGCGGACTTCGCGACTCCCTGAAACGCTCCGGCTACTTCCTCGCGTGCGTTTGCCGGCCCGTGGACGACATGGAGATCTCGGCTCAACCGCCCGATGACGATGTTCGCGCGAGAATCGCCAACGTCGAACGCCTTGCCTCCGACGTGGTGCTCGTAACCGTGGAAACTCGCGCGCCGTTTGAGTACCAGGCCGGGCAGTACGTGGTCCTGATTCGGCCCGACGGCCTGAAGCGCAGCTATTCGATTACCAACGTCCCGGGCGATGCGCGCCTTGAGTTCCACGTGAAGCTGATGCCCGGCGGACGAATGAGCCAGTGGCTGATTGAGCCTGAGACCATCGGCGCGGAAGTTGTCGTTCGCGGACCGGCCGGAGAATGCTATCACCGGGCGAACGAACCCAATTATTCTCTGCTCCTGGCCGGCACGGGAACCGGACTCGGCCCGCTCTATGGCATCGCCTGCGAGGCGATCCGCTCGGGACACAAAGCGCCAATCCATGTGTTCCACGCGGCCGGAGATGCCGAAGGCCTCTACATGCACTCCCGGTTGAGTTCGCTTGCCGCCGAAGTCGGGAATCTCCACTACCATCCGGTGACGCGCCGGGATTCGGGGCAACCTGGCTTCCTCTCTGGAAATCTGGAACCCCTGCTCGTTTCGCAGATCGAGGATGTGAAATCCTGCCGTGTTTATCTGTGCGGCAATCCCGATTTCGTCCGCGCCGCGCGGCGCAACCTTTTTCAGGCGGGGACGCCGTCAACCCGAATTCACGCCGACGCGTTTCTGACCACGGCAGCGAACGCGCAGTAACCAGCCGAAGGGGGCAGTCCCCGGGGCCGAATCCTCCGTGTTGCAAAGATCCGCATTGGAGTAGAATCAACTGTGTTGTCGTAAGGCAATCCCGGGCGGGCCACCGGGCACTCCCCGACCAGACATCCTTTACATCATGGCGGACAACTACGCCCCACGCCAGCCCTGGTGAAGATGATTATGCTCACCCGCCGATACATTCCGCGCCCGCCGCTCTCGGCATTCGTGCGTTGTTTCTGGTATGCCCAAGGTGCCGGAGAAAGCCACTCCAGGGATTCAGTAGCGCCAGCGCCGCTGCGGGACACGGCGCCGCACTCCGGACGAACCTCTAGTCCAGCCGGCTCCGGCGATGTACCTTGCGCGCGCTCCTTCGAAAAGCTGCTCCCGACCGGTGAACCTTCAATCGTCTTCGACCTCGGACACGATACGATTCAGCTCTACGATCCGCGCGATCTGAGCCTCCGCAAGAGCTATTCCGCCGCCGTGCTCGCGGGCGCGCGTGCGGACTGTTTCGTGATCGACACGGATCAACAGGATCGCGTCGCCGGGATACAATTCCTGCCCGGAGGAGTGTTCCCTTTCCTGCGCGTGCCATCGTCGGAAACGGAGGGAATTACCGTCGACCTGGAGGAACTCTGGCGCGGACGGGCGGGCGAAATGCGCGAACGGCTTCTGGCCGCGCCCAATGTTGATTCGATGTTTCGTATTCTGGAACGCCGTCTGATGGCGCAACTTGTTCGGCCTCTTCAACTCCACCCCGCCGTCGGATATGGCATCGGGCAGTTGCAGTTGGCGGGAAGCGCGGGGCGTGTAGGTACCGTGATCGAGCGAACAGGATTGAGTTCGCGGCGATTTATCGAACTGTTCCACGCCGAGGTCGGGCTGACTCCGAAGGTCTTTTCACGCGTGCGGCGTTTCCAGCAGGTTCTTCAAACGATCCGGCAAAGAGAAGAAATGAACTGGGCCGATATTGCGCTCGAATGCGGCTACTACGATCAGGCGCACTTCATCCATGATTTTCGGTCGTTCTCGGGGCTCACGCCGACCGAGTACATGGCCAGGGCGACGCCGCACATCAACCACATTCCCCTGCTCTGACGCCCGGCCGCTGGATGACATGGTAAGTTTTTTACAATCCGGCGCGCGGGAAGATGACGGAGAATTGCTGTAGAGCGCACGGGCCGCGGCGAACAAGGCCAGGCAATTCACGAACACCGGCAAAGCCGCGTGGCACGGCCAGGTCGTGCGTGGTCAACAGAAGAAGGAGGGACGAAATGTCCTCAGTAATAGCGATACCCGACGGCTACCACAGCATCCAGCCGTACCTGATGTTCAAAAACTGCGCCGAAGCCATAGCGTTTTGCTGCAAAGCCTTCGGCGCGAAAGAAAAGCTTCGAATGGCTCGCCCGGATGGCCGAATCGCTCATGCGGAGATTCAAATCGGCGATTCGGTCGTCATGATGGCCGACGAAGCGCCGGAGATGGACGCCATGAGCATTGAGCATTTCGGCGGGTCGCCGGCGAGTCTGTTGATCTACACGGAGCATTGCGATGCGGTTTACTCGAGCGCACTGGCGGCGGGCGCAACGAGTCTGCGCGAACCCACGGATCAGCCGTATGGCGATCGCATGGCGGGCGTACGCGATCCTTTCGGATACAAGTGGTTCATCGCCACGCATATTGGCCAGCCCGCGGCCTGAGCCAGCGCCAGGCTGCGAATCCCCTCGCGATCGGACACCGGTTCGGCACGGAATCAACGGGCCAGTTCCTGAAGAAGTTGCGAGGCCGGCAAATTGAGATCGCCTGCCCAATTGTGTCCCGCGTTGAGCGTAACGGCCCGAACGGCCACGGCGCTGTGCCGGAGGCGCTGTTCGTCTTCGGCGAATTGTTTCTCCGAATACCAATTGTCGGTTGCGCCGCGAATGAGCAGTGCGGCCGATACCCGTTCAAGCGCGGACGGCGCGATCTCCGGCGGAATGTCGCCGCCAACCGCAATCACGCCGATAGTCCGCTGCGCCGCGCTGGCCGCGGCGCGAAATGCCATGGCGACTCCCTGGGAAAACCCTGCAAACACAACCGTCGGCAGCGTCGGGTATTCCGCCGCAACCGCATCCATGCATTTCGTCACGTAGGCAACGTTGTCAGCGATCGCGGCTTCGCGGTCCTGCCGCGTCATCCAGCACGCGACCACCGTGTTCGTCCTCCGCTGATAAAAGCGGTGAAGCGCCTGGATGGAGACGATCAGCCAGCGATCGCTTCTGCTNNGTCTTCCGGGAATGGCTCGGAGCCGCTCCAGGTGCAGATCGGCGTTCTCGGCATATCCATGAAAGCCAACCAGTATCGGCGCAGGCCCGGCCGTCGCCGGCGGGACCATCAGAAATCGGCCGTGAATCGCGGTTTCTACGCTGCGCTCGTTGTCGGGTGCGTTCACCTTCGCGTCCCCCTCTTACTGCGACGTTTCAACCGACCGGCGGCATTTCCCGATCCGGCAGCGTCCGAAGCCAAACTCCCCGGAGCAGCCAGCCCCGCGTACTGGCGCCTCGGATCGTGCGGCCCTGTGCCAATCTCGACCAGAAGTCCCCGCGACGTCAACGCCTTCAGCCTTGTCAACGTGGCCCGCTGCGAAATCCCGATACGTTTCGCCACGATTGACGTCGACCGAGCCTCTCCATCCGTGAACAGACCAAGGATTCGCACATCCGTTTCATCGGCCTGGGCCGGCCTGACCCGTGAATTGAAGATCGTCACACGAAAATGCGTGCAAATCTCTTCGAACCGCGGAACCGCCAGCCCCGCCTCCAGGCAGGCCGCCGCCATGCGCTGAATGCCGCTGCCCCATTGTTCGATCAGATGCAGTTCGTGAAAGACCCGCCCAATCACGCGATTCCGCAGCCTCGACACGCCCTGAAGAATGTCCTCGATCGTCAGGCCGAATGGCAGCAGACCAGGATTCTCGATCTCAATGCGGTCGTCGAACAGGGCCATGCGGATGGGCGCGCCTTGCTGAGCATAGTCGGCATGAACGACGGCGTTCATGAGCGCCTCCCGGATCGCGACCAGGGGAACCGACCAGCGATCCTCCCTGCGCAGCCCTTCCACTATCGATTCACGCGTCAGGTGCTTTTTCGCGAATTCGACTGCCTCCTCCGCCGCGCGCGGCAGATAAGACCGGATCTCCGCCGAGTCGATCAGCCGGACCCGGTTCGTTCCCGCGAAGCGGCCCACCCGGATCCAGGCATCCGGGAACCGGGCAAACCTGTCTTTCCCGAAAAGAAGCAGTCCTCCTATGGTTGGCGTCTGACGGCCCTGGTGCTCCGTCGTCAGCCGCAGCGTGCTCATGGCTTGCGGAGTCAGTTTTCGCCAGGGTGCGAACAACTCGGAAGCAGCTCGGAAGTCTATTGCTTCCGGGTTCAGATCGGGGATCGCCCTCTCGTCGAACGAAGTCGCCGGATTCCACCGTCTCAACTCCTCGATCTGTATCGAATCGGCCTTTCGGTTCGTANNGTGTTGCTGGGGTAACCTGCAAAGTCAGTACGCTCAGATTCCGCCACAGCGCCACTTCTATCTCCGGAATCAGCCGCGGGCGTATGGAATCCGAGACCAGGTTTGCAATTCTCTCTTCCTCCCACGAGCGGGTCGGGAACGCCGCGCACATGCCTCGACTTATCCTCGACGCCGATCACAACGGTGC